>JANRLN010000078.1:0-3398 GCA_033762515.1 Planctomycetaceae bacterium
GGAAAACTCGGCGACGTCACACTCCAGAGCGGCGACACCCAGGCCGCCTTCGGGTTCTACCAGCAATCTCACGAGATTCTGGTGAAACTCGCAGCTGCCGATCCCACCGCCGCCCAGGCCCAACGCGATCTCTCCGTCTCCTATGAAAAACTCGGCGACGTCACACTCCAGAGCGGCGACACCCAGGCCGCGCTGCGGTACTACCAGCAGGGGCTCGACATCCGCCAGAAACTCGCTGTTGCCGATCCCACCGCCGCCCAGGCCCAACGCGATCTGATGATTTCCGCCTTAAAGATTGGCGACGTCTTGTTGGCCGACGGGGAGTTCACGAAGGCGCTGGAGCAGTACCGACCGGGAATTGCAATCTTGAATCGAATGATCGATGACGGAAAGCTCGTTCAACAATCGACGAGCGACAAAGAATATTTGGTTGGGCAGGTCAAGACGTGCGAGAACCTGCAGATCGCAACGGGTGAGTGGAATGTCCTACTGGAAGCCGGGGGCGACGAGTTGCCGAATTGGTTGTCGAATCGCTGCACCTGGCTGGCAAAGAAACAGCGCACCGCCGACGTCGCCCAGGCGGCGGCCCATCTGCAGACGCTGGAACCGGTCACCGCCGACAACCTCTACAACGCTGCCTGTGGGTTCGGGATGTGTCTGAAACTGGTCTCGGGCTGGGACGGTCAGAGCGACTTCCCGCCGAAAGCGGGGATTCCCGAGGGAACGCCGGAGGAGCAAGCCGCCCGTAAGGAGTACCGCGCGAAAGCCCTCGCCGCGTTCCATGCGGCGGTTGCACAGGGCTACGAGAACTTCGACCACGCCCGGAAGGACGCGGACCTCGCGGCCCTTCACGGCGACGCGGAGTTTCAGGCGCTGCTGAAACCAACCGCGGCGAAGTAACCGGCGAGCCGCGAGCGTGAGCGACCGGAGTCTGCCGACGGGAAGGGGGAAGTTACAAATCTCAAATTTCAAATTCCAAAATCCAAATCTCAAATCTCAAATTCGAAATCCGAAATTCGAAGGAAATTCGAATTCTGAAATTCGAAACCAGATGTCGTCGGGGCCTGGTTTCTGCTTTTGAGGTTTCCAGTTCCTTCGGATTTCTTGCTTCGGATTTCGAATTTCCCCGCACAACCCCACACACTCCAGGCGCTCACGCTTCGGGCTCGCGGTGGCGGGCGGCGCCAGAGCGCCGGCTCGGCTCTCCGCCGGTTACTTCACCAGCTTCTTGTACTTGATGCGATGAGGAGTGTCGGCGTCGGCGCCGAGGCGCTGCTTGCGGATCGACTCATAGGACTGGTAGTTCCCTTCGTGCCAGACGACCTGGCTGTCGCCTTCGAAGGCCAGGATGTGGGTCGCCACGCGGTCGAGGAACCAGCGATCGTGGCTGATGACCACGGCGCAGCCGGAGAAGCTGAGCAGGCCTTCTTCGAGGGCCCGCAGGGTGTCGATGTCCAAGTCGTTGGTCGGTTCGTCGAGGAGCAGCAGGTTGCCGCCGACGGTGAGGGTCTTGGCGAGGAGCAGGCGGTTGCGTTCCCCCCCGGAGAGGTACTTGACGGGCTTCTGCTGGTCGGGGCCTTTGAAGTTGAACTTGCCGCAGTAGGCGCGAGCGTTGATCTGGACGTTGCCGTATTTGAGGTTGTCGTTGCCGCCGGAGATGTTGTCGTAGACCGACTTTTCCCCGTCGAGGCTTTCGCGGTTCTGTTCGACGTAGGCGATCTTCACCGTTTCGCCGATGGTGATGTTGCCGGCGTCGGGTGTTTCTTCGCCGACGATCATGCGGAACATGGTCGTCTTGCCGGCGCCGTTGGGGCCGATGATGCCCACGATCCCCGCGGGGGGGAGTCGGAAGGTGAGATTGTCGTACAGCAGATTGCCGCCGAACGACTTGGACACTCCTTCGAAGACCACCACGGTATCCCCCAGGCGCGGGCCGGGAGGAATCTTGAGTTCAATGGCTTCGTCGCGAGTTTCCTGCTCTTCGGCGACGAGCTTCTCATAAGCCTGGAGTCGGGCCTTGCTCTTGGCCTGCCGGGCCTTGGGAGAGCTGCGGACCCATTCGAGTTCCTTTTCGATGGTGCGGGTGCGGGCCGAGACCGAGCGGTCGTCCCGCCGCATGCGTTCCCGCTTCTCTTCGAGCCACTTCGAATAGTTGCCCTGGCAGGGGATGCCGCGGCCCTGGTCGAGTTCCAGAATCCACTGGCACGAGTTGTCGAGGAAGTAGCGATCGTGGGTGACGGCGACGACGGTCCCCTTGTATTCGTGCAGGTGGCGTTCGAGCCAGGAGACCGACTCGGCGTCCAGGTGGTTGGTGGGTTCGTCGAGGAGCAAGAGATCGGGGGCCTGCAGCATCATCTTGCAGAGGGCCACCCGTCGCCGCTCGCCGCCGGAGAGGGGTTCGATCACCGAATCCATGGGCGGCAGCCGCATGGCGTCGGACGCGATCTCCAGTTCGCGATCCAGCTCCCAGAGATTCTGGACGTCGATCTGCTCCTGGACTTTGCCCTGTTCTTCAATCAGGGCGTCCATCTCGTCGGCATCGGGTCCGTCGCCGAAGCGGGCGTTGATTTCGTCGTAGCGTTTGAGAATCGCCCGCTTGGCGGCGACGGCTTCGTTGAGTTCATCGAGAACTGTATGGGTCGGGTCGAGCTTCGGTTCCTGCGGGACATACCCCACGGTGAAACCGGCGGTGAGCTTCGCCGTCCCCATGAAGTCCTTATCCTGTCCGGCCATGATCTTGAGCAGGGTGCTCTTGCCCGCGCCGTTGGGACCGACGACGCCGATTTTCGCGCCGGGGTAAAAGCTGAGCCAGATCCCCTTGAGGATCTCGTTCTTGTTGTGAAACTTGCGGAGATCTTCCATCTGGAAGATGTAGTGTTCGGCCATGGGGGGAGGTGTCAGGCTTCAGGGGTCAAGGGTCAGAAAACGGCCCAGCCGCAGCCCGAGGAATCACCCCTCGGCTGCGGTTGGTGCGGGCGAATCCGCATTGTAACGCGATGCGCCGCAAAGGCGAGCCGGGAGGCGTCAGCCCCTCGGGTGATTCGCGTCAACGTGTTCAGCGGCAATGCGTTGCAGTCACCGGGGGGACTGACGTCCCCCCGCTCGCCGTAACGCTGCGCTTCTCGCGGAAACGCTACGCCGCGCGGCGTTCGACGATGGTCCCTTCACCGTACAAGCGGTGCTCCAGCAGCTCGGCGACGCGCGGCGTCGCGCCGATGGTGCCGATCTCCGCACGGATTTCGGCGAGGTCGTTGCGGACTGCTTCCAAAGTTCGTGGATCTCTGAGCCTGCGGTCGACGTCGGCCGTCAGCGCCTGGTTCGCCGGTTCCTGGTCGCCGACGCGGAAGTTCTCGGGGATCACCATTCGCTGGGCAATCAGGTTGGGCAGCGAAAAGAGC
>JANRLN010000079.1:0-2901 GCA_033762515.1 Planctomycetaceae bacterium
GGGTGTATTTGGTTTTCCCGCCCACACCAAAATATTGTGCGCGGCCTGTGTGTTGGGTCGGGGGGTGGTGGGGGGGGGGGGGGGTATGCTGCAGGCTCAGACGGAGCTTTATCAATATGATTGCGGCCAAGCTCACGTCCCGGTGTTCGAGGCGGGACGCAGTGCGTCGCCGGACGGCCGCACGCGATTTGTGCCCAACCCGAGCGGTGGTCTGCGTTCCGGGCCTGGAGCAGCGGTGGACCTGCCGCATCCCGCACAAGTGTCATTGAGTCGGTTCAACGGTCGCGGCGATCGCGTGGTCACATTCGCCGGCGGCATCGTGCGCGTTTGGCCGGCCAGCGGTCCGGCAACGGCTATCGAGTTGGCGTCGGTTCCCAATCTCGCGCCGATCCGGCTGGACATCAGCGATGACGGCGACACGGTGATGGCCGTCACCGCTGGCAATCCCAAGGCCGTGGTCTGGAGCGTGAAGAGCCGGGCGATCCTGTTTCAGTTGCCGAATCGCATCGACTGCGGGCCGCAGATTTTTCGCGACGAGAGCGTTGATGGCAACGTCAACGACGCCGTCTTGTCCCCCGATGGAACCATGGTCGTTGCCGGGGTTGAGAGCAGCGGCGAACTGATCGCCTTCGAGGCCGCGACCGGTCGGCGACTCGGCCAGGGGGTTGCGTTTCGCGGGTTTCTCTTCGGCCTGACGCTCACTGCCGACAGCCGTGGAGCAATTCCCCTGGGTTCGGATCTGACGTCGCGGGAATTCGAACTTCCCGGCATCAAGCCGCTGGGTCCGGTCTTGCGGCAGCCGGATTGGCCGAAGAGGTTCTTGGCGGTCAGTCGGAGCGGTCGTCAACTAGCCACCATGACGCGCAGCGATCCCCGCTTGCGCATCTGGGACCTGAAGACCGGCGACGTTCTGACTTCGATCTCACCGGGTTTTCCCGTGGACCCCCCGGGCTGGTTCAATTCCGATGCGACGGCGATTCAATTCCAATCCAACGGCGCGTACCGACGATTGCGACTGCCGGTCTATGCGGGAGCACGCGACGCGGTGCCGCTGGCGGTGCGCGTGCTGACGGGACGCTATCTGGACGAAACCGGCGGCATCGCCGACATCCCGCAAGATGAGTATCGCAACGACCCGGCGGCCTATCGCGACGCCTGGCTGAAATGGCGTGGTGCGCCTTGAGTTCGCGGGCGCATCCGTGCTCGCGTCAGGGGCGTCCGGTTGAAGTCCGACCGTAGGGCTCAATGGCGACGAACAGGTCGCGCACGTCGGGAAACCGCGCTTTCGGATCGTGGGCCAACGCCCGGTGAATCGCCTTGGCCAAGCCTTCGGGGATGCCCGGTCGACGGTCGACGATCGGCACCGGCTGCTGGTCGAGGATCATCATCAGCCGTTTGCCGGTGTCTTGCGGAAAGTCGTGCACGAACTTCCCGGTGAGCAGGTAATACAGCGTCGCGGCGGCCGCGTACTGATCCGTCGCCGGCTGCGCTCCGCGAAAATCGGTGATCTGCTCGGGCGCCATATACCCGATCGTGCCGCCGATATCCCCCGTCATGGTCAAACCGCTCAATCCCGACGCCTGGTAGGCGCGGGCCAGACCGAAGTCGGTCAACTTGACGACGTCCTCCGCCCCAGACGCCGTCACCAGCAGGTTCGAGGGCTTGATGTCGCGATGCACGAATCCTTCGGCGTGGGCATACCGCAGCGCCGTCAACAACTGCAGCGTGATCCTCACCGCCCGTCTGATGGGCAACTTCCCGTCGGCCTCCTGAACGACATCCAGCGCAGACCGGCCGGGAACGTATTCCATGGCGAAGTAGATCCGCCCGTCGCATTCGCCGTTGTCCCGATAGGAAACGATATTCGGATGAATCAGCTGCCGGAGGATCTGAGCCTCCCGCAGGAACCGCTCCTGATCGCGCCGGTTGACGACCGTTCCCGGGAGAATCGTTTTCACCGCGACGATCGATCGATCTGCGTCGCGGATGGCCAGGTGGACTGTCCCCATTCCGCCGCGACCCAGTTCACGCACCAGGTGATAGCCCCGAATCGGCTGGGGCGCCGTCTGGACGCGCTGGCGATAGTCCGGCGGGAGGTGGCCGTGCGGATCGGGAATCTCCGGCGGCAGTTCGCTCGGCGCCTCGGCCGGCAGCAGTTCCAATCCCTCCGCGTCCAACGCGGTTTCGGCGTTCAGCCGCTCGTTCGCCGTGGCGGTGTTCGACTGGTACAGCAACGTCGGGCCGATCGTGTTGAACTCTGCGTCCGCCGCGGGCGACTCGGTGGCGTCGGCGGCCATGGAGACCTGAATCACCGTCTTGCCCGCGGCAATCAGGTCCCCGTCCTTCAGGTCGATCGTCGTCACGCGTTGGCCATTCACCTTGGTTCCGTTCCGGCTCCCCAGATCGACCAGCCGACACAACGGCGGGTTGATCTCCACCATGAAATGCACCCGCGAGAAATAGCGATCATCATGCGCCAGTTGGAAATGGGCCTGCCTGCCGCGACCCACGATGAAGCTGTCGTGCTGGTCAAACTGAAATTCTTTCCCCAGATGCGGACCGCCGGTCACCTTCAGTCGAATGCCCATGCCGTTGAACTCGTCCGTTGTAAAAATCCGCGACGCCGTGGTGCTCTCACGGTCCCGATTCTAGCAGGCCCTTCAGACGTCCGGCTTCGTCAAAAATTCGCGCAACATCGGCGCGTAGGGTAGAGGAGGCCTGAACATGTCCGATTTCCCGCAGACACCCACCGCGTCACCACCCCCTTCCCGACAGCGCCGACCCGGCCCGACCCGGAAAACGAACGCATCCTCGCGCTCGTCCGCCGCCTCGGCAACGGCCGCGGCGGCGTCCTCACCCTCGCCGATTTCTGCCGCGAAACCGGCGTCTCTCCCTCGTCCA
>JANRLN010000080.1:0-5402 GCA_033762515.1 Planctomycetaceae bacterium
GGGAAGGCTGACGGTGATGGTCATACTTCACTCCGTGCGGCGTCGTAAATCGACTCGCGGCTGTGATCAATCCGATAGTCGATTCCAGGATGCAGTGCGGTACAGCGTTCCATTCGTTCGCGGAATCGCTCGGCGCTTCGCAGGTCCGAATCTGTTGGATGGAGACATCGCAAGTCCTCCGCAATCCCTTCGGCGACGACGACGGGACGAAAGCATCTACGTCCGTACCGGCGGCTTCCGCCTGACAACGCAGCGCCATCTCGATTTCGGCAGACAGATGAAGGTTGAGGGCCAAAGATATGCGCCTGACAATGGCAGTTTAACACAGGCGTGAGCGTCAGTCATCGATTTTTCGGGGTGTTCGCGGTGAACTGGGGCGGCAGGCTGCTGCCCGAATGACGAGCCGCAATTCTCAAAACCCGGTCGGCATCTGCGGCTCATCAGCCCCCGACTGACGCTTCGGTTGAGAGGACATCACCCCGTCTCCCCGCACAACCTCCCCGCGCGGCGATCAGTCACGCCCATCAAGTTCTGTTGGGGAAGTGCAATTAACGGACGATTCTTGAAATTTCTGGTCGATGCAATGCGGGGTGGGGTGGGACGCGAGTGGTGCCGGGGTCAGAGGATCACATGATGACAGCATTCGTAAAAGTTCCCCCGAAAAATCCCAAAGTGTCCCTTGATGTCACCAACTCTGATTCATAGGGTTGCGATTGCTACATCGAAAACGTGCAACTGATCGAGTCAGTTTCAACCTTCACACTGGAGTTAGCAATGATGACGAAAGAACAGCTTCCGCCTTCTGAGTTTTGCGTTGCGGTGCGTGACCGTCTGGGTGTGGTACTTTCGGAGATTGACGACGAAGACCGGTGGACTTTGAGCCGTCGGGAGAAGTGTGTAACAGCACGATGTAACCTGTTGCGGCTACCACATGGTCAATACGCGCAGCTGTGGATTCCAAGGCCAGAAAACGGCCGCGTTCGATGCACATTCGAGATTGCAACTCGTCCATCAGTAGGCGTGCAAAGCGAGTTTCTCGCTGGTGATATCGGCCAGCGAGAAGCGATCGCCGACACGGTGAGACAACATATTTTCCAATCCAATCCCCCGGCAATTCTGCGTGAATCAAGAAAATCGACGATCTGTCGAGTGCCGATTCGTCTGCCTGCAAGCTCTCCATTGACCTTCGTACCAGTACTCCAGGAGATCGAAGAATTCTTTCGGTTTCTCGATGGCAGTATTCAGACATTCAACATGGACAATTTAGAGTGACAAGCTGCAAGCGCCCCTTGAAGCGAACCGCCTTTGATCCCGGCAGGAATCGAAAGCCATGAGCCGGTGGTCGCCGTCCGCGGCGCACCACCGGACATCGGACGACGATCAAAGTCTCCGATCATCCCGGCAGGGATGATCGGCTCGATTCGAAGAGGGTCGTCGTAAGGATGCGTAGGGGCGTGAAACGCCTGGCGTTAGGCGATTTCCCACCGGGCCGGCATCCTTCCAGGATGCACGGATCTCTGATCTTACCTACCGGCGGTGCGCCGCGGACGGCGACCGCCGGCTAATGGCTGAAGTCCCTCTGGGACAAAGACTGGCATCGGTGCTTAGCAACGGTCGAGTCGGCAGATCTCCATCGATCGAATCTCTCTGACCCTCAACTCTCAACTCTCAACCATCAACTCTCAACCCACTCACGCCGCCGGCGCGGCTTCCAGCTTCAGCGCCTTGCCGATCGCGCGGACGGCTTGCCGCAGGCGCTGGCTGTTTTCGACGATCGCCAGCCGCAGGTAGCCTTCCCCTTCTTCGCCGAAGCCGCGGCCGGGGCTGACGGCGACGCCGGCTTCTTCCATGAGCTTCATTGAGAAATCAATGGACCCCATCTCCGCCCAGGGTTCGGGAATTTTCGCCCAGCAGAACATCCCCGCTTTGGGCTTTTCGACGTCCCAACCCTGGCGGGTCAGGCCATCCACCAGCACGTCGCGGCGGTCTTGATACTCGGCGGCGATGGCTTCCACCGCCGATTCGCAGTGCCGCATGGCGACGATGGCGGCAATCTGCGTCGCCTGGAAGATGCCGTAGTCGTAATAGCCCTTGATGGTCTGCAGCGCCCGGACCATTTCGCGATGGCCGACGCAGAAGCCGACGCGCCAGCCGGCCATGCTGAAACC
Organism: Planctomycetaceae bacterium; assembly: GCA_033762515.1. Taxonomy (GTDB): domain Bacteria; phylum Planctomycetota; class Planctomycetia; order Planctomycetales; family Planctomycetaceae; genus DSVQ01. The sequence continues at coordinate 2,169 of JANRLN010000080.1, forward strand.
TTTGCTCATCGTCGTCAATTCCACGCCGACGTCGATGGCGCCGGGACTGGCGAGAAAGCTGGGAGCCTTGTAGCCGTCGTAACAAATGTCGGCGTACGCGAAATCGCTGATCACCAGAAACTTGTACTTCTTCGCCAGGAAGACGAGTTCGTCGTAGAAGCCTTGCTCGATACAGGTTCCCGACGGGTTGTGCGGGAAGTTGACGATGACCAGCTTCGGCTTGGGATAGAGGTGTTCGCAGGTGTAGACGACGTTTTCGAGGAACTTATGCGGATTCCGCACATCGAGGGCGATCACGTTCCCTGAGGCGAGCATCACCGAATAGGCGTGGATGGGGAAGGTGGGTGCAGGGACGATGGCGGTGTCGCCCGGCCCCATCATCGCCAGGCACATGTGACTGAAGCCCTCTTTCGACCCCAGGCAGGCGATGACTTCGTTGTCGGGATTCAGGCGCACTCCGTATTTGCGGAAGTAGCGCGCGGAGACTTCTTTCCGCAGATTCAAGATCCCGTTGGCCACCGAATAGCGATGGTTCTTGGCGTCGAGGAGCGCCTCTTTCATCTTCTCGGTGATCAGCGGGTCGGGGGGATCGGTGGGATTCCCCATCCCCAGGTCGATCACGTCGACGCCGGCCATGCGCTTTTCGTGCTTGAGCTTATTGATGCGGCCGAACAGGTAGGGGGGGAGTCGCTTGATGCGTTCAGCAACCGGGATCGTGAAGGGATTGTCAGCGACGGGGACTTCGGATTCGTTGCGCATGGCGTCTTCAGTGGTCTCAAGAGGGCGGCGATGGCTTTGGCCGCAGGGAACTCGCGTCGGAAAGTCTATCAGAGGCGATTTTTTTGAGGAAGTTCGGGTTGCTCGGGATCAAATTCCTACGCCGCTTCCCCGACCTCCGCGTTCTGCCAAAAGCCAAACCCTGCGCCGACGGCATTGAGTCAGGTGCCGTCCCGCGGTATTGTAAGTGTATGCAGTGCGGCCAGGGATCGGCCATCCCATCAAGACGCCTCTCTGTTGTGGACCGCTCGTCCCACTGACGGGTGGTTAAGTCCGTCTGAGCGGTGCATTCACGTCCGACTCGCCCTGGAGTCGACCGAAATTGCACATGCTCCATCGGGAGTCAGTTATGCCATCAATCCGCGCCGAAGCCGTTGCCGAAGTCCTCTGGGAACTCAAGCAGTTGGAAAAGCTCTCCACCTATGCCCAGGTGGCTGAGCGCGCCGGGTTCAAACCGGGCGTCAACGGCAAGACCATCATCACCTGCCTGGAGGCCGTTCGTAAGGAATGGCCGCACCTGCAGTGGTGGCGCGCGGTGCAGGAAGACGGCCGGCTGGTGGCGAATTCCGAACACGCCACGGCATTGGCCACGAATGGGTTCGAACTGAACCCGGTCACCGGCCGCAAGACGATCGTCGAGATCATCGATTTCGAGACGCACGTCTATTCCTGGACCCAGCCGCCGCTGGAAGCCGCGGCAGCAACGGCCTGAACACCCTCCGCAGCCATCCTTCTGCTCTTGGCGTACACACCCTGAGATCCGGGGGATCGTGCGGCGGAAGGGCTCTCCCATTCGCCCAGAGGCGGCTCCGGCGACGTTGTCGTCGCGAGACGCTCGCGGGCGGCGGCATGGCGAACCTCGTCCCGTCGGCACTTGATCCGACGGCGGCAGGGGTCCAAGCTCTCCGCGATCACTCGTGACGCAGGGCTTCGATCGGGTCCATCTTCGCGGCGGCTCGCGCCGGATAGATGCCGAAGACGATGCCAATCCCCACCGAGATCCCGAACGCGACCGGCAGACTCCACATGGCGATCTGCGGCTGCATGTCCGTGAGCATCTTGCCCATCGGCGTGTTTTCCGCGGAAGAATCGAGTACGAAGTTCTGCACAATCCACTGGATCCCCTTGAAGGCCAGCGGAGTCATCAGCCCCAGCAGCACACCGATCAATCCTCCGGCGCCGGAGAGCACGATGGTCTCGGTCAAAAACTGCTCGATGATGTCGCGTTGACGGGCGCCGAGAGCCCGACGGATCCCAATCTCGCGGGTGCGTTCGGTCACGGTGGCGAGCATGATGTTCATAATGCCGATCCCGCCGACCACCAGGCTGATCGCAGCAATCGATCCGAGGACGATGTTGAAGATCTGGCGGATTTGGTCGGCCTGCTTGAGCAGCTCCAGCGGGACAATGACGTCCCAGTCCTTGACGCTGCCGTGGGTCCGCGTCAACGATTCCTTCACCACTTCGGCAATCGGCAACACGTCCTCTCGGTCCTGGACGCGGAGCGTGATCTGATTGAGTTCGACCTGCTCGGCCGAAAAGCTTCCTGCGGACGAACTGAACACGCGATCGCCGATGCGGACGCGCAGCGTTTGCAGCGGAATATACACATCCTTGTTAAAGTCCTGCCCCGACATGCTGCCGCCGACTGCCGCCGACGCCGTCCGGCGGCGGGTGACGCCGACGACGCGATAGCGATAATTCTTGATCTGCACCGATTGTTTGAGCGGGTCCTCGAAGGGAAACAGCGTGGCTGCGGTTTCGGCGGCCAGGACGCAGACGTTGGCGAGATCGTCTTGATCCTGGTCGGTGAGGAACCGGCCAACCTGCATCTCCAGGTGATTCATCTCCAGATACTCGGCGGTGCAGCCTACGACACGACCGTTGATGGTCTTGTTGAGGTAACGGATCTCGCTGGGAATCTCGCGCATGGGAACGGCGCCGTTGAGCCTCGGCAAGGTTCCCTGGAGCAACCGAAAATCCGATCGCAGCAGCCCATACACGAGCATTCGCGAGCGGGAACTGCTGCCCGAGGACCGGCTGGCCGACCCGCCGTCATCCGGAGGCTTGACCGAAAGGACGATGATATTGGTCGCTCCCAGCGCCAATACCTGTCGCTGAGCTTGCGCGCTGGCCCCTTCGCCGATCGCCAGCATGGCAATGACGGAAAAGACCCCGAACACAATCCCCAACATCGTCAATCCCGAGCGCAGCTTGTGCAGCAGCAGGCTTTTGAAGGCCAGCCGGATCGCGCGGAGAGTGCCGGAAAAGGGGAGCATGGTGGGGGTCAGTGGTCAGTGGTCGGTAGTCAGTGGTCAGTGGTCAGTGGTCAGTGGGCAGTGGGCAGTGGGCAGGAAAAGTAACTGTTGAGCCCTTCTAAAGCCTGATGCCTTACGCCTGATGCCTCTCTCACTTTCCATCTTCCACGATCAGCATCCCCTCGCGCGCGACCAGGCC
>JANRLN010000081.1:0-10960 GCA_033762515.1 Planctomycetaceae bacterium
GTTCAAGATACGGCAGCAGGTTGAATAGCCAGCCGCCGGGCTGGCGCCAGTCCTTGGGCCGATCGGGATCGCCGACATAGCCCCAACCCCAGCCGCCCGCCGGAAAGTGCTTATAGACGTCGTGATGCGTGTGTGCGCCCAAACCAAGCTGCTTTAGATGATTACTGCATTGCATCCGCCGCGCAGCCTCCCGCGCCGATTGCACGGCGGGCAGCAACAGCGCAATAAGGATGCCAATGATGGCAATCACCACTAGCAGCTCGACGAGCGTGAAGCCCCGCAAGCGACGAGACACAGGCATACCGATAACAGGACGTGATAAGGGAGAAGAGAGGTACCCTTATTAAGCGCCTGGTGCTTCAGCGTGTCAATTGAGAAGGTGCGTGGTTCGGCGAGGCGCACAGATCGAGAATCGAACTTGCGCACAAATGTGATCTTTGCCTACTCTATAAGTGGGGCAAAGTCGAGCCGCTCGTGCCGCGCCCTAGCTGCCGCTCGGTGAGCGGCACCTACTTCATATTCATGCTCATCAGGAACTCGGCGTTGGTCTTGGCCTTCTGCAGTCGGCCGACCAAGAGCTCCATGGCGTCCGGCGCATTCATGTCGTGCAAGACGCGACGCAGCACGCAGACCCGGCGATACTCTTCGGGGTCCATGAGCATTTCCTCTTTGCGCGTGCCGCTTTTGTTGATGTCGATCGCCGGATAGATGCGCTTGTCGACCAGGCGGCGGTCGAGGACGATCTCCATGTTGCCGGTGCCTTTGAACTCTTCGAAGATCACCTCGTCCATCTTGCTGCCGGTCTCGACGAGCGCCGTGGCGATGATGGTCAGCGAGCCCCCTTCTTCGACCTTGCGGGCCGAGCCGAAAAAGCGTTTGGGCTGCTGCAGCGCGTTGGCATCAAGACCGCCCGACAGCACCTTGCCCGACTGCGGGCACTCGCTGTTCCATGCCCGCGCCAGACGCGTGATGCTATCGAGGAAGATCACCACGTCGACGCCGAACTCGACCATCCGCTTGGCCTTTTCGATGACCATCTGCGAGACCTGGATGTGCCGCGCAGGGGGTTCGTCGAACGTGCTGCTGATGACTTCGCACATGGGGCTCTTGACCTGCCGCTCCATGTCGGTCACTTCTTCCGGCCGCTCGTCGATGAGGAGCACGATGACATAGACGTCGGGTTCTCCCGCCAGCACCGCCTTGGCGAGTTGTTGCAGCAGGATCGTTTTGCCGGCCTTGGGGGGCGAGACGATGAGAGCCCGCTGCCCCATGCCGATCGGCGAGACGATGTCCACCACGCGCGTACTGAGTTGCGTCGGATCGCATGACAGCCGCAACCGCCGTTCGGGGTGCAGCGCAGTCAGATCGTCGAACGAGACTTTCTCGGTCAGGATGTTTGGATCGCTGCCGTTGATTGCCTCAACGCGCAACAAAGCGAAGTAGCGTTCATTTTCCTTAGGCGGTCGGATCTGCCCCGCCACGGTGGCTCCGGTTCGCAAGCCGAAGCGACGGATCTGGCTGGGGGAGACGTAGATGTCGTCGGGACAAGGCAGATAGTGATAATCTGGACTGCGCAGAAAGCCGAAACCATCCGGCAAGATTTCCAGCGTCCCTTCGCCGAACATCAGCCCATTGATCTTCGTCCGTTCCTTCAGAATCTTGAAAATCAGATCCTGCTTCTTCAGCCCGGTGTAGTCAGTAATCCCTTCCTTGCGGGCGAGAACAATCAGTTCCTTCATCGTTCGCCGTTGGAGTTCGGCGATGTGGATGTCGGTGTCCCCGCGCTTGATTTCTTCATACCGCTCGTCGGAGGAGAACGCGACGTCGTCTTCGTCGTCGTCATTGCCTGCAGTCTCCGAGGGGGTCAGCGCCTGATTGCCTGTCGCGATAGGGGGATCTTCGGCAATGAGTTCGTCGGCGTCCCAACCACTTGCTGGCGACGCATTGGCGGCTGGGGGAGCCAGAGGACCGGTAGTCCCCAGTCGAGAAACGGACGGGCGAGGTTTCATTGCGGACATGGGAGGTGATTCAGCGCTTACGGGATACGGGATGGGTAGTTGCGGGGAGGCGATGCTGATGTCAGCGGGAGTCGATCTTGGGGTGCTGGAAGGTGATCCGTGTGCTGCAATCTCAGTCCATCAGCTTTCGGCAGGCCAGCCTAGGTTGGCCCTGACGCACCTGACCGAAAAGCTGAGTTTCATGGAATTCAAATGATCTGTGGAATGTGCCGAACGATTCCCTTCGTGGCTGCGCTGCAACAATGGCGACCGTGAATCGGGAATGACCAATTCACGAGGCGTCGAACACATACGAGCGGGATCGGGCTGATACCAGTCAGCCTAGTCAAGACTGCGATTGGGTCGATCTTCTGGGGCGGGAAACCGTGATTCAGCAGAACGGAGACGGTCTGGCCTCTATTATTGAACCTCGGTCCCTGAAAAAACAACACTCATTTGGGGGAAAACTCGCCCGAGACGACATATGCACGGATTCTGCTACGTACTCGGTGCGTTCAGGTCGGAAAGAATTTCCCAGAGCTCCCGACCTGCAGTCTCCAGCGGTCCCCCGTTGAAAATTGTGTGTGTCGCCTCTGATCGCTTCCGCTCCGGCGGCCACTGGCTGCGTTCGCGCGCTGCAAGCTCCTCAGGGGTCCAACCCCGCTGCTCTTGCACACGTTTCATTCGCTGTTCCACGGGAGCGTCGATGAATACGACCGCATCGCACGCGGAACCCCAGCCGGCTTCCTGCAACAACGCGGCATCGAGAACGACGCCACAGTGAATGTTGGGATCGACCATGGCCAGCTGCTGTTCCATCCCCCGGCGGATCTCTGGATGGACGATCTGTTCCAGGCGTCGACGCGCCGCCTGCCGCTCCGGGTCGTCGCCGAAGACGAGTTGCGCCAGTCGACGGCGGTCGATGTCCCCGGAAGCGCCGAAAATCTCCGCGCCGAACGCGGCATGCAATTGCTCTTGGATCTGCGGAACAGTCAACGCGGCGTGACCGAGCCGGTCAGCGTCCACCAGCAACACGGGATAACGCTCCGCAACCCACCGCGATACGCTGCTCTTTCCTGAGCCGATGCCGCCGGTGACCCCCACGACGGGCACAGGACACAACCGCGGCGATGAGGACGTGTCGGACGACATAAGGCTCAACAGGCTAGAGTCTGAGACAAGCAACTATCAGAATACACTGTCTCCGCGTCACGGGCCCCGCTGGATCCCTGGATTACCGCCGATGACCATGCAAATTTGGAGTGGAGCGTCTCGTCTGTTTGCAACGTGCGTTGCCTGCGCCGTCGCTGCTGTCGCGGTGGGAGAGGAACCGTTCCCAACCGAGTTGACCCGATGGGAACCGCTGACGCCGCAGCCCGTCTTCAGCGGCGCGGGACCCGGACATTGGGACCTCCGCATTCGCGAACGCGGCTACGTCCTCAAGGACGGCGATCAGTGGCGAATGTGGTACACCGGCTACGATGGCGACCGGGGCGGACTCAAGATGCTCGGCCTGGCGACGTCGACGGACGGCCTCACGTGGACGCGATCACCGCAGAATCCCCTCCACCGCGAACACTGGGTCGAGGACGTCTGCGTCGTCAGCGACAACGGAAAGCTCTACATGTTCGCTGAGGGCTTCCTCGACCGGGTGCACCTGCTCACCTCCGCGGACGGCCTGAATTGGACGCGGCAGGGAATCCTTGATGTGCGCCTCGCAGATGGAACCCCCATTCCCCGCGGCCCGTTTGGCACCCCGACCGCCTGGGTGGAGAATGGGATCTGGCATCTGTTCTACGAACGTCGCGATGCCGGCGTCTGGCTGGCGAAGTCCACGGATCTCAAAGTTTGGACCAACGTCCAGGACCAACCTGTCCTGTCGCCCGGCCCTGCCGATTACGATCACGACCTGATCGCAATGAATCAGATTCTGCGGCATAAGGGGCGCTACTACGCGGTCTATCACGGGGCCAAAGCGGATCGTTCTCCGGCACTGTGGTCGACGGCGTTGGCTGCTTCGGACGACTTGATCCACTGGCAAAAGTACCCCGGCAACCCGCTGCGGCCGATCGCCGAGAACAAATCGAGCGGCATGCTCATTCCCCATGGCGACGGATTCCGGCTCTACACGCTGCACGACCGGGTCGATGTGCATGCACCGGCTCAATAGCGGCGGTGGTTTTGTCCGCGCATCGCTCAATTCTGTTGACCGCCATGAGACTTCAGACCATGCCTACGCTGATGACCCGTCGCCGCGAAGTGGTCGCCGCGGCGGTGGCCCATCTTTCGGAGCAGGACCCTATCCTCGGCGAACTGATCGTCCGCGTCGGCGCCTTCTCGCTGAAACTGGAACGGGATCGCTTCGCGATGCTCGTCCGCTCAATTCTCTCGCAACAGATCTCCACCAAGGCCGCTCGCTCGGTCCGCCTGAAACTGGAGGCGCAGACCAACGGCGGCGGACTGACTCCTGAGGCTCTGTCAAAGCTGTCCGACGCTGAACTGCGTCAGGCCGGGCTGTCGGGCCAGAAGACCAGCTACATCCGCGACCTGGCAACCCGTGTTCTCGACGGGCGATTGCAATTGGCGAAGCTGCATCGACTTCCCGACGAAGAGGTGATCACCGAACTGGTCGAAGTGCGCGGGATCGGCCGCTGGACGGCCCAGATGTTCCTGATGTTCAGTCTCGGCCGGGTCGACGTCTTTCCGCATGACGACCTCGGACTGCGCGCATCGATGCGCGAACTGTATGGTCTGGCGGAACATCCGGACAAATCCACGTGCCTGAGGATCGCCGCACCTTGGCGGCCCTACTCGACGATCGCTTCCTGGTACGTCTGGCGGCTGTCCGATTTGAAGAACGACCCGACGATGGACGCCAGCCGGTATCCCGTGTGATCGAAGTTGGTCACTGTGCCAACCCGTTGGAGAAGACTACGATAAGGGACGGAGCGCGCCAGAGACTCGGCAGACTCAGTGACACGTGCCGATGCGGTCAAATCTCCCCCGATAGCAATCCCCCATGCCCGTCCTGGATCGTGAAGAGTACATCGAGCAGGCGTATTTCTTCCGCGTCTTTGGGGAGCGGCTCGATGACAGTCTGCCCTCGCAGGAAATCATTGCCGACATCGGTCAGGAGATTCTGGCCACGACGAAGCTGCCGATGGCGCTGGACGTGCTGCGCGGAGAGCTGATGCACTCCGGGCGGATGAGCACCGGCATGGCCATGCTGAAGCACTATTTTACGGCGTTTCAGGCGTTCGTGCTGCAGAAGTCGGAAGAGGACAAGTCAAAGTTCGATCAGCGGATTGCGCTGTTGGTGCTCGAGCGCGAGGCCAAGTATCGCAGCGACAGTCCGACTCCGGCAGGCCTGTTCATCTATCAGTTCGAGTGCATCGCCCGGAATCGGCTCGGGTACGATCGCGGACTGGAAGCCCTCGCGGAAGACCCGCTCTACGACGATAGCTGGCGGGAGTTCATCAAGCGAGTGCGGTTGCGGCTGGCGGAGCAGGAATTTTGTGATCTGATCTACTATCGATCGGAGTTGCACGTCGAAGAGAAACGCCGCGTTCGTGCAGATTTTCAGCCCGGCATGCCGGTTCTCTTTGGTCGACAAGAAGGGCGGATCGCCAAGGCGAATCGCGGCAAGGATCCGCTGTACCTGTTCGCGGCATTGCAGCGGCAACTCAATTACCCGGCCGTTCCGCGGGTGACTCCAAATGCCGGGCAGATGAAACTGCATCCCCAATTGGAGGTGCGACTGCAGCGGCTGGAAAAACGACTGCAGTTGCTGGAAGGGGAAACACAGGGGAAACTGGACCTGAGCGAGTTCTACGCGAATCCACCCAAGTTTTCTGATGAAGATGCGACGTGAGGTCGCGATGGTGACTGAGAGAAACCAAGATGCTTTCGAAACTCTTCGATCTTACCGGCAAAGTGGCGCTGGTGACCGGCGGCAGCAAAGGACTCGGCAAGGCGATGGCGCGGGGTCTTGCGGAAGCGGGAGCCGATATCGTGATCGCCAGCCGTCACGAGCACGAACTGGCGCCAGCCCTCGCGGACATTCTGGCGCAAACCGGTCGTCAGGGTCGCTATTTCGTCGCCGATCTGAGTCACAGGGAAGCGGCCGCGAGGCTGGCGCAAGAGAGTCTGGACGCCTTCGGGCGGATCGACATCCTCATCAATAACGCCGGCAGCAACACCCCGCAGGCGATCGACGCGATCGACGATGCGACCTGGGACCGATTGGTGGAACTCAATTTGTCGTCGTGCATGGCGCTCACCCGAGCCATCGTGCCGCAAATGAAAGATCGTCGTTGGGGGCGGGTGATCTATCTCTCATCGATCATGGGGTTTGTGTCAACCGCCGGACGCAGCACGTACTCGGCGACAAAAGCGGCGCTCGTGGGCATGGCTCGAGCCCAGGCGCTTGATCTCGGCGGTCACGGCGTTACGGTCAACTGCCTGGCACCGGGACCGTTTCTGACCGATCTGCCGAAGAGCTGCTTCACCCCGGAACAGTTGGCCAAACTGGCTGCGGGAACGGCGCTGGGTCGTTGGGCCGATCCCGAAGAACTCATCGGTCCCGCCCTGCTGCTGGCGACCGACGCCGGAAGTTTCATCACGGGCGAAACGTTGATTGTCGACGGCGGGGCGGTGGTCAAAGCGTTTTGAGTCGAACGTGAATGAAGAACTCAAACCGCCGAGATGGGGAGACGAACTGTTCTCGTACGCGCCGCCCAGGGTCTCTCAAAACAGTTCCAGTAATGGTTCGCCGTCGGAGAGCAGATTGTAAGGCCGCCCCTGATTGTCGCGGGCTTCGAGGTCGTGAATCCCCATCGCGTGATACACCGTTCGCGTGACATGGGCCGGTGTAACGGGATGATCTGCGGGGTATTCGCCAAGTCGATCGCTGCTGCCATACGTTCGGCCGCCGCGTAAGCCGCCGCCGGCCAGGACGTCCGTCAGGCAGTGGGTCCAATGGTCGCGCCCGGCGCCCGAGACCCCGCCCGAACGCGGGTCGCCGATCTTGGGCCGCCGTCCCATTTCACTGGTCACCAGCAGTAAAGTCTCGTCGAGCAGGTTTCGATCAGCGAGGTCGGCGATCAACGCGGAGAAGCCTTGATCGAACTCGGGGAGCAGATTCTGACGCAGGCAATCGAAGTTGTTGCCGTGGGTATCCCAACCCCCCGCGCTTTTGCAGCGACCGGCGAGCTTTTCATTTTCCATCCAGAAGACCGTGATAAAAGGTACGCCCGCTTCGGCGAGGCGCCGGGCCAGAAGCAGGCTCATTCCATTGATGGTGTTCCCGTAACGCCGGCGAGTCGACTCAGGCTCGCTGGCAACGTCGAAGGCCTGGATCGTCTGCGCTGAGACCAGCAGAGAAAATGCTCGCTCCTGTTGTCTGGTCCAGACCGAGGTTACAGCGGCCTGATCCAGTTCCCGGCGGGCGTTATCCAGGACCGACAGAAGCTGCCTGCGGGAGTCGACGCGTGCAGCACTGGTTCCTGCCTGCAGTTCCAAGGAGGGCGCATGGAACTTCAAGGGTTGCTGCAGGCTGCCCTGAAGATAGAGAGGGTCGTACTCAACCCCCAATCGAGCGGCGAACTGGCCGGGCCGGGTGTACGGAGCCCTGCTCGGCTTATGAGGCAACGTCACCGCGTTGGGTAAGTAGGGATGCCTGGGGCGTTTGGCTCCCACCACGGCCCCCATGAAGGGCCAGTCATCCGGATAGGGCGTGCGATTGTTGCCCTGAGTCAAGAATGTCGGATCAGGGACGTGCCCAGTCAGGTTGTAGTAGTAGCCCGCGTGGTGGTCGTTGGTGTTGACTGTCCCGCCAATGGAGTTCACCAAGACGAGGTGGTGGGCTTGCCGGGAGAGCAGCGGAAGATGTTCGCAAAGTTGTACACCCGGGGCGGAGGTGGCAATCGGCTGAAACGGCCCCCGATACTCCCGCGGGGCGTTCGGCTTCATGTCCCACGTATCAATATGGGAGGCTCCGCCGCAGAGGAAGAACAGGATTGTTGAACGAGCCGCGGCCGGCGCGGAAGCAGCCGACGCAGGTGCGGCGGTGCAGGGCCGAGCGGTTCCGAACTGCCAGCCTGCCCAGCCGGCAGTCGACGCCACCAGAAAAGATCGTCGCGAACGCGAGGGAAGTGACATGAGGTGCACCAGGATTTGTCACTGCCAAGGCACGGTTTACGGGATCGATCAACGTTCCCCGACCGACAGATCTTATCAACGTTCCCAGATGCATACAAATCGGAATTCTCGGTAAGGTCGCATCACAAACGTGCGCCAAAAACCCGCAAAATCTGCCGACCGCCGTTGCAAGGTGACAGGTTCTCGCGTCCGAGGACCGGTTTTTCGGGAGTTGGGGACATTACCTGACGTTCCTTGTGGAGACGACGTACCGCCCTGTCCGATAGTTCCCAAAGGACTGGGTGCGGAGGATGTCGGCACGCAGCGATCATCGGGGCCTTTTGTCCCGGTGACAAAGCGCCGTCTTCATGACCTTTCGGGATGGTCGGCACGCGCCGCGACGCTCCAGTCGTCCCTATCACCTACGTGACCGTGAGCGGGTGATGGGTTCCTTCCCAGGATGGGTCACAAGGAGACCGACTTACATGAAGACTTTGAATCTCGTTCGTGGGGCCGCTGTTGCCCTGGCGACCCTCGGCCTGATGCTGCCGGCGCCGCAAGTTCAAGCCGCTTCGGGCAAGGCACTGAATGTCAAGACCGTCGACGCTTCGATGCTCGATATCGGTCTGCAGGCAGACGGCGCCTTCGCCGGTCGCGTGGTCGACCACACTGGCACCGCCGCCAACCATGCCGAAGTGATCGTTCGTCAGGGGAGCAAGGAAGTTGCTCGCACGACGACCGACGCCCAGGGCCGTTTCGCGGTCAAGGGTCTTCGCGGCGGCGTCTATGAAGTTGCCAGCGGCAAGACCGTCGGCACCTACCGCGTCTGGCAGAGCGAAGTCGCTCCTCCGGCCGCTAAGGAACAAGCCCTGTTGATCCTCGGCGAAAATGGCGCCCGCGGCCAATTCGGCGGATTGGGCGGCGGAATGATTTTCATCGTCACGGCAGTGATTGCCACGGTGATCATCAGCGCGATCTCGCTCGATCGCATCAACGAAGTCGATGACAAGCTGGACGACGCGATCTCCCCGTAGTTTTCTACGACGGGCGGTCCGACATCGCCCGATACGGATAACGGTAACGTAGAGCGGCCAGTTTCACGGTGGTGAAACTGGCCGCTTGTTTTGCGCCGGCCGGCAAGACGCCTTCCGACGTGCGCCCCGCCCGTGCCCCCGGCGATACACTTTGCCCGCCTTCATGCGGCGCGGAAACGTGGGCCGATGCCGGTGAAAGTTGCGGTTGCCGTTGATCAGGATGCGTCGGCCAAGCCGATATCTCAGCGGTGCACGCGAATCCAGCGGCGGCGAAGAGCACCCCTTCACAAACGGCCCGGACGCCGTTTGATTTCATAGATCCCGCCGGTCCTCAAGCTTGAGGGCCGGCGGGATTCCTGTTTTCAATCCACCGTCTTGCGGTCGCAGTGAATCATTCGGGCGGATCCGTCGGCGACCACCGAAACGTCGTAGATTTCCGCCGAACTGGCGTCAAACCTCGTTCGTCGACTCCGCCGTTTCGTCGGCGTTCGCCCCCTTCTTCTTGGACTTCTTGGCGGGCTTCTTCTCGGGGTCGGCTTGCTTGGGAGGGAGTTCGTTCGCCGGGGGCGGATCCGTCACCTCCGGGGGATTGACTGCTGCCCGCTGTTCGTCGATCTGTTTGCGGATGGTGACCACGTCGGCCTCGGCTTCCCCGCACAACTCTCGGAGCGACTCTTCCACCTTCGGCTGAATGTAGTAGCTCCCCGCCGTCCACGCGCGGCAACTCGACTGACCCGTGAATGCGTAGCTTTGATCCAGGCTGCGAATGGCGGATGCCATCTCGACCATTTCGGCGTTCACGGACGAAGCCACCGCATTCAGGCCGACCAGCCCGCCAAGCACGGCAATGCTGCCGACCATCACGGTCTCCGCAGTCAGGATCGCACCGGATTCATCGCACCACAACTGTTTCCACAGATTCATGTTACGCACCCCTGCCGAATTCGCCACGACGCACTGGTCCGACCGGAGACCTGGTCCGGTTGTAACGATTTTAACGAATGCGCCGGTCGTGCGAATTGTAACGGCAACAAAAAGGATGGGCAATATGGAAAATCTAGGAAAGGCTCGTGGCGGCTTTTCGCACCACGCAGCTCGAGAACGAGCGCACCTTGTCGCGCCGACGTCGATCAGCCTCGGCGTCGCACGCGAATCGCGGGCGCAGCGTCGGACGAAGGCTCAACGTTTTGAAGACAGAAAGTCTTGAAGACAGAAAGCGGCATCTTGCGATGCGGCAAGGCTGAGGTCGAATTGAGCCAATCGCCGTTGATCGCCGCACGAACGTTAAAGACTGCAATCAGCCCTCAGTACGCAGACGGGTCCGCCATTCGGCCACCTGTTCGGCAACACAGGCGCGACCACCACTGCCATAGCTCCGCAGTTTGGAAACCACGTTCTTAACACCCAGCCAATCATAGACTTCGGCATCAATCTGCGGGCAGACGTCCTGGAAGTCTCTCAACGACAGCTGCGCCAACCGCAGCCCGCGCTCCTCGCACAGACGCACAAGTTTGCCAACGATTTCGTGACCGGTCCGCATGGCCACGCCGCGCTGAATGAGGTACTCCATCAGTGTGGTGGCGTCCAGAAAACCCTCCTCGACGCGGGCATTGATGGCGTGGATCTGCAACTGCGCGCGGCGCACCACTGCCGAAGCCAATTCCAGGCAGGCGCGGACAGTGTCGTAGGCATCGAAGAAGGCGACCTTGTCTTCCTGCAAGTCTCGGTTGTAGGCCAGAGGCAATCCTTTGAGCAGGATCAACACTTGGTTCAGGTCGGCAATCACCCGCG
>JANRLN010000082.1:0-5789 GCA_033762515.1 Planctomycetaceae bacterium
CCGATTTGGAGTGGGGGGCGATCAGCTACGACGAGTTGCAGGCCCGCCTGGAAATACAACGCGAGCGTCGCCCGCGCTTACCGATCCCGACGTGGGACCAAGTACAAAAAGTGATCCCCCCCGCGATGGCGGTTCGCCCCACGCGAATCGTCTGGAACCTGGTCTGCTCGGGTTACGTTCCCGAACTGGCAGTTCCCTGGAGCATCTCCACTCGGACCATGTGGGCCGAGGCTGCCGGAGATCGGGTCTTCGAGGAAAGCCTGTTCTGGGTGCAAACGCGGAGCATCGGCTGCAACTATTGCATGGGTCATTGCGAGATGCTGCTGGAAGTCGCCGGCCTGGACAAAGGGGCCGTGGCGGAACGCACCCGTCAACTGGCCAGTTCCAACTGGTTGGCATTCCCGCCAGCAGAACAACGGGCTTATGCCTATGCCCGCAAGTTGAGCCAAACACCTTGGGACCTGACGCCAGGGGACTACCAAACGCTCGTCGACGATTTTGGACCTGATCGAGCCCTAGCAACATTCTGGTGGCTGTGCCGCGGATTGTACATGACGCGCGTGTCGGATGGATTTCAACTTCCCCTGGAACGCGAAAATGTCTTCAATTGAACGGTTATCATATCGAATGTCTTTGACCTCTCATGCAGTCTTCCACACCGATCCGTTTCTTTCTTCTCGGCACTCATTCGCTGCCCAACTTCGTGAATCACCCTTCGGAGACGCTTCCATGCTTGTCAAGAGTCGACGCGGCTTCACCTTGATCGAACTCCTGGTGGTGATTGCGATCATCGCCATCCTCATCGCGTTGCTTCTGCCGGCCGTCCAGCAGGCCCGCGAGGCGGCGCGGCGGACTCAATGTCGAAACAATTTGAAGCAACTGGGCTTGGCGTTGCACAACTATCACGACACGCACACGCTGCTTCCGATCGGGCACCAGTACATCGGGACATTTGACGGCAACAGCACGAATGCCGACGGGGGGAATGGTTTTGGGTGGAGCTATTTTGTGCTGCCGTACTTCGACCAGGCGCCGCTCTACAATCAGTTTCGACCCGAGTACCCGTTGTCAAACGACGCTTATCCGCAGTCCAATGATTCCGCAGGTTCGAACCGGCAACTGGCTGCGACGCCGCTCGCGATGATGCGGTGCCCCAGCGATGTGCTGCCCGAGTCGCTCAATTTCGGAGTCGCCGGCAACACGGGCCGGATGCTGCCGCAGGCCACCTGCAGCTACAAGGCGTCCGCGGGGTCGTTCTTCAATAACTCGCAAGGGACACCCGCGCAGAATCAGAGCCGCTTCAATGGGTTGTTCCATCGCGACAGTCGGATCGGCCTCCGCGACATCACCGACGGCACATCAAACACCATCGCCGTCGGCGAGTTCACCTGGAAGCTCTCGACGGCGACTCGGCTCTACGGCGCGGTCAGCGCGACCTTGGGATATGCGTCAGGAGCGAGCAACGGACTGATGTCCAACTCCGAGTTCGGCATCAACCCTCCGCAGTCTGCGGCCATCAACATCCTGAATTCCTCGTGGCACAGCCTCCATACCGGTGGGGCTCATTTTCTTATGGCTGATGGTCAGGTGCGGTTCATCAGCCAGAATGTCCACCACACCGGTCGCTGCTATGACACGACCACGCACACGGTGACCAACTGCGCCGTTTGGCCGGGGCCGTTTGAACTCGACCCCAACCCCGGAGCGACCTACGGATTGTTCCAGCGTCTGGCCGGACGCAACGACAACCAGGTGGTTGGCGACTTCTAGGCCCCGCCGAAAGGAAGCCGCAGACAGCACCGGTCCAACCATGCTTGGGAAATTCCTCTGATGCCCCTGGGTCCGTCCACGAGAACTCGTCGTCGTCTGCCGATCGGTGCTCTGCTGCTGCTTGCGGCGGCAGGGTGCGGTGGAGGGAACGGCGACGATCCTGAACTCCACCGAGTCCGAGGCCGCGTCACGCTTGATACCGAAGGGCTCGACCAGGCCCGAGTGATCTACACACCCGTTGGGGGTGGTCGCTCCGTGATCGGACTCACGAATTCCGGCGGCTACTACGACTTGGCGTTCAGCACCAACAGCCAAGGCGCCCCCGCTGGGAAGTACATCGTGAGCATTCACACGGGTCGAGATGCGGAACCGGATCCGCAGACCGGCGATGAACGCCCCCCGATCCCCGAAACGCTGCCCGCGGAATACAACAGGCAGAGCGTCCTGAAGGCGACTGTCCCGGGATCACCGGGCGCCTACGATTTCGATCTCACTTCGAAACCCGGCGTCAGCACCTCAACCGAAGCTCAATGATGCAGCGCCTGCATTAACTTCAGAAAATCACTTCCTTGCGGAGACGAGAACCCATGTTCCGAACTTTGATGACCGTGACGTTGGCAGTCAGCGCGCTCCCGGCCTGCGAGGGAGCCGATCGACCTCTTGCGGAGCCCGCAGGCGGGTCGGCTCAGGTGTTTCAGCCGATTCGTCAGGGCCAGTCACGCTACGGCTGGGAATGGTTGGCGCAGCAGCAGGATAAGAATGGCGACGCCAAGGTGACCCGCGAGGAGTTTTCAGGGTCTCCCGAGCATTACCGCCGCCTGGACCTGACGTGGGATGGCCAGCTGACCGCAGACGACTTCGACTGGTCCACCGACGGACCGCTCACACGCCGGAAAGAGACCGCTTTCGCACTGTTTAAGCCGATCGATACGAGCAGTAACGGACGTATTTCGGCCGAAGAGTGGCAGGCGGTCTTCGTTCGTGAGGCGGGAGAGAAGGGGTATCTCGACGACGCCGATCTGGAACGACTGGTCTTTCTGCCCCGAGTCGTCAAGACTCAGCGTGAGCGAAAAGGGCGATTCCAACACCGCGAATTGCTCCTCGATTATGGTGAAGAAGTCCGGCGAGTGCCGGCAGTCGACGAGCTGGCTCCGGACTTCACGCTGAGTTCGTCGGACGGCCGTCAGAGCGTCCAATTGTCGTCGTTCCGCGGCGAGAAGCCCGTGGTGCTGATCTTTGGATGTCTCACGTGCGGCAACTATCGGACCTATACCGAAACGCTCGAGGTTCTATACCAGCACTACAAGAACGAAGTGGAGTTCCTGCGCGTCTATGTCCGCGAGGCCCACCCCTCGGACGACCAGAACGTCTCCTCCACCAACGCCGCCGCAGGTATCCTGATCCAGCAGCCGAAGACGCTCGAAGAACGCTGCTCAGTGGCGGACCGATTCACATCGGAGATGAAAATCCAAACGCCCATGGTGGTCGACGGGATCGACAACGAAGTCGGACGGACCTACGGCGGCTGGCCGGACAGGTTGTATGTGATTGACCGCGGCGGCAAGGTTGCCTTTCAGGGGGGGCCAGGTCCGTTTGCCTTCAACCCCCGCGAAATGGAGCAGGCGCTGCTCCTGCTGCTGCTCGCGGAAAAGTAACGGTTGCCGGCATGGAGCCAGTCCGGTGTCGACGTCGGGGTCGCCAATGACTGACGGATCCGGGCCTGGCTCCAGCGGACGAAATCGCGGCCGACGGGGACTCACTTCGGAGCGTCGTCCAGCAGTGACGGACCGCGAACGTGGTCCGGCAGCCGGCCGAGATTGCGATGGGCGATCAACTCGGCGACGATGCTGACGGCGATCTCGGGCACCGTTTGCGAGCCGATTTCGAATCCCAGGGGGGCATAGACGCGTTGCAGTGTTTCGCGCGCAATTCCCTGTTCAAGCAGATCCTGAAAAATCAGTCTAATCTTGCGTTTGCTGCCAATGAGGCCGACGTATCGGGCCGGCGTGGC
This sequence comes from Planctomycetaceae bacterium, assembly GCA_033762515.1. Lineage (GTDB taxonomy): Bacteria > Planctomycetota > Planctomycetia > Planctomycetales > Planctomycetaceae > DSVQ01. Next base: position 3,782 of record JANRLN010000082.1, read on the forward strand.
GGCGAGGTGGAACAACGCCTCTTCGTCGTGATTGTGACCGCGGGTTACAATAATGCAATACGTGTCGCCGTCAATGCGCAGATTGTTCAACGCGTCATCAATCGGCCCAACGATACGGCGCTGCGCGGTCGGGAATCGTTCGGGACTGCAGTATTCCTGGCGATCATCGATGACCCAGACGTCGAAGCCCACGTCGTGAGCCAGCTCCGCTACTTTTTGCCCGACATGCCCTGCCCCTACGATCACCAGGCGGCATCGCGGCAAGTGAGGAAGATACGACACGCCGCTGGCAACATATGGTCGCGGACGGGATTTCAGGGGTCGCAGATGTTCGCGAATGGCGTTGGGCATCGCAGACGGCGCCCGCTGCGACAAGACGTTTCCGTCTGCATCCAACAGATACCGCCCTCCTGCTTCTCCGCCCGCCTGTTCGGCATCGATGATCACCCCTTCCGTGCATCCGCGACCCGCCAGGAGTTGATCGGCCAGCATCTGGAAATAGCCGATGTCGTCCCCCGGTCGAATGGGGTCGGCGAGCATCTTCATCCGCCCGCCGCAGATCAGTCCGTCGTCCCAGCCGTAATCGCTGTCGAGTTGGAAGGACAGGAGTTCCGTGCCTCCCGACGCCAGCAGTTCCAAGGCTCGACGTTTGACCTCAGCCTCGACGCACCCCCCACCTAAGGTTCCAGACTGGGATCCGTCGGGAAACACCAGCATGGCCGCCCCGGCCTTCTGCGGCGTCGAACCGCGGGTTTCGACCAGCGCGGTGTAACAGACCGGGCGTTTGGCACGCAACGTCTGGTCGAGTTCGAGAAGAATCTGTCGCATGCATGAGTCCGCGGTGTTTTTCAGAGCCATCGGCCGCACAGGATGCGGATTCACACACTCTGTCGGACGCTCGGGTTACCGTCAATCGATGATGGAGTAGACTGCGAATGTCTCGCGCCGCCCCCTCAAATCGAAACAGGTTCCCCGCCATGAGCAGCGTCCATTGGCTGAGTTGCGTCGCTATGTTGCTTGCCATCACGCCCGCGCAGGCGGATGAGGCTGCCGATCCGCCGGTGATTCGCGAAGCCGTCATTCAGAGCAGCCGGGACGGCAGCAGCCAAAAGGTTCGGTGCTTCGTCCCTGAGAAGCGGACCGGACCGACTCCGTTGCTGGTGTTGCTGCACACCTGGAGCGGAAACGTCGACCAGGACAGCTTCGTGCCAATCTGTGCACGTGAGTGTCAACGGCTCGGTTGGTCGCTGATTCATCCCGACTTCCGCGGCCAGAACTTCCGACCGGAAGCCTGCGCCTCAGAACTGGCGGTCCAGGACGTTGTAGACGCGGTTGAGTGGATCGAGTCGACGACCGCAATCGACGTCGGCCGGCGGTACGTCACGGGGGCCAGCGGTGGCGGACACATGACGCTCATCATGGCGGGGCGACATCCCGAACTCTGGGCGGCAGCCTCCGCGTGGGTCCCGATCAGTGATCTGGCTGCGTGGCACGGGGAATCGGTCGCCCGCAAGCAGAGTTATGCTCAGCATCTGGTTCAAGTCTGCGGAGGCGCCCCCGGAACATCTCCCGAGATCGATGCGGAATACCGACAACGGTCTCCCCTCACACATCTCGCGGGCGCGAAGGGACTTCCCTTGGACATCAACGCGGGCATCACCGACGGTCACAACGGTTCGGTGCCCATCAGTCACGCTCTGCGCGCGTTCAATCTGCTGGCCGAAGGGCAGGGACACGGCGACGTTTGCTTTTCCCCCGCAGAGATTGCCGCGATGACAGTTCGACAAAGCATTTCTCCGACGGATCGAGCCAGAGCTCCCGATGAACTGGGCCGGACCCATCGAGTTCTCGTCCGCCGAGTTGCCGGACCCACCCGCGTGACGATCTTTGACGGCGGTCACGAGGGAGACTTGATCACGGCCATGCGCTGGATGGCCGGGCATCGTCGGTCTACCGATTAATTCCGGGCCCCCATCGGCGTCATGACGTCCGGGAGAGCTCACCCGCC
>JANRLN010000083.1:0-5049 GCA_033762515.1 Planctomycetaceae bacterium
CTGGCCTTCGGGGCCGTGTTGACGCTCTTGACCTGCGGCGGATGGTTGCTGCTGCGACGCGATTGGGCCGCCTGGCGTCGCTGGTGGTCGCCGCTGGGAATGGCGTTGGCACTAGCCATCGCTGCGGCATGGCCGCTGGCGGTCGCGCTTCGCGACCCCGAAGCGGTGCGGCTGTGGCTGTCTCACACCGTCGGACGGGCCGCCGGCGAGATCGGCTACACAAAACCGTTCTGGTACTACCTGACCACCTGGCCGTCGCAGCTTCTGCCGTGGACGCCGATCCTGCTCATCGCGGCTCCGGCGTCGATCGAACGCGCCTGGCGGTTGCCGGAGGGATCGGATCGTTTCGTCTGGTGGTGGGCCCTTTGCCAGCCCGCGGTTCTCAGTCTCTCTTCCGGCAAACATCATCACTATCTGATTTACGCTCTCCCGGCCCTCTCCGCCGTCATCGCGCAGGGTCTGTTGATGCTGCGCGACCGGCTGCAAGACGCTCAACGCTCGCAACTCGGCTGGCAGTGGACTCTGAGATTCCTGGCCGTTGCTTCCGTCATCGGCGGGATCTTCGTCGCTGGCTGGCGACCCGACCAGCGGATCGACGGTTTGTGTCTGGGGGGGCTCTTTGGAGTCAGCTTCGGGCTCCTCTCCGCAGCCTGCGGTTGGCGCGACGTCCGTCTGACGACGGTGACGCTCTATTTCACGGTGCTGGCGGGGCACATCTACGCCCAGGCCGCCGTCATGCCGCGACGTGACCCTTCGGCCGCCGACAAACAGTTTCTCGCAGAGGTGGAGCGGTTGGTCGATCCGCAGATCCCGCTGGTGGCGTCGGGTTGCCAAGAGATCGCCCGGCACATTTTTTATGTGCAGCGGCCGCTGATTGGCGTCTGGAACCCCCAGGAGATCGGCGCCCATCTGCCGCCGTCGCCGGAGTGCTACGTGATCGCCCGCGGCTATGCCAGAACCGAATTGGAAACCTACGGCAAAGTCGAACAAGTCTCGCAAAGCACCTACACACGACGCGAACGGAACGAACAAGACCGCTACACATTGTTCCGCATCACGCACACGCCCGCAGTCGCGGCGCAGACTGAGAACGAGCGATCGTAGAGGCGGATTTCGACAAGGACCATTTTCCCGTCCTCACACCGGAATGTGCTCGCCCCGCCAGGATGGAGCCGGGGCCATGACAGGGATGACGCACAATGAACGGCCTGCAACTGTCGATCGTCATTCCGACGTTCCGCGAAGTCGAGAATCTTCCCGTACTCATTCCCCGGCTCGACGCCGCGACCACAGCAGCGGGGATCTCCTGTGAAATTCTGGTGGTGGACGACAACAGCCGCGACGGCACGATGGAGGCTTGCCGGGATCTCGCGCAGCGGCATCCCGTGAAGCTGCTGACCCGCGAACATGAGCGAGGTTTGTCGAGCGCGGTCCTGGCGGGATTCCAGATCGCGCAAGGCGACGTGGTGATTGTAATGGACGCGGACCTGTCGCATCCCCCCGAAAAAGTTCCCGAACTCTTTGCGGCGCTCCAGCAACCCAACGTCGATTTCGTCATCGGCAGCCGCTACGTCGCGGGCGGGGGCACGGCGGACGACTGGGGACTGTTTCGCTGGCTCAATTCCAAAGTTGCGACCATTCTCGCCTGGCCGTTGACCTCCGTGTGCGACCCGATGGCCGGGTTCTTCGGCCTGCGGCGTCAGAGCTACCTCGATCACGCCGCCAGCCTCGACCCGATCGGCTACAAGATCGGCCTGGAACTGCTTGTGAAGTGCGGCTGCCGGCAACCGCAGGAAGTTCCCATTTTCTTCGCCGACCGTCTGCACGGCGAAAGCAAACTGAGCTTCCGCGAGCAGATGAACTACTTGCGGCATCTCAAACGGCTCTACGAGCACCGGACCCGTGAGTTCGCCTACTTCCTAAAATTCGCGCTGGTCGGCGCCTCGGGAATGGTGGTCGATCTGATGTGCTTTCTGGCCGCATTGTCCGTCTTTCCCCCGGCGATCGCGCGCGCCGCCGCCATCTGGGTGGCGATGACATGGAACTTCGGCGGCAACCGGATGTTGACCTTCGGCGACCAGCGGCAGGCAGACTTCTGGTCGCAGTATCTGAGTTTCTGTGCGAGTTGCCTGTTGGGCGCCGTCATCAACTGGGGGACCAGTCTGGCACTCTGGTATTGGATCCCCTCGTTCCAGTCGCAACCCTGGGCGCCCCCGCTCGCGGGAGTCGTCGCCGGGATGGGCTTCAATTACGCCCTGTGTCGTCTGTGGGTCTTTCGCAGCGATGATTCTGCTGCGACCCGTCCAGCGGGCGTCGCCAACCAGCGAACCAAGTCCTCCGCCAGCATCCGCGCCGCCTGACGCCTGCAGACGCAGCCAGACGCCCCCGAATTCCGTCAAGGTCCAGAACGATGTCTGTGGAAACGATGGATGCCGCTGAGGTCCCCTTCGAGAGGACGGCCGTCCGCTGGTTTCGAGAGCCGCAGTTGTGGTGTCTGGTTCTGCTGGCGATCGCCATTTATGTGCCCCGGCTGACGACGCTCACGATCCGCGGGGAGGAATCGCGACGAGCGGTCATCGCACGCGAAATGCTGCGGACGGGAGACTGGGTTGTCCCGCGCACCCAGGGAGTGCCCCGGTTGAGTCGTCCGCCGCTGCAGAACTGGCTGATTGCCGGAACCGCCCTGCTGACCGGCGACGTTGATCCCTGGGCGATCCGCCTGCCCGGCGTCGCATGCACCGTCGCGACCATGATGCTGGTCTACTGGTACGCTCGACGTCGGCTGCAGCCCACGGCCGCCTTTGTCGCGGCTGCGGCATATGGGTCGATGCTGCAGGTGCTGGAGCAGGGTCGGACCGGCGAAACCGAGCCCGTCTTCACGTTCATGATGGCCGCCGCCCTGCTTCTGTGGCATGGGGGGCTGGCGAGCGGTTGGCAGCCGGTCGTCTACTGGTCCGTGGGAGCAGCATGCGCCGGCCTGGCGACGCTGACCAAGGGACTGCAGGGGCCGTTGTATTTCTTCGCGTCAACCTGGGCCTACCTGATTCTGACGGGCCAGTGGCGCTGGCTGCTGTCACGGGGTCACCTGAGCGGCGTCGCGACATTCGTGGTGGTCGTGGGCGCCTGGCAGGCTCCCTTCACCTGGATGCTGGGCCTGGAAGACAGTTGGTTGATGTATTTCTCCAATGTGGCCCATCGCTTCTCGGATCGTCGGCTGTCAACCTTCCTCACGCATCTGCTGGTCTATCCCCCATCTGTGATCTGCGGATGCCTGGCGCCGTGGTCGCTGTTTTACCTGGCGTTCACCGATCGCGACATCCGCCGGCAAGTCGGCCCGCGGCGGGACATGCTGCTGTTTCTGGTGATTTCGGTGATCGTCTGTTTTCCGTCAGTCTGGTTGCCGCCGGAGGCCCGTCCCCGCTATTTCATGCCCCTGTTCCCGTGCCTCGCGGTGCTCGTCGGCATCTCTGCGGAATTGCTCATTGAAACGGCGAACACCGGGGCTCTGCGATTGTGGAGCGTTTTCGTTCGCGGAGGCAGCGTTCTGATGGGCGCCGCTGCTGTCGGTCTTGTGGGTTGGGCCCTCGTGGGATCCGGAATCAAAACGCCGCCGCTGGGGCCGACGATTGCGTACGGACTGTTGGCCCTGGGCTTGGGCCTCGGGATGCGACGCGTCGAGCTTCGGCCCACTCCGTGGTCGCTCACTCAGGGCGCCGCCTTGATGGCGGCGTTCCTGGGCATCACCTTCGTCGGCCCGGTGATGACCAATCAGCAGCAGCGCAGTGAAGACGTCCCCGCCGCCGTCGCCGCCATGCAGCAACGGCTGCCGGCCGACGCCCGGCTGGTGAGCTTCGATCATCTGCATCACCTGTTCCTGCACTATTACACCAAGCCGGTGCCCCTGTTGGAATGGCCGCTGACCCGTGGGGAAGTTCCACCAGGCGTCGAATTCTTCAGCGTGCACGTCGGAGGGACTGAAGTCCCCGAGTTGCCCTTCCCCTGGGAGGAGGTGGCTTCCCTGTCGATGGACCGCAATCGGCATGCGGTCCCGGAGCGGCGGATTGTGGTCGGACGGATCCTGGAAGGGGACTCAACCCATCTGACGTCCAATCCGGTGCACCCGGCCGTTATCGCCGCCTCCCCCACAGAACGTCGGCCGTCGCTGCAGAATTAACGGCCTCCAGCGGGCGGCGACGCCTATTCCTTGGCAGCTGCGGCGGCGGGTTGCACCGCCATCGACTTCAGGACCGATGTCCCCTTCACCCGCAGATAGCCCGAGATCCCGACGATCAGGACGCCGAGGAGCACCACGAGTCCCAAGGCTCGACGGGGATTCTGACGCATCCGCGCCGCAGAGGCGGAACGTCCCACCAGAATGGAGGCCACTGCAAACATCGCCAGCGCAATGAGGATCTTGATCCCCATCAGCATGTGGTACTGCTTGCGGTATTCGGCGGGCATCTCCCGCAGGGACAGGATTTGCAGATAGTAGTTGTAGCCCCCCGTCAGCAGCAGCAGGGCGATCCCGCCGTGCACGAACTTTTTCCAGCGAGCGAGCAGCCCTTCACGCAGGGTTTGATGCGGTTCCTCGGCGAGCGCGCCGGCGGCGGGGGCCAGCACGAAACGCATGAAGACGCTGCCGCCGAGCAGGACAATCGCGGTTCCCACGTGGAACCAGCGGGAGAAAATTGCGATCCATTCCATATCCAAGGTGGCGTCCTTCCGATCACTAATGAATTGTGCAGTTGCTGAAGAAGTGTAGCCGGATCGGCGGGAAAACTCAGTTCAGTTCCATCGCTTCTTCCCAGTGCTCGTACAATTGCGCCAGTTTCACCTGAGACGATTCAAACCGCGACATTGTCGCCATCATGCGCGCTGCGTCGCGATGGACTTCCGGGTCGCCCAGATCCGCCTGGCACTGCGCCACCCCTTACGGATCTCGTCCAGGAACGAGTTTTTGGTCAGGAACGCCATGGTGGTGAAGGTGCCGACCGCCATCGCGATCAGCGGCAGGGTAAGGTGCCAGAAGTAGTCGACGATCTTGCCCCA
>JANRLN010000084.1:0-12328 GCA_033762515.1 Planctomycetaceae bacterium
CACGTCATCACCTCGGCGAGACGATCGGCGGGCACGACCACGCGGCGATTGTCTCGGAACTCCGAGAACTCCAGCGCCAGCCCGGGAAAACGCGATTGCAACAGCTCTTGGTAGGTCATGTCAGACTACGGCCTCGAGAGATCCTCGACCTGTCATCAGTTCAGCACGGGCAACTGCTCGTTGGCCTCACGAATCCGGATGATTTCATCGGAATCGAACGGCGTCGGCCCGAGGGCCAGGGTGCGCTTGCCGAATTCCGTGCCATAAACCGTGCCGGTTTTCCGCACTTTCTCCTGAAGCGCCATGATCCCGGCGATCAATTGCTCGGGGCGCGGCGGACCCCCGGGAACATACAGGTCCACGGGAATGAAGCGATCGACCCCCTGCACCACGGCATAGGTGTCAAACACGCCTCCGGTCGACGCACAGGCCCCCATTGAGATACACCACTTCGGCTCGGGCATCTGCAGCCAGATCCGCTGCAAGACCGGCAGCATCTTCATCACCACGCGACCGGCGACGATCATCAGGTCGCACTGACGCGGGCTGAAACGCATCACCTCGGCGCCGAAGCGGGCGAGGTCGAAACGGCTGGAAGCAGTCGCCATCAGCTCAATGCCGCAACAGGCGGTCGCGAAGGGCATCGGCCACAGACTATTCGAACGACACCAGCTTGCCGCCGCATCCAGAGACGTCATGAAGACGTTCTCGGGGACATCCTTCATCGCCATCGGAAGACACCTTTCCGCCACGCATAAACGTAGGCGATTGCCAGAGTTGCCATGAAGACGAGCATCACGCCGAAGACCGAGCTGCGCAGTTCTTCCGGCACTCCCCCGCGGTCCATGTAGGCGCTCACGGCCCAGGGGTAAAGAAAGAGCAGTTCCACGTCGAACACGAGGAACAGAATCGCGACCAAGTAGAATTTGACGTCAAACGGTTGGCGTGCGTCACCGACCGGGTCCATCCCCGACTCGTACGGCATCTGCTTCGTGGCCGTCTTCTTCGTCGGTCCGATGAGGTGCGTGAGTATCAGGTTGGTTGCCGCAAAGCCAACCAGCACAACAATATAGATGAGAATTGCGTGGAACGAATCCATCGGGGCGTCCGGGTGTGTCTTCGGCTCGCAAATCCCGCTGCAGGGGCATTCAGCCAACTCGGGATCGACCTGCTGCAGAAACGACGGCTCTATCGTGGCGGGAGTGGTTCGAATCGTAGCGAGCGCGAGGATTCTAGACGTCCCCGCGCTGGACTTCAACGCAATCGATCGGCCAATCCACTTGATTTCTGTTCAGAAACCATGAATTGATCGACGGTTACGGATCAATTCCCGCCCCGGAACGGGGCCGTTTCGCGCGCAATCTGCCGGTGAACGCGGGAGCGGCTTCATGCGGGGGAGCGGCCCATGCCGCTGTTCGATTCTCCGCCCGTCGCACTCTGGGAGCCCGTGCACGGCCGCCTGTCGTCCGTTACACTTCGGGCGCAGTTCCCCTGGTGATCCCCGCTGGAGTGGCCTTGAATGTTGGGAAGCTCAGCCGCATTCCCCTGGTGGCTCTGGCTCCTCGCGGGTCTGTGGGGATTCTCGTTAGTCCTCCGGCGGCGACTCACGATGTCCTCTGACTGGCGTCGGAGTGTCGACCTGTTCATCGTGGTCTACACGGGACTGCTGATTTATGCGACTCTGCAAAGCGCGACTTCAGCTCCCGCGGCCGCTCCCGCGACGGCCCATTGGGGTGTCGTCATTGCGTTCTGGTGCGGCGCCGGTTTTTCATTGGGGGGAGGGCTTTTGGCACTCCTCGGGACCTCCCGCGAGTGGGTGAAGTGGGGGCATATCAGCTGTATGACCGGGCTGGCGCTCCTCGCGGCGCGGTGGGAGGCCTATGAGTTGGCGAGCTTGTGTCTCCTGGTGGGCGGCGTCGGTTCGATCTACGCCCGTCCTGCGGACGACTTTGGGCTGGTTGGTGATCGAATCCCCGCCCGCGATCTGTGGGTCATCGGTTCCGCCGTGACGATGGTCTGCGTGCTCTGGCTGGGGCTGCTGCAGTACGCGCTCCGCCTGGAAGCGCAACGGCCGGGTCCCAGTCGCTGGTACACCGCGATTCCCTCCGTGGAGTCTGCGGCTCGATCGCGGCGCGCAGGCGCCGAACACTCGACATCCCCGTCGCTCACGTGGAGCGGGGTGAGCCTCGCCGGGGCTCTGGTCTGGTGCATGTGCCGCCATCGTCAGTCGGCGAACACCGAAGTAGCGGACGCAGCAGGGGAGGCTCCAGCCTCCGCAACGATCTCCGCGGCGGTGCAGACATGATCGATCCTCAACTGGTTGCGACGTTGATCATCGCGGGGATGCTTGTCAGTCTGGCACTGGCGGGCGTCTTGACCGCGCCGACAGGATTTGACCGGGTTCGCCAACAGACGTTGTTCGCGATCGCGCTGGGTCTGGCGCTGGCGGTCGCCGGACGCATTCATGGTCAATCTTCCCTCGATCTCTGGAGTTGGGTCATCATCGCCGCTGTGCTGATTCCCCTGTGGCCTCTGCCGCTGCGGCCTCGCCGCAACTCTCCCGCGGCCGATCCGCAATCCCTCACTCCCCGCGCCTGAACTTCCATGCCAATGCTCGACCCAGGGCTTACCTGCGTGACTCTGCTGGCGGTCTTGCCTCTGATCGCATTGGTCTGGGCGATCACAATGCGCGGCCGGGTCGGTCCGGGAATTCTCGTCCTTGCCGGGGGGCTGACGGCTGCCGTCGCGATCGCGGGAGTCGCAGGACTCACGCTTCCGGTGACCTGGTCGACGTCGATTTTCTCGGCGGCCGGAGCGTCGACCGATGCTCCACCACCAGGCACGTGGCAACTGCGATTCGATGCGACCATCGGTGTATTGCTGGCGGCGCTCGGCCTGGCAGTCTCCCTTCTGGGCGTGACGGCACGGAATGCGCCGGGACGAGTACGTTCCATCGTCCTGGCGATGTGGACGATCGCTGTATGGTTCTGGCTGGTCGACACCGTCTGGCTGGCGGTGATTCTGCAGGGGGCGTTGCTGGCGCAGGGGTTCCTGTTGATTGCTGCACAGCCTGCCGGGTCGGTTGGTGGGCGCGCGGCCCGAACGCTGTGGGTGACTGTCTGTTGCGCGGATGTGGCGCTGCTGCTCGTCGCTTTGGGCTGGAGTTTGGAATCGGGCGCCGCCAGCTTCAGCGATGCCGGATCGGCAGCGGCGGTGTCACAAGTGGCGTCGCGCACATCCGCGGCCGTCTCGGCGCTGGGAACGTTGCTCTGGTTAGGCACACTGGGTCGGACGCTGCAATTCCCCTTGGGTTTGGCGTGTGATCACGCCCGCCAACCCCACGGGTTGACGATGGGAGCTGTGACCACACTGGTCCTCGGATCGGTCGGCTGGAGATGGTTGGCCGCCGGCCAAATCTGGTTCAACGTTTCCCCGCAGGCGGGGGATCTGGTCTTTGCCGGTTCGGCGCTCGGCGGCCTGGCGGCGGCGTGGTTCGCCCTCTGTTCGGACGATCCCCGCACGCGCGTTGCGTGGCTGACAACGGTCCCCTGGTCGTTCGCGGCCTCGGCCATCCTGGAGAACGGCGCCCCGGGGCACTGGACGAGCCTGATGATCGCCATTACCGGTCTGCTGGCCTCGGCGTGGCTGTACGGTCTTTGGGAGTCAGACGAGGTCGAGTCGGCAACGGATGGGCCTACTGCGGACGCTTCGTCTGTGTTCATTTTCCGATCCCTTGGGGGCGGACAGGTTGTCAGTGGACAATTCTCCGGGAAGCTGGAGCAAGTGTTTCGGCTCTTCACCTCAGATGCGGGGACAGCGTCGGCAACCGGCGCCGTGACTGCACGCGGAGGTCGGCTGGCTGTCCTGCTCGGCTGCGTCGGGCTGCTTCTGGCTCCGGCGATTCTCGGGCAAGTTGGCGACCGAAGGGACTCGGTCGTCGTGACGGCATCGTCGCCAAATTCCTCGGAGAACGTCGGCGAACCGGCGCGGACGGCAGGTCGTCCCTGGTGGCCGGGCTGGGCTCGTTCCGCCGCCCTCGGATTGGCTGCCCTGGCGGCGACGTTGCTGATCTCCGAGACGCAGGGAAGTTCCGAAACGCGCTTTCCCCTGGGGTTGGTCGCCGGGGGAGGCGTCGTGCTCTGTTCGCCTTGGATCATGTTCGGTGCACCCCCGTTCGCGGCAGTCCGAGCGCAATTCATCGCGGACGCGAGCCTGCCGGCCACGGCCTGCGCTGCGGTCGCGGTGGGTGTGCTCACCGGAGTTTGGGAAAGTCGCCGAAGCGAAACCGCCCCCCGCCGGCGCTGGCTCGAACCCTGGTCACGGTTGGGCAAGCGGCGGCTGTATCTCCGCCAGATCTGCTTCTTTGGTTTGAATCTGCCCATTCGGGGATTGGCGCAAGTGACTCGGTTTCTCGACTGGTTCCTCTGGGACGCGATCGTCGCCGGGACCCTGGGGCGGCTGCCGCGATGGGGGGCGGATGCGGAGATCGATTTGCATCGCAGCGAACCAGGGTTCTATGCTCTGTCCCTTTGCCTGGCTGCGACCGTGGTGGCGTTTACCCTGATGTGGCTGGGTCAGTAGACAGTCGTGGTGCCGTGTCGGAAATCCTGAACTACCTGGCGCCGCGACTGGTGATGCTCCTCACGGTTTCTCCGTGGATCGGCGTTGCCGCCGTCGGGCTGCTGCATCGTTCAGGATCGGCGTCCGTCCTCAGGTCGGCGCGCTTCAACGCCGGGGTGACAGCGGTGTTTGCTTCGGTCCTGGGGGGCTACGTCATCGGAACCGGGATCGAGCACGCGTCCGGAGGCGAGGGTTTTCAGGCGATCCGAGCGATCTGGAAATCGGGTCAGCCCGGCGCAACCGGTCTGCCGTGGTCAATCGAGTTCGGTTTCTCGGTGGGCGTCGACAGCCTCAACTGGCCGGTCCTCGTTTGGATCCCCTGGTTGACGGCGGCGGTGTTCTTGATGCTTTCTGAGCGCGACGCGGCACGCCCAGGGTTTTGCGCGGGACTGCTGGCGATTGAGGGGGCGCTCCTGTGCGTCTTCGCAGCCCAGGACGCGCTGACGTTCTGCATGGCCTCCGAGGGGAGCCTGGTCCTCTTCTGGCTCATGACCGGTTGGTATGGGGGGGCCGATCGACGTCTCGCCGCTGGAAGGTACTTTCGCTGGCAGTACACGGCAAACCTGCTGTGGACGCTGGGGATCTTCGCCCTGGGGCTGGCGGCCCTGTGGGTTCAGCAGGAGGTGCGCCGGGATGCCCGGGTCGTTCGTTTCGGCTGGGGCGACCTGGCGGAGACGCTGCAGCGATTCACCGACCGCTACATCGGCAGCATCGAATATTGGAACGGGGCGGCGCTGTTGCTGGTGGTGCTCATCGGAGCCACCGTCGTGCGGGCGGGACTCGTCCCCGGACACCACTGGCTCACGGCCCTGCTGCAGGAGGCTCCGGCGGCCGTCGCGGTCCTGCACCTGGGAGCTGCCGGATTGATCGGCGGTTACGCGTATTTGCGTTGTCTGGCCCCGTTGACGGCGTCGGACCAATGGGGAGCCGGTTGGTTGTCGTGCCTCGGCGCGATCAGCGCTTTGGCGGGGGGACTCCTCAGCCTCGCGCAGACTGATCTGCGCAAGTTCGCGGCCTGTTGGTGGCTGAGCTTGCAAGGGTGTGTGTGGGTCGGCATGGGGACTTCCGTTCCGATCGCGCAAACGTCCGGCTGGTGGGCGCTGCAATCTGCCGTCGCCAGTGCAGCGGGATTGATGTTCATCGTCCAGGCCCTGGAACAGCGTTTCGACGTGCGCGGGCTGGATGCCATCGGCGGCCTGGCTCAAAAGCACCCGCGATTGGCGATCTGCGGATGTCTGGTGCTCCTGCCGCCGCTGGGATCGCCCTCCGTCGCACGGGGCGTCGTCGACCAGTGGGGGCAACTCACAACGTTGTCCGCCGCACCCGGACTCTGGTGGCTGGCGCTCGCAGGCTGGCTGTGCACCTCCTGGGCGACGATCTGGCTGCTGGAGCGACTCTTCATCGGGAGATGGAGAGGACCGCTGCGTGAACCGGAATTCTTCGCAGACGATGCCGCAGCCGCTTCGTCCCCCGACGCTCCCCCATGGGTCGCTGCCGAGGCGCGGGAAATCCTCGTGCAGGATCTGTCGTGGCGCGAGTGCCAGGCGATTGGGCTGACCTTGGCCGTTCCTGCGATTTCCTGGTGGGCGTGGACTTTGGCGGAGAGCCTGCGATGACCCTCCCGCCCGGTCTCTGGATCTGCCTCGCCGTCGGTGTGCTCTGGATTGGCTTTCCGACTCGCCGTACGTCGCCGGGAATCACCCTGGCCGGCGGACTGTGCACCTTGACGGGGCTGTTGACGCCGTGTTGGTGGACTTTCGGAGGGAACGGCGCTCTGCCGGAGGGATGGTGGGCGGGCGTCGCCTGGTGGATCGGTTTCAGTTGGACGCCCCACTGCGGCTCCCCCGTCCGTTCTTGGTCGCCGCAGGCTTTGGGGTGGTCGACGATGACAGCGACCGGCCTCCTCACGGCGACGGTGGCAGAGGACTGGGTGACGCTTCTCCTGGCCATGGAACTGGTCCGCCAATCGACGTTGCCGCGGCGCCCCGATCATGCCGCGGCGTGGGAGGCGTTCTGTCCGCTGATGCTGACCGTTGCGCTCATCGGCTGGGTGAGCGTTACGGGAGCGTCGACATTGGCGGAATGGCGGGCCGTCCTCGCCGACAGCTACGCCGTCAGCGACAGCAATCTGACGATCGGCCGTCCTTCACTGATACTGATCGGCGCGACCGTGTTCACCGTGTGCGGCATTGCCGGGCCGGTCTTCTGGACCTGGCGCGACCGCGCGAGCGCCGGGCCGCAGGGGAGCCTCGGCGAGCGACTCGCCGCAACAGCGGCCCGGCAACTCGTATCCCTCCTGGCGCTGCAGCGTCTTTTCACGGGGGGTTCCGCCGGTCTGGAGCCGACGTGGATCGTTGTACTCACGATCACGGCGGTCGCAAGCTGGTGTCTGGCGATTCGGTGGCTAAGCGACCCTCAGCGTTTCGATCGTGCGATCCTGGGGGCCGCCCACTTCCAGTGGGGGACATTGCTTCTTTGGGTCTGCGTCCTGCTGGGAAAATCGGAATGGACCGATACGGCCGGCGAGTTGATTTCCAGTCTCGCCGTCCGCGACGCGCTGTCGCTGGCGCTGTTGCATCATGGACTGACGTTCGCGGCGCTGGCCGCAGCCGCAACCTGGCTGATCGACGAGACCGACGGCGCGAGCTATTTCGATCAATTCCGCGGACTGGGTTCGCGGTATCCCTTGCGCACCGGGACGCTGCTGTTGCTGTTGGCGAGCCTGATCGGTCTCCCGATGACGGCTGGCTTCTGGTTCCGCTGCGCGTGGATGCTGTCGACGCTGGGGATGCATCAGGTCTCGGCAGATTCGTCCGTCTCTCCCCATGCTGGTTTGCGTCTCGCCGCACTGTTGGGGGTGCTGACGCTCGCGGTGGTCGCGGGGGTTTTCGGACGGATCGCCCGGTTGATGCTCTTCGAATCGGTCATCGGCGGAGCCGCGCCGCGCGGCGGTTGGTGGCCCATCACCGTCGCGCTCGTCTCGGTGGTTGCCGCAGTGGTCACCGGACTTGTTCCCGCGCTGCTCTTCTGACGCGCCGCGGTTCGAAGCGACCCCGGTCACGCTTGCTCCCGATGCGCGTGCGTCAATCGAATCGCCGCGCGGCCGCTGAAGCGGAAAAACAGCCCCGGGTGGACGACGTATTCGCAGAGGGTGGAGGTTACGAGTCCTCCGAGAATGACCGTGGCCACCGGATAGAGGATCTCCTTCCCCGGTTGATGTCCCCCGATCACCAGCGGGACGAGACCGATTCCAGCGGTGAGGGCGGTCATCAGGACCGGCGCCAGGCGTTCCAGACTTCCGCGCAGGACCATCTCGGGAGTAAAGCCTTCTCCCTCCTCCCGCATCAGATGCATGTAGTGCGAGACGAGCAGAATCCCGTTTCGCGCGGCGATCCCCCCCAGAGAAATGAAACCGACCATGCTGGCGACGGTGAGCGTTTGCCCCGTGATGCAGAGCGCGATTACGCCCCCGACGAAGGCCGCAGGCAGCGCGAACATGATCTGCAGCACAATCCGGGTTGAGGGAAACAGTGTGTACAACACCAGAAAGACTCCGGAGAGCGAAACCAGGCTCAGCAGCCCCATCGTCCGCGTCGCTTCCTGCTGAGCTTGGAACTGCCCGCCGTATTCGATGAAGTAGCCTTCCGGCAATTCCACGTGGGCTTCAATCACGCGCCGGATCTCGGCCGCAACGCTTCCCAGGTCACGATCCGTGGCGTTGCCCCGGATGGTGATCCGGCGGCGGACGTTCTCGCGGTTGATCGTGCTGGGTCCCGCCGCTTCGTAGATGTTCGCCACCATCGACAGCGGAATCCGGCCCCCCTGGGGCAGGTTCAACGACAATCGGCGGATCTGCTCGAAATCGGTTCGGTACTCATCTTCCAGGCGGACCACCAGGTCGAACGTGCGCTGGCCGTCAAGAATCGTGGAGACCACGCGCCCATTCAGCGCGGTTTCGATGACATCGTTCACATCGCCGACGGTGAGATGATAGGCCGCCAACTGCTCGCGATCGAGTTCAATCCGCAGTTGCGGAATCAGTTGCTGCGGTTCCACCACCGGCGGTGCGAGACCGTCGATCCTGGAAATCACGGTCTTGATTTCCTGGGCCTTGCGGCGGAGCACGCTCAGATCGTCGCCGTACAACTTAATGGCGATCTGCGCTGAGACGCCGGAGAGCATGTGGCTGATGAGGTGTGCCAGCGGTTGTTCGACTTCGTATTCAATCCCGGGGATCTGCTCCAGCTCCTGTCGCAGCGTCGCCAGCGCCTCGGCACGGGGCACGCCGCTGTCGGGATTGAGGGTGACAACGTACTCGGTGACGTGGACCCCTTCCGCGTGTTCGTCGAGTTCAGCCCGGCCGCTGCGTCGCACCCAGTGACGGACCAGCCCCTGCGGATGAGCTTCGTCGACGATGTGCCGCCGGAATGCCGCATCCACCATCGCGCTCACGCGATTGGAGGCTCCCAGCGACGACCCTGGAGGCAACACCACGTTGACCTGAGCCGCGCCTTCATCGAACGGCGGGAGAAAGTCGGTCCCCAGACGGGTCACGAGTAAACCGCTGACTGCCACCGACACCCCCACGACGCCGAGAATCAACGTGAGTCCCAGGGGATGCATGCTGACGCGGACGATCGGTGCGGCCAGCCACTTGAGAAGCCGCAGGAGTGGGCTGTCCTGGGCGCCATGCGATTGAGCGGATTTCCCCGACAGGAAGAGGCTCCCCAGAACGGGAGTGACCGTCAGCGAGACCAGGAGCGACGCCAGAATCGACACGATGTACGCCACACCCAACGGTGCGAACAATCGGCCTTCGATTCCCGATAATGCGAACAACGGGACGAAGACCAGAATGACCAGCATCGTGCCGAAGACGATCGCCCCGCGGACTTCGATGCTGGCCTCGTAGATCACAGTCAGCGCCGGTCGCGGCACCGGCAGCGCGGCGTTTTGCCCGAGACGCCGGAAGACATTTTCGATGTCGACGATCGCGTCGTCGACGAGTTCTCCCATCGCCACGGCCAGGCCGCCCAGGGTCATCACATTGATGGACATGCCCGTCCAGTAGAAGACCAGTCCGGTGATCACGATCGACAACGGAATTGCAGTCAGCGTAATGAACGTCGTCCGCAGGTTGAGCAGGAACAGGAACAGCACGATCAGGATCAGGATCGCTCCGTCGCGCAGCGCTTCCAGGACATTGTCGATCCCGCGATCGATGAATTCGCGTTGTTGGTAGATTTCCCCTTCCATGACGATGTCATCGGGCAGGGACTTCCGTAAATCTGCCAGGGCGGCGGTGACGGCTTCCGTCAACTGCCGGGTGTCGCCCTGAGGCTGCTTGCCGATGGTCAGGACGACGGACGGATGGCCGTTAACCGAACAGTCTCCCCGTTTGATCTGCGCGCCTTCGCGCACCTTGGCCACATCCCGCAGCAGGATCGCGCGCTCAGCGGTCGCCTTGACGACCGACTGTTCGAGGTCGGCGAGGGATTGAATTCGCCCCACCGCGCGAACCAGGTATTCCAGCGAACCTTGTTCGACATAGCCCCCGGTGGCGTTCTGATTGCTTTCCCGCAACGCCTGTTCCACGTCCTGCAGCGTCACATCGAGCGCGACCAACTGCTCGGGGTCGACCAGCACCTGGAACTGTTTACGGCCGCCTCCCATCGTGATGACCTGCGCTACGCCGGGAATCGTCAGCAGGCGGGGCCGCACCACCCAGTCGGCGAGCGTGCGGACCTCCATCGGGGAGGTTTTCTCGTCCCGGC
The DNA here is from genome assembly GCA_033762515.1 of Planctomycetaceae bacterium. GTDB lineage: Bacteria > Planctomycetota > Planctomycetia > Planctomycetales > Planctomycetaceae > DSVQ01. The sequence continues at coordinate 10,395 of JANRLN010000084.1, forward strand.
TGTACATGCCCACCATCAGGATCTGGCCCATGATGGAACTGATCGGGGCCAATTCGGGTTTGACCCCTATGGGCATGCGCTCGGCGACCGTGGCCAGCCGTTCGTTGACCGTCTGTCGGGCGACGTAGATGTCGGTGTTCCAGCCGAACTCGACGTAGATCACCGACAAGCCAATGCCCGAGGCGCTGCGGACCGCTTCGACGCCGGTGGCTCCGTTGAACGCCGTTTCGAGGGGAAAGGTGACAAGCGTCTCCACCTCTTCGGGAGACAACCCCGGGCATTCGGTCATCACCGTCACCCGCGGCCGGGTGAGATTCGGAAAGATATCAATCGGCAGCCCAAACATCGTCCGCGCGCCCAACCCCAGCGTCACCAGCGCCAAACAGACGACCAGCAAGCGATGCTGCAGCGAAAAGCGAATCAAAGAGTTCATGTCGGCCTATGTAAGGAAGACGGCGGTGGGGTTGAGGGCTGAGGGCTGAGGGGCGGACATGGATTGCGACGCGTTACCCAAAGTCTACTGACCACTGACCCCTGACTACTGACTACCCCCTAATGGTTGTGCCCCGCGTGCATGTCGACTCCCGATCCCTGCTGCTTCTGGAGGGCCAGGTGAATCTGGTACGCCTGGTTCATGGCGATCTCATCGCCGGGGAAGATGCTGCCGTCGTTGCGGATAACGACTGAGCGCGGATCGCGGTGTTCGATGATCACCGGCACTTGCTCCAGCAGGTCGCCGTTGGAGCGAAATACGGAGGCCTCCGGGCCATCGGTGACGACGGCATCCGCGGGCAGCACAATCTCTTCGGTGAACGTTCGCACGGGCAGAAGGAGTCGCACCTTCTGCCCCGGCTTGAACCGCCACGAACGATACACAACGCCGTTATCCGCCAGGGCGTCGCGGACCACTTCATTCTTCAGGGGAATATAAAACCTCAAAGTGCGAGTGGCGGCATCGAGGACGTTCTCGACGTAGCGGATCCGCAGTCCCTCGCGAATCTCGGGGACGTCCGCTTCGCCTTCGAAGAGCGCCGTCACCAGCCGCTGCTCCTGCACGGCGGCAGCAAGGATCTGTCCGTCCCGTTCAAAGGCGTGCCCTTCGAGATACAACTCGGTGTGCAGCGCCAGATCGCACAATTCATCGCCGGGCTGCACCAGCTTTCCCGGAAAAATGTCCACCTGCTCGACCGTGTAAATGACCTCGTCCACGTCGGCGGCAATGCGCTCGGGAGCACGTTCGAGACCCGTAGGCACCACCGATGGATGATCGTGCATGTCTTCGGGTGACGACGGTTTGGGAGCGCCGCCGGGAACGTAAATGGTGAACTCACGCAAGAGCGTCTTGTGTTCGACCATCTCGGTGATCTGGTAGGGCGTCAGTCCGCGGACCAGCAGTTCTTGAATTTGCACCAGCTTCTGAGACTCGAGTCGCTTCTGCTCGTACTCCTTTTCCAGCTTATTCCGGGCGGGAATGGAACCGTTCTCCACCAGCGGGGCCAGTCGTTTGAGCTCGGTTTCGAGGAGTTCCATGTCCTGCAGCGTCTTCAGCAGCGAGGATTGGGCGTTCGTCAGCAGTTCCCCGGTCGGTTCAATGTCGACGAGGGGGTCCCCTGGTTTGACGGCCTGGCCCGGGAAGGCATGAACTTTGGCGACGATTCCCGCCAGCGAAGTTGTGATGCGCCGCTCGCTGTGTCCCGATTGCTCGACAACGGTTCCCGGAATGACCAGATGCTGCGTATAGTTCGACAGCTCGACCGGTCCCAGCGTCAGTCCCAGATTGGCGCGGGCCTGTTGGGAGAGCAATACCGAGTTCTGGTCCCCGTCACTGCCGTGATCGTGGCCGGCATGGTCATGTCCGGCGTGCTCCGCAGGATCGGGTTCCACGGCGGGTGCCGACGTTCGCGCGGGGAGCAGCGGCAGCCAGCGATCGCGGG
>JANRLN010000085.1:0-8666 GCA_033762515.1 Planctomycetaceae bacterium
CGCAGAGTGGCGCTGGCTGGCGATGCTCAACTACGAGGTCGACCCCCAATTGCTGCAACCGTTGATTCCCTCCGGGACGGAACTTGATCTCTGGGAGGGACGGGCGCTGATCAGCGTGGTTGGATTTCGCTTCCTCAAGACGCGGTTGGGCGGTTGGGCGATTCCCGGTCATCAGAACTTCGATGAAGTCAATTTGCGCTTCTATGTGCGCCGGCGGGTGGTCGACGGCTGGCGGCGCGGGGTCGTATTCGTGCGCGAGATCGCTCCGCGGCGCGCCGTCGTCTGGGTCGCACGAACCATTTACAACGAGAACTATGTCTATTTCCCCATGCGCAGCCAGCATTCTTCCCCCGCACCAGACGTTCCGGTCGGCCGTGTGACTTACGAGTGGAGAGTCAAAGGGAGTTGGCGAGGCGTTCACGGCCGAATGACGGGCGACGCTCAACCCCTGACACCCGGTTCGGAAGCGGAATTCATTACGGAACACTACTGGGGATACGCGCGTCAGCGGGATGGATCGACCATGGAGTATCAGGTCGATCACCCACCCTGGAAGGTGTGGCCCGAAGCGACGCTGTCGCTCACGGGAAACATGACCGATGTCTATGGCCAAGATTTCGGACGCGCCATTGCGCGGCCGCCGGCATCGACGCTGGTCGCGGAGGGGTCCGCCGTGGTGGTCCGACGGGGCGTGAAGTTGAGGCCTGAGTAGCGCCTACCAACCGGCAAAGGCATCCCAGAAGCAGACTGGAGCGGGACCACCGTCCCACATCACCACTCCCGGAACACCGGGAGCCACCTGGAAGCCGCACGCCCGCCAGGGACCTTCGCGCACATCTCCGCCGACGAGTCGCGGTTCGCGGCGGGGGTTGGCCGCGGCGCTGAACGATCCTAAGGGTACAGCCATCCCGAGCCCGATGGCCTTGATGTAGGCTTCCTTGGTCGTCCAGAGACGATAGAAGCCGTCTTGAAGATCTTCTGGGGGAAGCGAGAGGAGTTCGGCGCGCTCGTGCTCTGAAAAAAACCGTGACGCCAGCGCGGCGCCGTCGAGATTCGGGTCGATCGATTCAATGTCGACTCCCAGCGTGCGTTCCCAACTGACGGCGATGACGCCCCAATCCCCGCTATGGGAAACATTGAAACGCAGCCCGGTGTCTTTGGGGTGAGCAAGGGTGGGCTTGCCGTTCCTCTCGGAGGCAAAGCGTATCTCGCGGGCGAGAGACTTCGTGAACCAGCCGAGGCATCTCCGCAGGCCGCGGCGGCAGATTCGAAATCGACGTCGCGGAGGTTCGACGACATATCGACCGGCGCGGGCGAGTTCGTCGAGATCGAGATCGGACGAATCGTCCGGGAGTCGGCTGGGATCCAACGACAACCGGATGACATGGACTGCCTGCCGCGGGCAAGCGTCTGGTGACCCCGGCAGCTGCCGCCAGGGTGCCATCGATGCACCATTCATATTACTTCGCGTCGCGCACCACGAAGTCGCGAATCACGAAGTCGGGGCCTTCCTTGATGATGACGAACTGCAGGAGTTGGCCGCTCTTATTCTTAAGCACGAATTGGAGTCCGCCGTTGGCGTTCTTGCGGTTAAAGAGTTCCAGTCCATCGAAGGTTGTTTTGAGCGATTCGATCTTGGCGTTGTTCATTTCTCCGGAGCGAATCGTGGCGGCGAGCCCTTTGGCGCGGGAGCTGATGAGGTCGTCGGCGCCCGTGTAATCTCCCGCCTTTGCCATTTCCGCGAGCCTCACGATGGCGTATTCGAGCGTTCCCTTCTGGGCCTGCGACGCATTGGTTGGCCCTCCGCCCGCCTGTGGTCCGCCTTGACCGGGAGCAGCTTGAGCACCGGCGCCAAGATTGGCCGCAGCAGCGGCCATCGCGGCGGCGTCGCCTGCGGCCGGCGCGGCGCCCGGTTGACCGGATACTCCCTGCGCCGCCAGCGCTGCCGGATCGGCGGCGGCGTTGACGGGCGCCGGGCCTGGGGCCGCATTGGCGGGCGACGCCCCGTGAGCTCCGGCGACCGATGGAGCCGGCGGCGCTGCGGCAGCCGGTGCTCCCCCCGCCCCGCCGTGCGCTGCCATCATGGCCGCGCTGGGTCCGGCGGCAGCCGTCGGAGGCGTCGCTGCAGGAGCAGCCGCCGCGCCGCCGTGCGCTGCCATCATCGCAGCGCTGGGTCCGCCAGCCGCCACGGGAGTCGCTGCCGCGGGTGCTCCGGCGGAACCGCTGCCGTGCATGTTTGCCATCATCGCGGCGGCGTCGGGCGAGGGGGTCGCCGCAGGCATGGCCCCACCAGCCGCAGCGGCAGAGTGCGCCGCCAGCATTGGATCGGCTCCCGGCGTCGCCGGCATCCCGTGAGCGCCCGCAACGGGAGCGGCCCCACCGTTGGCCACCGCGGGACTGGCGGCTGAACCTCCCGAGGAAGGCGCGTCGCCCCCGCCACACCCAGCGAGCGACACCAATCCTGCGACGCTCACCAGCGACAATGCCCGAGTCCGCAACCAATTTTTGGGTGACATCACACTGCCTTCGCAAGGGACGGGAAAATCGCCAGCCAACCAGGGGAAATCGCGAATGGACAGGCGTAGACTTGAAATGCGTGCGAGGAATCTCGCGTGTGATGATTATCGTCTGGAGGAATCGCTCACGCAAGTTACGTTGGCACTTCTTGATGAATTCGTTCGCGCGCGTACACTCACGGCGATAACCCCGGCAGAAGCGCGTTGGCAGCCGTGGCCTCAGTCGAGAATTGCAAGGCAGTTACAACGCAACTTGTCCCGTTTCCGCCCTTGGACGACAATTCCTTTAAGTCCAGGCCACTCCCGCGGCCTTCGACCTTCGGAACGCGGCAGATCTCATGCAACGACTCCGACCTGCGGCGCCAGATTGAGAGAGTTCTTACGATGCCAACCGTCGCGGCCGCTTCGCTCGTAATGTTGTCCCTGCTCCTTGGCAGCGTCGAGGCAGATGAAGCGATCAAGGTGACGCCGAACCTCACCTACGCCAAAGTTGGCGAGGTGAGACTCCAACTGGATCTGGCGCGTCCGGCTGAGGGAAACGGGCCGTTTCCGTGCATCGTCTTCATTCATGGCGGCGGCTGGGCCGGGGGCAATCGACATGCCTTCCGCAATCAGATGGAAGCAGCAGCCCGGCGGGGCTACGTCGCCGCGACCATCAGCTATCGGCTGACGCAGACCGACCCAACAACGCGGGCGCCTCAGTCCCCGTTTCCAGCGCAAATTCATGACTGCAAGGCCGCAGTTCGCTGGTTGCGCGCCCACGCCGCCGAGTATCGCATCGATCCCCGACGCATCGCCGCCGTCGGAGCGTCCGCCGGAGGCCACCTGAGCTTGCTGCTGGGGCTGACGTCAGCGGACGATCAGTTGGAGGGAGATCTCGGCAATCCGGGAGAATCGAGTCGCGTGCAAGCGGTCGTCAACTATTTCGGGCCCACGGATTTGGCGTCGCTCTATCGGTCGGCGCCGGCGGTGGTGGGGATGCTCAAGGCGCTGTGCGTCGGAACGCCCGAAGAAGCCGCTGCCGCGTATGACCTCGCCAGCCCGATCAACTACGTCACGGCCGACGACCCGCCGATACTGACGTTGCAGGGCGACATCGACAAAATCGTACCGATGGAACAGGCCCGGCTTCTCGATGCCCGCCTGCAGGAGGTGGGCGTCAAACACTCGCTGCGCGTCTTTCCCGGTCAAGGCCACGGCTTCGACGGTGAGACCACGAAAGCGGCCGATTCTGCCGCTTGGGAATTCCTCGCCGAACATCTCGGCGGGTAACGTCGTTACGCCCGCCGACACGGCGAATCGATCTTGCCCGCGCGCGGAGAGTTCCCTACAACACCCCCGCGCAGAACTCTCAATTTTCGGCCGGCGGGGGCATCGGCAATCCGCCCTCAGCCGCTGCCAGAATGACATCGCAAGGAAAGCACGATCATGGATGATCAAGGCGCACCGGAACCACAGCGACGGCGACTGGGGCGCGGTCTGAATGCGCTTCTCGGCAGCGGCGCCTTCAGCGACTCGGCGGCCACCAGCGAACATGATCAGTCGCAGGTGCACGTCGACTTGATCGACCGCAACCCGTTCCAACCCCGGCAGGAGTTCGAAGCGACCGCGCTGAACGAACTGGTCGACAGCATCCGGCAGCATGGCGTGCTGCAACCACTGCTCGTGCGGGCGATCGGCGACGGCTACCAATTGATCGCCGGTGAACGCCGGCTGATCGCCGCCAAAAAGGCGGGCTTGGAACTGGTCCCCTGTCGCGTGCTGGAACTGACGGATCAGCAGGTCTGCGAAGTCTCACTCGAAGAGAATCTCAAGCGTCAGGATCTCAACGTCCTCGAAAAAGCGGCGGCCTTCCAGGACTACCTGCAGCGTTTTCAGTGTCCCATCGAGGAACTGGCCCGGCGGCTGAGCCTCGATCGGTCGACCGTCAGCAACATGCTGCGGCTGTTGGAACTTCCGGAAGCAATCAAGGCTGATGTGCGGGCCGCGAAACTGACCGCCGGTCATGCCCGGGCGCTGCTGTCGCTGCCTGAGGCGGAACAGTTGTCGCTGTCGCAACAGATCCAGACCGAGCATTGGTCGGTCCGCAAGACCGAAGACGCCGTGCGCGCGCTGCAACAAGAGGGGAGCACGATCCCGTTCCCTGGGAGCGACGGCGCTGCGGAAGGCCGCAAGTCCAAGAAAGCCGAGTTGACCAACCACCTGCTCTCGCTGCAGGACCAGATTCGCGATTGGCTGGGAACCCCCGTCGAGATCAAGCTCAAGGGCAAAGACGCCGGCAAAATCATCGTCGAATTCGCTTCCAACGACGACTTCGAACGGATCATCGGCAAACTTCGGCGTGCGGCGTAGTCGCTCGGAAGACAGTCGTGTGCCGCGGGGCATTCAGCCATGAATGACGCTCTCACTTCGGGTGAAACCGGTGAGAGCCGCCCTCCTTGCCGAACCACTGGCCCGCGGCGGCAATCACGCCGCCATTCTTCACACCCCGCGCTGACGCGCGCCCTTACGGTGAAACGGATAGAACCACACGCCGTAGGGGAGGAATTGAACCGGCAGCGGACTGGGTAGACGTTCCGCGCGATCCAGAATCCAGGCCTGGCGACGGATGAGCAGGTCGGACGGAACGCCGGCGGCGTGCACATCGTCTGAGGTGCAGGGACGGCAACCCACAATATCGACCGTCCCCACCAAGACCCCTTTGGGGAGGGATTCGAGTTCGAGTCCGTACCTGTGCGTTATCTCGCCAGCGGCCTGCAGTGTGGAGATTCGCTGGGATGCGTAGAGATAGATCGTGCCCCGAACCCGCGTCGGCTGGGAACGGACTTCCAGGGTCTTGACGCCGCGCAGGATGAGTTCGGCCCAGGGCTGCTGAACCGCCAGCGCGAGCAGCGTCTTGTCGGGATGTCTGCGGCCCGCCGCCATTCGACGCCCTTCCTTGCAGGGACTGGGCAGTGTAGGTCCGAGTCAGCATCGTGGCAATCAACGCCGCTCTAGCGAAATGCCGTCGCCCGGCCCTGCGATCCAGAATTCCAGAACCGAGATTGCGGCACCGTGACGGCTTTTTCAGAATGACCCCCTCTGGCCCACTGCTTCACATTCACGCGACCTTGAGGCTGCCGCATGTTGGCTCGTCACCCCCGAACGAAGTCGCCCCTTCATCCCCGCCGCGGCGACGCCGCCAAGGTGGTGCTGATCACCCTGCTGGTGGTCTTTCTGGTGATGGCGGCGGCCTGCGGAGGCCTGGGAATCGCGGGCTACCTCTGGTTCCAAGCCAACCTGGGCCAGATGATGGTCTCGGATCCGGCGGAGATTCGCCGACTCACGAGCGAACTGACGGACATCACCATTCCCGCGGAATTCGTCCCGTACAGTGGTCACAAGTTCTTCGGGATGACGAGCGTGGTCTATAACTGGTGCCCGAGCGGAGACTGCCCGACGCTCGCCAGCCGGTTGAATGACGACTCCACTCAAGAATGGTCGCCGGAAGTCGACGTGTATTCTCTCACGTTGTCATCCGCGCCACCCGCCGACAGTGACGACGCCGAAGACCCGGAATTCTGGGAGTCACAATTCACCGACGAGGTGCTCCAGCACCAATATGAGAGCTTCACGAAACAGCGCATGGAAGTGGTGATCAAAGGCGAGTCCTGCCAGTTTTACGTCATCAAGGGCCAGCAGAAGTCGTTCGATGAACAGTTTGAAGATGACCCGGACGAAGACATGGACGAGGTCAGCGAAGCGATGTCCGAAGAGGCTACGGCCAACGATCCCGCGGTGCCAGCCGCTGAGCCCGCGACGGAACCGGTGAGCGCTGACCCGGCCGCTGCAACGCCCCCCACAGCCGACCCGAACACACCACATCCCGAGGTTGATCCTGCCATTGCGGAACCGGCTCAGCCAGCCCCGGCACCGGCCCCGAAAAAAGAGGGTCCTCACGTGGTCGTCGTGGATGGCAGCTTTCCCGGGAAGCAAGGCAAGGTCTTGCTGAGATACGTCGTCGCCCCCGAGAACCACGACGACACCCGCCTGCTGAAGATGCTGATGTCGATCAAGTAACCGACAGCAGCCGGTTGCCCGGAGTCATTGGGCAACGGGTGTAACAACGAGAAGAGCCGGAGCCAACGCGGAAATCCAATCAAGATTTCCGAACCGACTCCGGCTCGCAGGCACACCATTGCCGCCGACCTCCGCACGCCGCGGGGGAAATCAGCCGCAATGCCCGGATCTAGTTGGCGGGAGCAGCCGCCGCAGCGGGGGCTGCCGCCACTTTATTCATCATTTTGGTCAACCGACTCTTCAGCCGGGCCGCCTTGTTGGCATGGATCAGGTGCTTGTCAGCCGCCTGGTCCAGCTTCTTGATCGCAGTCTGCAGCAGGGTCTTGCCCGAAGCGACGTCAGAGGCGGCAGCCGCAACGCGGACTTTCTTCACCGTCGTCTTCAGGGCCGTACGTTCGGACTTGTTCCGAATCTGGCGACGTTCGGCTTTCCGCAAGGCACGCTTCGCACTCTCAGTGTTCGGCATAGCTTCTGGTTCGATGCAATTTCGAGGAAAGAATGGCTCGGGGCCTGCAAACCAGCCACGATGGAGCTCGCGGCGGAACGGAAGAGTGTACGTCAATCTGTCTGCGAATTCCAGTCTGGACTCGGAATTCGCGGAACGCCTTCACTTCGCAGCAGTTTGCGCCGGACGACTGGCCGCCGCCTGAAGCCGGCCGAGGCGATCCTTCACCGCGGCGACGGCATCCGCCGCGGCTTTCGCCGCAGTTTCGGCATCGGTCAATTGCTTCTGCTGTTCCGGAGTCACCTGAGCGGCGGCGACCGCTTTGTCAGCTTCGGCCTTGCGGGTCGTCACCAACGTCGCGGCAGCCTGCATCTTTGTCGCGGCCTCCGCCACAGTCTTTTCGGACGCTGTTTTCGCCGCCACCGCTTGGTCATAAGCCGTCTTCGATGCATTGAATGCCGAGGTGGCGGCGATTTGGGCATCGTTCTTCACGGCCAGATCCTTCACCGCTTCGGTCCGTTTGGCGGTCGCTTGGGTGGCCGCCGCCAAGGCGTCGACGGCGGCTTTTGCTGCAGCTTCCGCCGCCTGCTTCAAAGCGGCATCGTCCGGCTTGTCAGTCGCGGACTTCTGAGCAACGATCAGAGCCGCTTCGGCCGCTGCTGAGGCGTCGTTCGCGGCTTTTGCCGCAGCCTGAGCTTCCGTCAAGCTCTTGTTGGCGGCTTCCGTCGCGGCTGCAGCCTGAACCTTGGCGGTCTCAGCAGTTTTGAGGGGCGTCTCGGTTGTGGTCACCGCCTGCTGCTTTGCCACAAGGTCCGCATCAGCCGCGGCCTTCGCTTTCGTCGCGGCGTCGGCAGCGGCCTGTGCTTCGGCGAAAACCTTCATCGCCAGATCCGCCGCGGCCTTGCGATCGGCAACGCCCTTCTGCAACGCGGCGAGTTGCGCCGCCGCCTGCGCAGCGGCCGCTTCACTTTGCTGCAATTGCTGCAGCGTCGTTTGAATCCGGGTTGCCAGGGCGGGGGGATTCGTCGACAGTTCGCCGATCTTCGCTCCATCTTTCGCATTGTAGACGTGCACCGCGCCGGTCAGGTCGCCCACCAGCACACGATCCGTCTCGACGCACAAGGCCGCAGTCGTCCCCAGATCCCCCAGACCAGGTTCAAAGGTCTTCACGGCGTTTCCCGAAGCATCCCAAGATTTTCCCCGGGCATCACGACCGGCCGTCACGATCCGTGCATCCCGAGAGAAGTCGATGGACGTCGTCCCTCCGCCATGCGCCCCCCAGTTCTTGATCTGGTTTCCGTTCTGCATCTCCCACAACCGGACCGTTGCGTCTTCACTGGCGGTCGCCACGACGTTGGAATCGGGAGACCAGCTGATGTCGGTGATCGCGGCCGTGTGTCCATTCAGAGCGTAGAACTCGCGACCGGTGCTGGCTTCCCAGATAAAGACTCCATTGCTGCGATCACCCGTCGCCAGCAGGACGCCGTCCGGGCTGAATTCCATGGCGGTCACCCAGTCGGTGTGCTTCTTCATTTCGTACATGAGCTCGCCCGTGGCCACGTTGTAACAGCGGACCATCTTCTTCGGCCCGCCGAGAGCCACGATCGTTTGGTCAGGACTCAGGTCGGCCCCGAGGACGACGTCGT
>JANRLN010000086.1:0-57111 GCA_033762515.1 Planctomycetaceae bacterium
GCGAAGCGCCGAGCGATTCCGCGAACGAATGGAACGCTGTACCGCACTGCATCCTGGAATCGACTATCGGATTGATCACAGCCGCGAGTCGATTTACGACGCCGCACGGAGTGAAGTATGACCATCACCGTCAGCCTTCCCAGCGAAATTGAGTCCGTTCTTCGGCAGCAAGCTGAAGCGGCCGGACAGGACATCGAAACCTTCGTTCGACACATTGTGACCGAGAGCGTCTCCTTCAATTCTGAGAACCAAGCCGCACGATTTCAGCCGAACTCTCGCGAAGAATTCACGAGCAGGCTTCGGGCCATCATCCGCGGACATGGCATCTGTTGCGGAGATTTCGACGACAGCCGGGAGACGATCTACGCCGGGCGCGGGGAATGAGAATCCTGCTTGACACGAATGTGCTGCTGCGTCTCGACGACGAAGCCCACGCACAACACAACGTTTCGATTGCCGCGGTGGAACGGCTGGATGGAGCAGGGTACGAATGCGTCCTCGTTCCCCAGGTGCTGTACGAATACTGGGTCGTTGCGACGAGACCGGCCAATGTCAACGGATTGGGTCTCGATGCCGTGCATGCCGATCTGGTGGTCTCTGAATGGACCCGCTTTTTTCACGTCCTTCTCGACGAGCGGGGTGTCTTCGGCCGTTGGCGCGCGTTGGTCAGCAACCATCGTGTACAAGGTAAGCCCGCTCATGACGCCCGACTGGTGGCCGCGATGCAGCGGCACGGCGTCCAGCACTTGTTGACATTCAACAAGCCGGATTTCGCACGCTTTCCCTCGATCACGGTTTTTTCGCCGGCGGACGTGTTGGCAGGGGCCGTTCCAGCCTGAGCGTGGTTTGCGGCGGGTTAACAGTCGGCGGCAAAGTCGTTGGCATACACTTTCGCGAACAGCAGACTTCGTCGATGGGTTTCAGTCGCAACGGCACCACTTCCAACCGGATTCGCCGCTCTGCAGCAGGAAATGATGACCGGGCTTGAGGGACGCCGGTCATCCGTTCCAAGACCCGCGAGAATCAGTTCCGCGTTCACGCCCACAAGAGTCGGCCGAGCGCCCCCAGCAGGACTGCAGCAGCCAGAACTGCTGCGCAACCTTTTCCCGGAGGAACACCGGCCTCGCCGGCGAGCGCTTCGACGGCGTCCTTGGCTTCTTTGAGGCCCACCCCGTGTTGTTCGCGATAGAGCTTGACCGCCTCGATCTTCCGACCGGAACGAACCAGTTCCACGAGATGGGTGGCCTCAGACGAAGACGGCGGTGCTGCCGCGGGAGGCAACTCTCCCGTCGCCAGCGTTTGCTCGAGCGCCTCGACGAAGTCCTTGGCCTCTTTCAGCCCCTCGCCGGTCGCGTCGCGATAGACCTTGATCGCGGCGATCTTCTCTCCGTTGCGCACATGCGCGGCCACTTCCTGACGCCAGTCGTCCATTTTCGGTTGATCCTGCCGGAGTGCGGCTTTCGAAGCGGTGAGGGGCGAATGCTGTAAGAAACCCGGTTCCGGGAAGTAATTCCTGTCGTGACGCTCATCGTGACGATACCAACCTGGAGAGTACCATGAACGCCCGACTTCGTCCTCGACAGAGTCGCGGACATTTTGATCACGGCTGGCTGGACACCTACCATACGTTTTCGTTCGGAGAGTATTTCGACCCGCAGTGGCAGCAATTTCGCACTCTGCGGGTGATGAACGAAGACGTTGTGGCGGCCGGTCAGGGCTTCGGCATGCACGGCCATAATGACATGGAGATCCTGACCTGGGTTCTCTCCGGTGAACTCGAACATCGGGACAGTCTGGGCCACGGAGCGAAGCTGCGCCCCGGTGAGATGCAGTGGATGTCGGCGGGGTCCGGCATTCGTCACAGCGAGTTCAATCCCTCGGAGTCGGAGCCGACCCACCTTTATCAGATCTGGTTGTTTCCGGATCGCAAGGGCTATACGCCTGCGTATGATCAGCGCGAGTTCCCTCAGGAAGGACGGCGGAACCGTTTTCAGGTGTTGGCCGCAGCCGATGGCAGGGATGGAGCATTGCCGATCCGGCAGGACGCCGTCGTCATGGCGGCCGAACTGGAATCAGGATCCGGGTTGCAACAGGTCCTGAGCGAGCATCGTCACGCATGGTTGCAGGTGCTGCGTGGAAACGTGCAGGCGAATGGGCAGCCTCTGGTCGCTGGTGACGGGGTCGGTATCGGCGGGCTGTCGGAATTGTCGGTGACAGCCACATCGGCTGCGGAAGTGCTGCTGTTTGATCTCGCGTAGCCTCGGCGATGCATTCCGGGAGGGCGAGGCTCCCGCCGAGCCGTTTGGGATGTCATGAACGGCATCCACTGGAGCGCACGGCGCTCTGTGGATGCCTGGTCCTCCCAGCTTGAGTCCCCGTGTGAAACCGATGGCGGTTGTGCCCCCATCGGCGTGCAGTTTCTCGAATCCTTCAGGAGTCCATCATGTCCGCTGCATTGAGTGTTCTCGGTCGTGTGATGCTGTGTACGATCTTCGTCATGAGCGCGGTGGGGAACAAGATTCCCCAGTTCGAGAACGTGGCCAAGTACATGGCCTCGGAAGGGGTCCCGGCGTCGCAGTTAATGCTCGCCGGAGCGATTGGGTTTCTCCTTGTCGGCAGCGCCGCCGTGATCACCGGCTATCAGGCCCGATTCGGGGCCATGCTGCTGGCCGTCTTTTTGATTCTTGCCACCTACTACTTCCATGACTTCTGGAACGCCACGGGAGATGCCGTGCAGACCCAGATGATTCAGTTCATGAAGAATCTGGGACTTCTGGGAGCGATGGTCTTCGTGATGGCCAACGGAAGCGGCGCCGGCAGCCTGAGCGGACGTCAACCGGTTGCGCCGGCGTCGGTCGCGTAGAATACGGCGGCGTCCGGTTGAGATGATGCACGAATCTCGGGTCGGTCCACACCTCAGGCGGCGCGCTCGACGACAACCTTGACTCTCTCGCTTTGGAGTTCGCCCCATGCATCCCACACGCATCGATTTGCCGGAAGAGTTGCGTCGGCAAGTGGTGGTCGTTTTGAACGATCGGTTGGCCGACGCATTGGACCTCGGGCTGCAGTCCAAGCAGGCCCACTGGAACGTGAAGGGCCCGAATTTCATCGCCTTGCACGAGTTGTTCGATGAGATTTCCGATCTGGTGCGGGGGCATTCAGACGAGATTGCCGAGCGAATCACCGCTTTGGGGGGAACCGCGGAGGGGACCGTGGCTGCGGTTGCCGGTCGCACGCGGTTGCCCACTTACCCTCCGGAGATCACCGCTGGTCGCGATCACCTCCAGGCGTTGGCGACCGCACTGGCGACATTTGGGAAGGCGGTGCGGTCCGACATCGATCTGACAGCCCGGCTGGGTGATGCCGACACGGCCGACCTCTTCACGGGGATCTCGCGCGAAATCGACAAGCAACTGTGGTTTCTCGAAGCTCATTTGCAGTCGGATCGATAAAGCGCCGATTTCGATCGCGGGGGAGTGTTGTCCCCAAGCGACGGCAGTCGAGCGGGCAGCCCATCACGTGCTGAAAGACGTTTCTGCGGAGATGTCTTTCCGCCAAAAGCGGGACCGTCGCTGAATTCGCAGCAACTCAGCGACAATCAGGCACATGCGGCGCGACGGTTCCCCCTCGGATCGTCGGTGCCTTGACCAGGAAGTTTCAAATCTTCCCTGGGAGCGCTGCCAGGAGTGGGCAACATTCGTCGCCATGGGGTATCGTGCCCGCTGTGTCGCGATTACGAGGTTGTCTCCCCTTGAGCGGTCCCCCGACCGAAGCCTGTGACTGAAGAAAATCGTCCTCCGCAGCCGACTGTCGAGTTGTTGTCTCCTGCCGGGGACGGGGAGTGCATCCGCGCGGCGGTGGAGAACGGCGCCAACGCGGTCTACTTCGGCTTGAACACCGGTTTCAACGCTCGAGCCCGGGCCACGAATTTCGCACTGGCCGATCTCCCCGAGACGATGGCGTATCTGCATCGTCGCGGGGTGAAGGGGTACGTCACCCTCAACACGCTCGCCTTTTGCGACGAACTTCCCGAATTGCAGGAGACGATTCGCGCGATCACCCTCGCCGGCGTCGACGCGGTGCTGGTGCAGGACATCGGTGTCGCCCGGTTGATTCGCGCGCTGTCTCCCGATCTGGCGCTGCATGCATCGACGCAGTTCACGCTCACCAGCGCCGAGGGGATCGCCGTCGCCGCGGAATTGGGCTTTGAACGGGTGGTCCTGGCACGCGAGTTGTCGCTGCGGGAGATTCGAAAAATCCATCGACAGACCGGCATGGAACTGGAAGCCTTCGTTCACGGAGCGTTGTGCGTCGCCTACTCGGGACAGTGCCTGACGAGCGAGTCTCTCGGCGGACGCAGCGCCAATCGAGGACAGTGTGCCCAAGCCTGTCGACTCCCCTACGACCTGATTTGCGACGGGCGCGATGTCAATCTGGGCGACCAGAAGTACCTTCTCAGTCCGCAGGATCTCGCGGCGTATGAGCTCACCCCCGAGTTGGTTGCCGCAGGCGTTTCATCGTTCAAGATCGAAGGTCGGTTGAAGACGCCGGAGTATGTCGCCAACATCACCCGACACTATCGCGCGGCGATCGACAACACTCTTGCGGGAAGGCCCGTCGGCGTGACCCCGGAGCAGGTCCAGGAGATGGAACTGTCGTTCTCTCGCGGGTTTTCTCCCGGGTGGCTCGAAGGTTGCGATCACAAGCGTCTGGTGCCGGCGCTCAGTTCCGCCAAACGCGGGATTTATCTCGGCGAGGTGCTCGGCGTCCGCGGCGACGCTGTCGAAGTGCAACTGGCGGCGCCGATTCGCCGGGGCGACGGCGTTGTCTTCGAAGGGAATCGCGAGGCGGGCGAAGAACAAGGGGGCCGGGTTTACGGCGTCCATCGCAACCGCATCCGCCTGGAGGAAGCGATTTCCTCGGGCCGCGCGACGTTGGAATTCGCCCGCAACGCCCTCGATATATCGCTGATTCACGAGGGGCAGTCGGTCTGGAAGACGGACGATCCCGAACTGACCGCCCGCCTGCGGCAATCGTTCACCTCCGCCGATCCGATCCGCCGCGTCGATGTCGACATGCAGGTCCGCGCAGTCGTCGGGGAACCGTTAACGATTACCGCAACGCTGGCGACGGGTCCGACCGCCACGGTCAGTTCCGAATCGCCGCTGCAGAGCGCTTCAAAGCATCCGGCGACGATCGAATTCCTCCGCGAACAACTCGGCAGACTGGGCCATACGGTCTACCGCCTGCGCGACGTGTCTCCGACTCTGGAAGGGGGACCACTGATCCCCATGAGCGTCCTCTCCCGCGTTCGCCGAGATCTGATTGCCTTGCTCGATCAACGTTCTGGCAACCCGCCGCAACGCCGTTTGGCGGAGGCCGATGTACTGGCCGCGCTGAGAAGCGAAGGGGCTAAGGGCCGAGGGCTGAGGGCCGAGAGTCAAGGGCCAAGTGCCAAGGGCCCAGAGCCAGACGCGAATTCCACGGCCTCAGCCCGCAGCCCTCAGCCCTTAACCCTTGGCCCTCCGCGCCTGCATGTACTCTGCCGCACGCTGACGCAACTGGAGACGGTCCTGACTCTGGACGCAGCGTCGGTCGTCGTCGATTTCCAGGACATCCGCGAGTACCGCCCGGCGATTGCCGCGGCGCGGGGCGCCGGGCGGCCGATCTGGCTTGCGCCGCCGCGGATTCAGAAGCCGGATGAGCGGGGCGTCTTTTTTGTGCTGCAGCGCTATGCTCCCGACGGCGTGCTGGTCCGAAATCTTGCCGGATTGCGATTCTTCCAACGGTTGCGGCGGCCGATGGTCGCCGATTTCTCGCTCAACGCGACCAACGATCTCACCGTCGACTGGCTGATGGAGCAGGGTGCGCAGCGGGTCACGGCCTCATACGACCTCAATCGCGATCAACTGCTGACGCTGGTGGATGCGGTTCCAGCCCGCCATCTGGAAGTGGTGATTCATCAGCACATGCCCATGTTCCACATGGAGCATTGCGTCTTTTGTGCGGTCCTGTCGCCGGGGACGAACCGGACGAATTGCGGTCGTCCGTGCGATGATCACACCGTCCGATTGCGCGACCGCGTCGGGATGGAGCACCTGTTGAGAGCCGACGTCGGCTGCCGAAACACGCTCTTCAATGCCGTCCCGCAGAGCGGCGCCGAGATCGTTCCCGAACTGATCCGTCGCGGCGTGCGCGACTTCCGCATCGAACTGTTGGACGAATCCGCAGCGGACATTCAGCAGGTCTGGCAGTTGTATCGGGACCTGCTGGCCGAGCGGATCACAGGAGAAGACGTGTGGCGGTCGCTGAAGGCGGCAAATCGCGTCGGGGTGACGCGCGGGACGCTCGAGGAACGCCGGAATCCGCTGGCGATCTTGTGATCAGCCGCAACCGTGAGCGCCGGAATTACGAGGACGGCGATTCCTGGGCTCCCCTCGGCGCGCTGCGACTGGCAATCGCGGAGCGCCAGTTTTCTGCGAAGTGATTCAAGTTCAATCCGCCGACCACCAGCGCCGTTACCGCGGGGTTCGCCAGCACGAATCGAATGGCCTCTCCCGCCGAGAGCTCCCCGGACGCCAGCCCCTTCTTGACGATGACGCTCACTCCGCGATCCGCAGCCTCCGCCATGACCGCGGCATGCGATTCGTCTCGTAAGTGGTACTCCACCATGATCGCATCGGCCCAGTCGAGCGCCGCCAGTGCGCCTTCCGGCGTCTTGCCGGACAATCCAATCGCCTGAATGGCGCCCCGTTTCCGCCATTCCTGCAGGACGGGGACGACATCCGTCTCCTTCAGGATCTGCAAGTCCCGGCCGTTGGAATGGACGAAGACCAGGTCAAGCACATCGCGCTGCAACCTTTCGCAGCTGCGCTGCAGACTTGCTTCAACGGCCCTCCGAGAGAAGTCATAGGTCGACTTGCCGTCGGCGAAGGTCTCCCCCACCTTGGTCGACAACACGAAGTCGCGGCGCTGCCCCAGCGTCTCGCCGATGCGGGCTTCACTGATGCCGTACGCAGGGGCGGTGTCGACGTAGTCGCAGCCGAGCTTCAGGACGCCGTTCAGGAGCGCCTGCACTTCGCTCTGGTCGGGTAAGTCGTAAGGAGTGGAGTACTTGATTCCCTGATTGCGGCCGATTTTGAACGCGCCGAACCCCAGCGGGGGGACCTGCAGACTGGTGCGACCGATGCGGCGGCGGGGGACCAAGTCCGTCATTCCGTGACCGTTTCCATCGGAGTGGTCACGGCGGGGACCTCCAGTTCGACCGGTGTGCTGTAGCGGGTCGGCGGGAGCAGATCATCGTACGTTTTCAGTCCTGCGGCATCGGCGGCGCCGAGGATCTGGTAGTGCATGGTGCCGAAGAACCACTCGCCACGTGACCGGAACACCATGACTTCGGCGATCACCGGACCGACCCGGGTATCGCACATCATCGTGAATTTGCGGGAGTTCGGTGTGAAGCGACGCTCGCCAATGACGCTCAGCGATTCCAGGTCCGAAGGAAACCGGCCCACGCCCTTCATGAATTGGTCGTAAGGATCAGGCTCGAACGGATTCTGGGGCGTCTTCGGCGGATAGGGCGTCATCACACGGTACTGCTGATAAGCATCCTCCATTTTCCCGGCGGATAAAGTGACCAGGAAATCGCGAAATCGCTCGACCGGCGCGCGCCACTCGGCATCCAGCGCGTTCACCGGGGCGAGCGGAGGTTCCGCAGCGGCAAGTCCCCCGCAGCAGCCGATCAAGAACATGAACGCGATCGCGGACGACTTCATGGCCAAACTCCCGGATTGTTCGACAAATCGGTGATCACGCGGCCCGGCGGCGTGGTTTCGATTGGCCGATGTCAACACTCCACCATGGGCGAGTGGTTTCATTCCATGGGTATTCCGCAACGGGCGGTCGCGGCCACGGGGCCAGGGCCTCATAGAATCCGGGAGTAATCGTCGACCGGGGTTGCACGCGACTGGCGATCTCGTCCGCCAGAATCGGCGCGAGGGCCAGTTTCGTCGGCCAGCCCGTGGTCACATTGCCGGCGCACAACACTTGGGCTGTTTCCGGACGCGCCCCGGATTCCGTGGCCCCTTCCGCGCGGTCGATGTGATACGTTGACCACTCCGTTCCTCCCAGCTTAAGCTTCGGCAGCACGGCGGACAGTTCGTCAGCCGCATGCTGCGTGAGCTGCAGCGGCGTCATGCGGACGCCGTCTTCCGCGAGTTGTCCCCCGACTTGCCAGACCCGTCGGCCCTGGGCGTCCCAGTCCGATGTGATGGTGGCGCGGGTCCGAAGTCCGTCGATGCAATGCCCGTGGAGTTCCGGCAGGTCGCCCCTCACGAGAACCATGTGCAGCGGCCGTCGCTGCATGACTTCGCTGTTGAGCCCCACTTGTTTCCGCAACCGAGCATTCCCTGCGCCCGCCGTCAGAATCACGTGGGATGGTTTCAAGCTCAGCGACAATCCACTCTGGGCGTCCGACAATTGAATCGCCGAGACTTCGCCGGCACTGGCCAGATCAAACTTGACGCCGTTTTCCGGGTCAATCAGCAGCAACTGCTGGCGATACTGAGAGGCGAAATCCTCCAGCAGACTGGCGGGATGAATCACCTGCTCCGGCAATCGCGACACTGTCCCCGCGATTTGCTTCAGGGGTTCGGGGCGTTCTTCCGCAGTAACCGCTTCCGGCGTCACCTGCAGTCCCACACGAGCGCCGAGCATCCCTGCGGCGGACGCGAACGTATCGGTCTGCCACAGAAAACAGGCTTCGGATCGCAGCGTAGTTTGCGTCAGATTCGGCGCGGATTGTCCCAAGAGCGCCCGCTGCCAGACGGCAGGCATCTTGCGAATGTGCTGTGCCGACTTCGTAAGCCAACCCTGGAGGGAGTATTTCATTCCCCCGTGAATAATCCCCTGGGAACCGATCGTTTGTCCGAACCCCAGGGCGCGGGACTCCAGCAGGACCGCTGAACAGCCTTGCCGTGTCAACCGATCCAGCGTCCACAATCCGGCGACTCCGCCGCCAAAGATGACCGCGTCTAACCGCATGGTCCCAATCCTTCCGCCGCGGAGGGGCACGGCTCCATCCTTGGAGGCTCCCCCCTGCGCCACGCGGGAATCTAGCGGCAAGTTCCGCCCGCGCGAAGAGGATTCCAGGAGCCGTTTCACGGGACAGGCGCAGGCTGGGGCGACTGGGGGGACGGCGGCGCGGGTTGTTCACGTGAGATGCCCCGGCGTCTGGAGTATGCTGCTCGCTGGTGGTCTACACACAAGGGGATGACAGTGCCTCAGGATTTGTCGACGGTGCGGGTGGGCTTCATCGGCGCCGGTCAAATGGCGACCGCGCTGGCGCGCGGATTTCTACAGTCGAACACCCTCACTTCTGAGCGGATCTGTGCGGCCGATGCGGTCCCGGCCGCAGCAGAACGATTTCAGGCGGCCACGCAGGCGAACATCGTCTCCGGGAATGGGGAATTGGTGCGTCGCTCGGATGTTGTGGTTTTGTCCGTCAAGCCGCAGCAGATGCCTGCCGTTCTTGCGGAATTGCGGCCGGCGTTGGAGCCGCGGCACCTGGTGGTGTCGATCGCTGCCGGCGTCACGCTGAAGACCATGGCTACTGCCTTGGGAGACACGCGCCGGATTATCCGCGTGATGCCCAACACCCCGTGCCTGGTCGGAGCCGGAGCCTCCGCATTCGCCTTGGGGCCGAGCGCCACGCCGGCCGACGCAGAATTGGTTCAGACGCTTCTGTCCACGGTCGGAGTGAGCGCTCAGGTCCAGGAGACGCTGCTCGACGCGGTCACCGGCCTCTCCGGAAGCGGTCCCGCGTTTGTCTACCTGATCATTGAAGCCCTCAGTGACGGCGGCGTCCGATCCGGACTGCCGCGCGAACTCGCCACGAAACTCGCGGCACAGACCGTCCTCGGGGCCGCTCAGATGGTGCTCACCACGCAGCAGCATCCGGGGGCGCTGAAAGATGCGGTGACCAGCCCCGGCGGGACCACCATCGCCGGACTGCATGCCTTGGAACAGGCAGGCGTCCGCGGGGGAGTTATGGACGCAGTCACTGCCGCCTGGGAGCGGTCGCGCGAGCTGTCGCGGCCGGCGCCTTAGCGCCTCTCTCAGGCATCCAACTCCCGAATTGGTGCAGGTCCGGCGGCAATCCGCGGACGCGACGCCGCACCTTCGGCCGGCAGCACCGTCAAATCCGTTGCACGCGGACGTCCGATGTGGCGATTGGGAAACTTCGCGGTTGACCGACGGTTGACCGGAGCTAGTTTTCCAGGACGGCATGGGAGATGAGGGGCGATGTGCGCCGGAAAACCCGCGCCGTTACTGGTCCACTTTCGGTCGGTCTTCGAACGGCGTCCAAGATGTCTCTTCTGCAAGACTCACTCGTTCACGGCAACGCCCAATCTCCTGCGGTTTACGAATCGCTGCATGTGCCCCGGGGGTCCCATGATTCCTCGCGCAATCTCTCGCTGCTGATGCGCCTGGCGCGCGTGGCCGAGACCGATCGTCCGGACCTCGAAGACGGAGACGCCCTGCAGGGCATCATCAATCGCAATATTCTGCGCAGCCTGTTAACGACGCTGCATTATCGAGATCTGGCCACTGCCCGGCACAGTCGTCGCACGGCCCGGCTCGCCGTCGCGTTGGCCGAGCACCTGGGGTGGGAAGGGCGGACGCTCAAACTGCTGGAGGTGGCGGCGCTGCTGCACGACATCGGCAAGATCGGCGTACCCGACAACATCCTTTTCAAACCCTCTCGACTGAGCGCGGATGAACTGGAATTGATTGCGCTGCACTACAACATCGGTCTGGATGTGCTGCAGGCCTGCCGCGTTGACCGGACCGTGTTGGAAATTGTGGGACAGGCGCAGGCCCGCTACGGCGGCGGGGAGCCGTTGAAGTGTCAAGGACGCGATACGCATCTCGGTGCTCGAATCCTTTCCATCGCCGACGCTTACGAGTCAATGAGCGCTCGCCGCGCCGATCGCCCGGCGCGGCTGCACGCCGAGATCATGGACATTCTCCGCGACGGCGCCGGCACACAGTTCGACGGCAACGTGGTCTCAGCGCTGGGACGTTGCGTGGAACTGCACGGGCTCCCGTACGGTGCGAATCCGGAAGCGGATGATGCGGCCGACGACTTTGGCTGCGACGCGTTGGAGGACTTGGCGGAAGCCAATGCGTTGTGCCACGTCTTCTCCAATCTCTATGTGATGGAGAGCCTTTACGACGGCTTCGCGGTGTTCGATCTTGATCTGCGGGCGGTCGTCTGGAATCGCAGCCTGCAGAACCTGATCGGACAGCCGGCCAGCTCGGTATTGGGGACGCGCTGGAGCAGTCGATTGCTGCAATACGCGGACTCGACCGGCAAGCTGCTGTCGGAAGCGGATTGCCCGATGCACATGGTCGTTCAGGGAGGAGCCCCCGTGGTTCGCGAGGTGCAACTGACGCGTGTGGACGGGCGGGCGCTGCGGATGGAGTTGCAGACCCTGCCGATTCGCGACGAGGAAGGACGCCTGCAAGGCGTGGTCGAGATCTATCGCGACCTCACCCGCAGCGGCAGCCGACGCCCCCAGGAGTTCCGCGATCTCAAGCTGGCCGCCACACGCGACGCCCTGACGTCGGTCGCCAATCGCGGCGAATTGGAAACCCAGTTGACGCTGCTGCTGACAGAATTCTGCAAGACGAACGAAAACCCTTTCAGCCTGATTTTCGCCGACGCCGATCACTTCAAGAACGTCAACGACACCTACGGTCACACCGTGGGGGATCAGGTGCTGATCGACGTGGCGCAGCTCCTGCAACGTGAGACTTACTGCGGCGAACTCGTGGCCCGGTACGGCGGTGAAGAGTTCGTCGTCCTCTGCCCGGATACGACGCTCGCACAGGCGGAAAAACGCGCCGAACGGCTGCGGATGGCGATTCGCAACGCCCGCATGGGGGGCAACAGCCGGCTGCGCGTCACGGCGTCGTTCGGTGCGACGGAGGTCGAGCCCGGCGACTCCGTCGAGAGCGTCCTGCGCCGCGCCGACAAAGCGTTGTATCAGGCCAAGCAGACCGGTCGCGACAAGACCTGCACCCTGACCAATGCACAGTTGCTGGCGACGGAATCGCCCCGCGACGATTCCGAAGTGGGGGAAGGCCCCCTGTTGTCCTCCACCTGGTTCACCGCCGTGGTTGCCGCCGACATGGTGATTTACAAACTGGGCGGCTACGTGCAGGACTACGGCGCGCGCATTGTCGAGGTCACTTCCGACCACGTGCTGCTCCGCCAGGGAAGCTGCGGCTGGTTCGGCTTCTGGGGGAGTTCGCCGGAACGCCAGCCGGTCGAGATTGAAGTCCTCTTCAGCAACCCGCTGGGGGCCGGCGCCGCAAAGGGGCGATCCGCCGCCAAGATCAACATCGGCGTCAAGATTCGCCCGCTCGGCTGGGTCCGCAGCCGCGAAGCCTTCCACAACCGCGTTCGCCGCGTGATCCGCGAGATCAAGCACTACTTCGCGGCGGACTGAAGGGGGAGGGCTGAGGGCTAAGAGCTAAGGGCCAAGGGCCAAGGGCCAAGAGATAAGAGCCGAGGGCTAAGGGCCGGAGGGCAATGCGGTAGTCAATCGATTGGTCTGCTCTGGCTCTCAGCTCTTAGCCCTCGACCCTTAGCCCTCGACCGTTAGCCCCGCAGCTCAGCCCGTACCCATGCCGCGGTCGTAGGCTTCGAGGTCGCGCAGGTAGACGGCCATTGCTGAGTGCAGGGTCTCACGGGCGATCTCCCAGCGGGGATTGTCGACCGTGTAGCGGTTGCAGTGCTCCATCAGCAGGCGATGGATGAACTTGAAGAGGTGCCGCGGCACGCGCAGCCGCGCCAGCGTGCTGACGAGTTCCGATTCGGGAATTGACGCTTCGAACCACGACTTCAGGCGGACGTTGGTCGCCTGCGCATCGATGGCCACGGCTTGGAGTCGATCATTGGCAAGGTCGTACAGCGATTCCCCGGTCCATTCGAGCGACCGGATCAGGTTCTGCTTGTCGAGCCGCGACCGTTCGTAGAACTCTTTGTCTTCCTTGGTCAGATAAAAACTGACTTCGATGGGTAGCAGCAGCTTGAAGCCGATGCCGGCATGCTTGAGGAATTTGTTGTCGAACATCGGCCATAACAGGTCGCGCATCCGCTCCGCCGATCCGTTGATCAAGTGCGGCTCGTCGACGCGGTCGACCAGAATCGTCACCGACTGGAAGCCCAGCGTCCGCAGCACGCTTTGCAGCTTGCTGATGAGTTCGTAACGATCGTCGCTCCGATCGCGGCTGGGAGTCGGCTGCCCGACGAGATCCTTGCTCTCGAACCGGGCCAGGGTGGCTCGCAGCGGGTTGACCGGGTGCTCGATGACTTTCACCTGGCGAGCCACGCACCAGGCGTGCCACAGCAACTTCAGTTGACGCCACACCCAAGGCGCCCAGAGCACCAGCATCAGAATCCACGGCCACCGGGAATCGCGAAACTGCGTGAGGAAGCCGAAATACGTCGTCAGCCCAAACAGCAATGTTGTTCCGCTGATCCCCAGCGCCAGATCCCAGTAGGCCTTCCAGTTGTGAAAGTGGAGTTTGCGGCGCAGACGCGTCCAGCGTTCTCCCGGGGACAATCCCAGGCTGTGATCGTAATATGCCGTCAGCAGCAGCAGGTCGCGCTTCTGCGGCGGGGAGAGCAGGGTCAGCTTGCCCCCATCAACGGCGAAAGCGTCGTCTCGGTCGGGATCGCTGCCGTCGAGGATCGCCGTCACCAACTGAGTGACGCCGATCGACAGGATGGCGTCCATATGGTCCCACAACCGAATGCGCGCCAGCGTTTTTTCGGGCTTGCTGCTGAACATCTTCATTCGTTCGTGGAACGCATCCAGAAACGGATTGAAATCGTCGTACTCGACGACGAAGACCCGCTTATCGGGATGCTGGCGATTGTGGGCGGCGATCTGCTCCACGATCTGCAGACGCAGCGCCGTCTTGCCGCTCCCCTTTTCGCCAAAGACGACAGCGGTGGCCGGTTCGTCGGCGGTGCCGAAAATCTTGTCCCAAGCCGGGTGAAACACGTCGCGCGAGCAATGCTGTTTGAACAGCGGATCGGTCTGCGCGTCTTCCTGGCTGAACGGGTTCTGAGAGAGCCCGTGATGTTCGAGAAACTGCTGCACTTTCATGGGACGACGGCTACTATCTCAAAGTGGGTGATGGAAGGCCTTCGCGGAACGCGGCGATACGCCCTAGCACTCTAGGCCCCGCAGCAAACCCCGTCCAGTAAGCCAGTGAAGATGCGATGAATGCGGCAACGGCGGATCGGCGGGACGCAAACACCCCAAAATCCGATTGTGATGGCGCTGCGGCGTCGCTAGCCTGTGCGAATGCGGGTGGATTGACCGACCCCCGGAACTCTCGGCAGGGACGCACTGAATGAATACGACTTCCGGGCCGTGCGGCGGTGCGAGTCAGTGTCCGGCGTGCGGCGGCGCGTTCGTCTGCCGCATTCGCGCCGGATATTCGACCTGCTGGTGTTTCGAACTCCCACGAGTTTGCCAGGTTGATCCCGATGCGGAATGCCTGTGCCCAAGTTGTCTGGAGCGGCGCATCGCCGACGTTTCCGCCGCGTCGACCGTCGGCGAGAATTTGTTTGACCCGACAGTCCCCACGCCGTAGACTCCGACGGCGGGGTCGGAATCGGCTGAGAGTGAGCGCGTTCAGACCGAAAAAAGGATGTCAGGATGTCCCAAGTGCGTTCGAGACTGTCTTACGGATTGATGGTGGTCGGCGTGGTCGTTGCCGGACGGGTGTGGACCGCGGCGCCGATGCCGCTCATTGCGCAAGAGGATGTTGCCCCGCCGCCCCGAAAAGTCTCAGAACGCGTACCAGTTCCTGACCCGAAGGCGCCCGCTTCTGACCTGAATTTGGACACCTTATCACCCATTGCGGAACCTGCGACCGATCCCGCGGCGGTACAGCGCGAGCGACTGCTGAAACTGTATACCCGCAAGCTGGAACTGCTCGACGAAGCCCAACTGACGGAGGAGGCTCGTTCCGCGGAACGAGCGGTCGCCGAACTCGAAGCGGCTCGGAAATTGGAAGCCTTGCAGCAATCGTTGTCCGAACTGACGGAAATGTACCCGGGGACGGCGGCCGCAGCGACCGCACAACGGATGCTGCAGACTGCTCGAATTGTTCCCGATCCGCCTAATCCCGCTAATCTCAGATTAGAATTCACGGCACCATCCGACGCTTCTGCCCCTCCGTTCTCTCCAAATCCGACGAATCGTGGCGGCTTCCGTCAGTTCGACGGGAGTCATAAAGGATCATTCTCAGATCCAGCGGCCCCGCCAGCCCCCGTCAAAATTGAGAATCGAGCATCCGATCCATTCGACAAGGGCATTGATGCATCCCCTTTGCGGTAGTTGACCGACTTGATCGACAAGCTGGGAATTGCTCGCTCGCCTATGCTCGCTCGCCTAGACGTGTCCTCCCAGCAAACTCCGCGGAACGTTCCGCCCTACTGTGTGGCCGGACAGAGCGAGGCTGAGATCCAACTCCCCACGCAGTAGTTCCAGGACGCGACGGACCCCCGCCTCTCCGTCAACCGCAAGACCCCACAAGTACGGTCGCCCAATCAGCACCGCGCGGGCGCCCAGCGAGAGAGCCTTGAGGACATCACCGCCGCGACGGATGCCGCCGTCGACGTAAATCTCCAGTGCATCGCAGACCGCATCTGCGATCTCACGCAGGGCAGTGGCCGTCGCGACCGCCCCGTCGAGCTGGCGTCCGCCGTGATTCGACACGACCACGCCGGCAACCCCATGTGCCGCCGCCAAGCGGGCGTCTTCCGCAGTCAACACTCCTTTAAGCACCACCGGCAAGGGACTGATCGAGCGCAGCCAGTCGACGGCTTCCCATGTCAGACCGGCATCCCAGATCGATTCGATGTACTTCTTCAACGCCGACCCGTCTCCCCCGGCATCCATGCGATCGAGCCCGAACGCCTCCAGGTTTTTCCAGCGCAGCCCCGGCGGCAGCCCGAACCGGTTGCGGATGTCGCGCTCGCGATGTCCCACAAACGGGGCGTCGACCGTCAGACATAAGGCGCGATACCCCGCCGCCGCCGCCCGATCCACCAGCGAGCGCGTGATGCCGCGGTCGCGATAGCAGTAGAGTTGAAACCACCGCAGCCCGTCCGGCGCGGCCGCGGCGACTTCTTCGAGACTGTACGTCGCCGCGGTGCTCACCACTTGCACGGTTCCGCACGACGTCACCCCCCGCGCCACGGCAAGCTCTCCGTCGGGATGAGCCAGGGCGTTGAATCCGCACGGCGCGGTCAAGATCGGCATCGAGATCGATTGACCGAGAACGGTTGTGCTCAAATCGCGCACGCTGACGTCGACGAGAATCCGCGGGCGCAGCACCAGTCGTCGCCAGGCGAGTTCGTTCTCGCGAACGGTGAGTTCATCGTCGGCGCCGCCGGCGTAGTAATCGAAGACCATCCGCGGGAGGCGGGTTTCGGCGAGTTGGGCATACTCAGCCAGATTCAGCGGGGCGTCAGACATCGAAGTCATCATCCACAAGAGCGAAACGAACCGGCGCCAACATCCGATTTGTCGATCCCTGACGCAACTCCGCAGGGCGGTGTACGCTGCGGCTCGGGAATTGACAGGCAGCCGGGCCGAGCAGTAGTCTCCCCATCATTCCTCTGCGACTCTGCTGTTCCCGATTCTGGAATGATGTTGGTCGGTCCCCAGACCTGCGTACAATTCTGCAGCGAAAGGTGACGACGATGGCCCCGTCGATCACGGAGACATCCTCTTTAGACGAACGGCTCGCCGTCTGCGAGGCCATTCTCGGGCATCCGTTTCGCGATCGCGAGTTGCTGGAACGCTGCCTGACTCACGCCTCGATCGCACGGACGCGGCTCGAATCGAATGAGCGGCTGGAATTTCTGGGGGATGCGATCCTGGGGGCGCTCACCTGCGAATTGCTGTACGACCGGTTCCCGGAAGAGACCGAGGGGGAACTCACGCGGATCAAGTCGGTGGTGGTCAGCCGCACGACGTGCGCGCGGATCAGCGAACAGATGGGTCTGCACCACTGCCTGATGCTCGGCAAAGGACTGAGCATCGTGGATCAGGTGCCGAGCTCCGTGATCGCCGCGGTCTTCGAGTCCTTTGTCGCGGGGGTCTATCTGGATGGCGGCTGGGACGCGGCGCGGACGTTTGTGCGGCGCTGGGTTGAGCCCGAGATTGACCGGGTGTTGCTGACGACGCACGGCAAGAATTTCAAGAGCCTGCTGCAGCAGATGGCGCAGAAGGCGCTCGGCGCTACGCCGGTCTATGTGCTCCTGGATGAAAAGGGGCCGGACCACTCGAAATGCTTCAAGGTGGCGGCCACGGTCGGCAGCGAGACCTATCCCGGCGCCTGGGGACCCAACAAGAAAGAGGCTGAGCAGCGGGCGGCCGAGAACGCCTGGTGCAGCCTGCAGGGTCAGCCGGCTCCGTACGTCACCGAAGATTAGCGGTGCAGAGTCCGGCGGGAGGGATCCGCGAGCCCTCTCAAAAACAAGAGGTGATCGAATTGCTTCGATCACCTCTTGAAGAGCATCCGTTTCGCAGCACGAAGTGCGAAAAACTACATCGGCGAAGGGGACGCTGCCGGAGCGGCGGCCTTCTTCTTTGCGGCCTTCTTGGCGGCCTTCTTGGCCGGAGCCTTCTTGGCAACCTTCTTGGCCGCCGCCTTCTTGGCCGGCGCCGCCTTCTTGGCAACCTTCTTGGCGACCTTCTTTGCTGCTGCTTTCTTCTTGGCCACTTGTCTGCCTCCTTCCAGAGACGTGAGTGACCGTCGTGGTCGCTGGCTGACCGGGTCGTGCAGACGACGTTGACGATTCACCCTCACAGAATCCATTCCAGCCTGTCAACCATGACAAGCCGCGGACAGTTCTGATTCGTCATCGGCTGCTTCGAATCGCGGCAGCGATTGCGGGCATACCCTTGACAACGAATCGTTCCATTGAACTGTCACAGAACTGGCCGCTCATGCTAAGCATTTCGTCAATTACTTCAAGTCTTTTATGCGTGTTCTTCGGCAGATTTTCTATGAAATGTTCTGATCGGTCCCTGGCCCCTCGTTGATGGACCATCGCATCGCCCGCGGATCACGACATGCAGTCCCACTTCAGGCTCGTTGCGACCCCTCGTAACGACCTTCGACCAGGGACCTCGATCATCATCCTTCGAGGTCCTGCAAGACCTCGCGCATATACCGCAAACTCTCGCGCGCGATGTGTTCGGCGCCGGGGCGATAGTCGAACACTTCGACAGAAATCCAGCCGGAATACTGCGTTTTCTGCAGCGCCGCGAAGATCGGATGGTAGTCGGTTGCGCCCATCCCGGGTCCCAGCAGGTTGCTGTCGTTGACGTGGAAGTGTTTGGTGATCGGCGCGTACTGCGCGATCAAATCAGGGATCGCCGTCGGCTCCGACAGCATCGCTTTGACGTCTTGATGCAACTGCAGCGACGGATGATCCACGCGTGCGATCAACTCGGCCGCGTCCGCGCACGAGTTGCAGAAATTCGTCTCCAGCGGCGTCAACGGTTCCATGCAGATCGTGACTCCGCAGTCACCCAGCGCAGGCATTGCCGACTGGAAGACCTCGACCGCATGATCGTAGGCCTGCTCGCGCGACATCCCCGGTTCCAGGCTGCGCTGCGCCGGGGATCCGAAGACCATGATCGAGCCCCCCATGTCGGCGCAGGCGCGACCCAGCTCAATCAGATAGGCCGCCGTCGCGCGCCGGACGGCCGCATCGCGGGTCGTCAGATGAAAGCCCGTTGTCTTGGCCAACAGCCAGTGGAGACCGAAAATCGTCAGCCCATGATCACTCGCCACCCGACGCAGCTCCTGCCGGCGCTCGCGGGAGACTTCTTCAATCCGCGGAGCGAGTGTGAACGGCGCCAGTTCGATCCCCGTATACCCGGTCTCTGCGATGAACTGACATTGCCGCGGCCAGTCCCAGCCTTCAAACAACTCCTGGCAAATCGCGAACTTCATGGCCGACCTCTTGATGGTTGCGACGTTTCCTGGCGACGACGCGCTCGCCAGCTCTCGTCGAGGTAAGACGTTAGAGTCTGTCGCCGTTCCTGGGAAGAGCACAGACTTCGCGACGAGAACGGGGACCGAAGTTGCGAACTTCTCAGGAGCGTCGAGAGACGCACCGTCAGGGCCATCTGGGAAGCCCTGCTTCCGTTCCGTCATCGACACTTCCTGGCACCGCTGATAACATATCACGCTGCACCGATGGGTTGCTGGCTGTCAGTCGAGGTTGCGGATGCTCACTCTCTGGAACGCTGCCGCGGGATCATCGCGGGGTTGCCCACGTCGGCGTCTGCTGCAGGCCGGCGGCGCCGGCTTGTTCGGTCTCTCGCTCCCGCGCGTGCTCGCAGCCGAGGGGGTTGGCGGAGCAATTCCGGTGCGGGCCAAGTCGGTCGTTTTTCTCTTCCTCTTCGGCGGGCCGAGCCAACACGAGACCTTCGATCTCAAGCCCCACGCCCCCGAGAAGATTCGCGGCCAATTTCGCCCGATCGCCTCGCGGACGCCCGGTCTGCAGATCTGCGAGAAACTGCATCGACTCGCCGCGATCTCCGATCAGTTTGCGGTCCTGCGGACGATGTCTCACGACTACAACGACCACAGCGGCGGAGCACATTATTTGCAGACGGGCCATCGCTGGCAGATCCCGATCGGCGGGGGCTTTAACGCCACCCCGAAAGACTGGCCGTCGATGGGATCGGTCGTCGACTGCCTGGCAACGCGAACTGCAGGGGCGGCCTCGGAGTTGCCCAACTACGCGGTCATCCCCAACTCGCTCGGCCGGTTGCAGACGTACTCGGTCCAGTTGAAGCGTCCCGGCGAGTACGCGGGCTGGTTGGGGCGAGGGTACGACCCGGTCACCACGCGAATCGAAAAACGCGATGAAAAGGACAATCCGTATTTCCGTGCCTGTTCCGATGAGGAGTTGACGTTCGCCCTCGACGGACTCGTGTCGCCGAGGGAGCTGACTCTGGAACGCATGGCGCGCCGGCAGTCTTTGCTCCAGCAGTTTGATGCAGAACTCGCCAGACTCGCTGCACCGCGGACACTGACGGAGTACGACCGCTTTCAGCAACGCGCGTTGGACTTGGTCACTTCCGCTCGAACCCGAGAGGCATTTGACGTCAGCCGCGAACCGGCCGCCGTTCGGGATCGTTACGGCCGTCATCTCTTCGGCCAGTCGACTCTCCTGGCGCGGCGATTGATCGAAGCCGGGACGCGCTTTGTCACGGTTCATTGGGATGCCCCCGACGGTTACAGTTGGGACTCGCACGTGAACGCCAGGGATGTCGGAGAGCACTTGCTTCCCGGCTTCGATCAAGCGGCGTCGGCACTCATCGAAGACCTCTCTCAGCGGGGACTTCTCGAGGAAACGCTCGTGGTCGCCTGTGGGGAGATGGGACGCACACCGCAGGTCAATCGCTCAGGCGGGCGCGATCACTGGTCGACGCTGTTCCCCGTGCTGCTCGCGGGGGCTGGGATTCGGGGCGGGATCACCGTCGGCGACTCCGATGCCGATGGGGCCTATGCCGCCACGCCACCCCACCGTCCGGAAGAGCTCGCTGCGACCATCTACAGTGCCTTAGGGATCGATCCCGAATCACGACTGCCCGACGCCCAGGGGCGCCCCGTCCCGATCCTGGACGACGTCGGCACGATTGATGCGTTGTTTGGCTGACGGCATCTTCCCGCCGACAGACATGGCAACCGCCCCGCGAAATGTCGATGACTGCCGGAAGGCAGAGGGTCGCTGCTGAGATTTTCGCGTCGAGACATTACCGTACGTGATGTCGTTCCCATGTCGCAGGCCCGCTCTCCATGAACTTTGCCACCGAAACCGAAGTGATGCGGCACGCCCTTGTGCTGGCCGCGCGCGGCGTCGGGCACGTCGAACCCAATCCGCCGGTGGGGGCGGTGATTGTTGATGAGGCGCTGCAACTCCTCGGCGAGGGCTGGCACCAGCGATTTGGTGGACCGCATGCGGAAGTCTTTGCCTTGCAGGCGGCGGGTGAGCGTGCACGGGGACAGACGTTGTTCGTCACGTTGGAACCCTGCTGCCATTTCGGGAAGACGCCGCCCTGCAGTCGAGCGGTGATTGCGGCAGGAATTCGACGCGTCGTCATCTCCGAGCCAGATCCCGCTCGCCATGTGAACGGCGGGGGGATTGCCGAGCTGCGGGCCGCGGGGATCATCGTCGAAATCGGGCTGCTGGAAGATCACGCCCGCCGTTTGACGGCCCCGTTCGTCAAGCTGATGACGTGCGGCCGACCCTGGGTGCACGCCAAATGGGCCATGACGCTCGACGGAAAAATCGCCACCCATCGCGGGCATTCGCAGTGGATCTCGGGTCCGGAATCGCGGGAAGTTGTGCACGAACTCCGCGGACGCATGGACGCCATCGTCGTCGGTATCGGAACCGTCCTGGCCGATGATCCGCAGTTGACGGCCCGTCCCCCGGGACCACGGACCGCGACGCGCGTCGTCATCGACTCACAGGCACGGTTGCCGTTGACGTCGAATCTGGTGCGGACAGCTGGGGAGGTCCCGGTGATCTGCTTTGCCACCGAAAGTGCACCGGCCGACCGCGTGGAGTTGCTGCGTGCGGCGGGAGTCGAAGTCCTTTCGATGCCGGGGGACGCCCAGCGACGCGTGCCGGTGACCTCTTGGCTGGACGAACTTGGCCGACGTCAACAGACGAATATTCTGGTCGAAGGGGGCGGAGGGCTTCTGGGAAGCCTGTTCGATGCGCAGGAGATCGACGAAATTCACGCCTACATCGCGCCGAAACTGGTGGGGGGAGACGCGGCGATCTCTCCGCTGTCGGGAACTGGCTTGCCGTTCGTCCCGGAACCGGGACTGACCGATCGGACAGTGCGACTGCTGGGGGACGACGTTTACGTGCATGGCCGAGTGCGTCGGCCATGCACGCCTGAGCCAAGCTGAGATGCCGATGAAGCATCAAGGCATGTTCGATGGAGTCGCGGGTGCAGCGAGACGGGCGACATCGGCCCCGCGCAGTTCCTTGAGCCACTCGCCATACTGGCGGTCGAGCTCGTCGTAGTCGACGCCGGTCAATTCATCCAGACCCTGCGTGTACTGACGCTTGCGGGAATCGGAGCTGTAAACCTGGGCAAGATGGCTGACAACCGCATCGCGATAGCGGCCATCGTCGTACTGCATAAAGAAGTGGGCGATGCCTGCGGCTTGCGTGTAGTTCTTGGCGAGCACCTCCACGGGGGCGGCCTGAAACCTGGCTCCCCCCATCTCGACGAACTCGCGCAGGGGGACGTAATACTTCTTGTCGATGAAGTTCATCCGTGCTCCGGCGAAGCGGATGTGCCCGGGGTCGCCGACGGAAAACGAGCCGTCCTGCCGACGAAACGACTCCAGGTAGCACGCGATCCCCTCGACGATCCAGAAGTTGGCCGACTCGGCGATGGGGCGATGCATCAGATGGCTCTCGTAAAAGAGCTGGTGCGTCGCTTCGTGAAACAGCGTGTCTTCCGCAGTTCCCTTGGGATCGTAATAAAAGTGCGCCGTCCGATCGCCCGTCAGGTAAATGCCATTCGTCGCCTGGATGGCGGGAAACAGCGGCTGCAGACGTTCCACATATTCTTCACGCGTCCGGTAATAATGGACCAGGTATTGCTTGGGGTGCCGGCTGCCCCCGGGAGCGCCTCCATTGAACAGTTTCTGCAACTGTTCCGGCTCATTGAAGAAGCCCGCAAAGGTCTGGTGGAAGAATTCGTAGAAGTCCTCGAGCGCGCGGCCGAGTTCCGCACCGCGCTCCAGACTGTAATTGGTGCGGATCAGGTAATGATCAGTCTGGATTTCCCAGGCGTGCTGGAAGTCTTGACGGATGGCGGCCTCTTTGTCCGCAGTCATCCACTTGCCGTCGACGTTGCGTTCTCCGGCGACGTAACGGTCGACAAAGTTCTTCGGGAGCCAGCCGAACTGGGGCTGCCATTCGTATCCCTTGAGACGCATTTTCTTCGCAAACGGGGTGAGCCATTCGTCCCCGAGTCGGACATAGCCAAGCAGTTCGCGGGCCTTGGCGTGATCCGGGTCATGCACCACCAGTTCGTGGATCAAGTCAAAGGCGTACCCCGGCGAACCGGCATGCAGCGCGCGACGCGACAGCAGATAAAGCTGTCGGGCGTATTCCTGCCGGTGCACACGCAATTGGCTCAACCATTGCCGGGCCTCAGGAGCCAGGTCGAGGGGGATTTCCGGCTGCACAATCGTCGGCAGCGAAGAGACCTGAATCCGCGTCCTGTCGGGCGGGGTCTGATATCGCGTGATCTCGGCAACGCCATCGGCCAGTTGATGGTCCTGGCAATAGCCTTTGAGTTTCTGCAGTTTCTCAAAGTAGTCGGCACGCAGGTCTGCATGATTGGAATGCAGCACTTTCAGCGTCGCCAGGTTCGCGGCCCGTCCCTGCGCACCGGCCGGCGTTGCCGAAATCGCGAACAGCAGCAGACCCAGCATCAAAGCCGGCAGCGGCTGTCGCGCGCACACCCGGCGCCAGCGCTTGATCCGCGTAGATGATTTCGCCGCATGCATCACCGCATTCTAGGAGACAACTCAGAGGAGTGATAGATGAAGTGGACAAAGTGGAACGCTGACGGGCGAACCTGAGATCGGAATTGATCGATGCATCCTCCGGTCTCATCTCGCCGGGCTTCGCAGCGGAACTCCGCCCCCACGATTGCATGACTGATCGGCCTGGGTATGCTATGCGGCTCCGCCTCCGTGGCGTAGGAATTGCCCTTGAAAGTGAACTGACGAACAGATTGAATTCACGCATGTTCCGAGTCCTCATCACCGACAGCTTGTCTCCCGCCGGTCTTCAGATCCTGCAGGACACCCCCGGCATCGAAATCGATAATCGCGGCGCTCAGAAAATGACCCCGGAGCAACTCCGCGAGGCCCTCGGTCAGGCGGACGGAGTGATCGTCCGCAGTGGTTACAAGCTCACGCCGGACATTCTCAAGGATCAGAAACGGCTCAAGGCGGTCGTCCGCGCGGGGGTCGGAGTCGACAACATCGATCTCCCGGCCGCCACGCGCGAGGGGATCGTGGTCATGAACACCCCCGCGGGCAATACGATCAGCACGGCGGAACACACCATCGCCATGATGATGGCCCTGTCGCGGAGCATCGCTCCGGCCTGCGCCGCCCTCAAGGGGGGGAAATGGGACCGCAAGAGCTACATGGGGACGCAACTCGCCGGAAAGACGCTGGCGGTGGTGGGACTGGGACGCATCGGACTGTCGGTCGCCCGGCGGGCCATCGGGCTGGAGATGAAGGTGGTCGGTTACGACCCGTTCCTGTCGACCGAGAAGGCGGCACAGGAGGGAATTGAGCTCTATCGGGATCTCGATGAGCTTCTGCCCAAATGCGACTACCTCACGGTGCACACTCCGATGTCTCCGGAGACGGAGGGGCTGATCAACGCCACCCGCATCGCCAAGATGCGCAAGGGCGTGCGGATCATCAACTGCGCCCGCGGCGGCATTGTGGATGAGAACGCCCTTGCCGATGCCATTGAATCGGGGCACGTCGCCGGCGCCGCTGTGGACGTGTTCACCAAAGAGCCCCCTCCGACCGATCATCGCTTGATTGCTTTGCCCCAAGTGCTTGTCACTCCGCACCTGGGGGCGTCGACCGACGAGGCACAGGAACTGGTGGCGGTCGAAGCCGCGGAAATCCTCAGCGGCTTCCTGACACGCAACGAGGTGCGCCATGCGGTCAACATGGCTCCCATTTCCGCCGCGGAAATGGCAGAGATGGGAGCTTATCTGGATCTCGGCCTGCGATTGGGACTGTTTCTGTCGCAGCTCAACAAGGAAGGGGTCCGCAGCGCCAAGCTGTCGTATCGCGGCGAAGCCGCCACGAAGAAGACCAAGCTGATTTCCTCGGCCTTTGCCGCGGGCTTGATGTCATCCGCGATGGCTGAGAACGTCAACATCGTGAATGCCGAAATGCTGGCCCGCGAGCGCGGCATTGAAATCACGGAATCGTCCTCGACCGAAGTGGGCGATTTTTCCACGCTCGTTTCGGCGACCGTGGTGACCGATCACGGCGAGATCACCGCCGCGGCCACCATTTTCGGCAAGCAATTTCTGCGGCTGGTCCGGCTGGATCAGTTCCAACTGGACGCTTATCTCGACGGGCTGCTGCTCCTCTACCGGCATATCGATAAGCCGGGAGTCATCGGCTACATCGGGACCATCTTCGGGAAGCACAGCGTCAATATTGCACATATGGCATTGGGGCGGGTGCGGAACGAACCGGGGGGCGCCTCGATCGCGGTCTTGCACCTCGATAGCACACCGTCGGCGGCGGCACTCGCCGAGGTGAGCCAAAACGATGCCGTGCAGGAGGTTCAGTTGGTTCATCTCCCGCCCGCAGGAGCCCCGTTGCCCTGGGCGGTGTGCCGGTAACCAGCTTGCAGGGTGGGCGCCATCGCCCCTCCGATCAATGCGATGCCGTGCTGACGGACGAGAGCACCCATCCCCCGGTCCTCGCTGGAATTGTGATTTTTCGGTTGCCACCTGAAGAAATTTCTCGTAGCGTGGCGTTACAAAGATCAACGGTCGTTCGCACCGTCCGATCGTGATTGCGCGTTTCGCCTTTTGCTGTTCCGCAGTTGCAGATCTCGTCACCCGCCTGGAGAGCGCTGTTATGACCCGCAGGCCACAATTGGACCGCTCCCCCCGGGCGCGAGTCGGCTTTACGCTGATCGAGTTGCTGGTCGTCATTGCCATCATTGCCGTGCTGATCGCACTCCTGCTGCCGGCTGTTCAACAAGCGCGCGAGGCGGCCCGCCGGACTCAGTGTCTGAACAACCTGCACAACCTTGTGCTCGGCATGCACAACTATGAAGGATCGCATCGGGTCTTCCCGCCTGGGATTGTGGCCCCCGGAGTGACCCCCTGCGACATTCCCCAGCAGATGCAGTTCTCGGAACCTTTCATCGTTCCGATCAAGCAACCGGGAAATCCCCCGCCCCCACCCGTGGCGGTCACGCAGTGGAATTTCAGCAACCTCTGGGGCTGGCAGGCAATGATTCTGCCGCAACTGGACGCGCAAACGGTGCAGATCACCTTTCCCCCGCAGGGAAAGTTCTACAACGATTGCACGTCGAATGCTCCTTCGACGAATCTGAATTTTCTGCCGACGCAATTGCCCACGTTCGTCTGCCCGAGTGCGTCTCTCCCGACCCAGCGACCCATCATGCCGTCCTCGCAGCAGTCCCAGCAGGGGCAGAGTCAGTTGCCGCAAGTGTCTCCCGCGTATAGCACCTATCGAGGCGCCGCTGGAACTCTGGGGATCGATCCCACCACCGGACAGCCGGTCAGCAACCCGACCAACGGAATGTTGTATCTGAATAGTGCGACAAGCTTTCGCGACGTCACGGACGGCACCACGACCACATTTATCATGGGGGACTCGTTCTACGGCTTCTGGGCCGACGGTACGAGTTGTTGCGTGGCCGGAGCCGACCTGCCGTTGCGTCAACAACTCGGCGAGCAGGTGTTCGGCGATCCGTTGACCGGCGGGGTCTGGTTGTCCGGTGGCAATGCGGGAGATTTCCGCTTCTCATTCGGCAGTCAACACGGCGATGTGATCTGCTTCGCGATGGTTGACGCCAGCACGAAGACGATTTCTCGGAGCATCGATCGAAACGTCTTCCTGGCGCTCATGACCCGCAACGGTCGCGAAAACATCACCGACCAGAGCTTCTAGACTCGACTTCCGATCGTACCTGATCGGAAGAGACTAGAACCGAAGCTGCAGGCGGGGCGCTCACCGTCGGCGGCTTCGGTTCTTTTTCTTAGGTTGCCGTGTTCTCGGGTTGATTGATCCGTGGGCTGGGCGTTGTCCTCCCCAGTGCCGCATATGCGTGTTGCGGGCTCTGCGCTGGCATCCGGCACGGCTGTCCCTCAGCGAACATCAAGGAACTCCATCCCACACGATGAACGAGCCCGCATGAGGATCTCCCATGCGACGACTCAGAAAGCACGCGAATTCCGCCAAACCCACTCGCCGGCGTATTGGTTTTACGCTTGTCGAACTGCTCGTGGTGATCGCCATCATCGCGGTGCTGATTGCACTTTTGCTCCCAGCCGTTCAACAGGCTCGAGAAGCGGCTCGTCGAACGCAGTGTTTGAACAACCTTCATAATGTTGTGGTCGCGCTGCACACGTTTGAGTCGGCACACGGACACTTTCCCGCCGGACTGCAGATTCCCAGCAATGTGCCCTGCGATCCCCCTTCGATCACGGCAACTTTTCCCGAGCCCTTCCTGCCGCTGATCAACGTGCAATCCGGTCAGCCGCCGATCGTGGTGAGTACATGGATCTACACGCAGCCGCGGCCGTGGCAGACGCAAATCCTTTATCAGATGGATCAGGCGAACGCCGCCTGGATCGATGAAGAGGGGAAATTCTACGGTTCGTGCCCTCCCAGCGCGCCGCCTTACCCGCTCTCCAACAACGTGTCGCTGCAGGAAACTCAGATTCCGTCGTTCATTTGTCCGAGCGTTTCGCTGCCGCGAAGTCGACCGCTCATCGAAATCCCCGATGTGACGCCGCCGACCACCTACAGTCCTGCCTATTGCACCTACCGAGGCAGCGTCGGCACCCTGCAGTACGATTCACTCAGCGGCACACTGGTGGGCGGTACGAACGGCATGCTCTACGTGAACAGTCAGACGCGGTTCCGGGACGTCATCGACGGCGCGACGACTACAATTCTTGTGGGCGAAAGCCTGCTGGGCGGCTGGGCCGACGGCGACAGCTGCTGCGTGGGCGGGGCTTCCGCCGCTGACAGGAATTCCGCCGGCGAGCCCGTTTCCGGAGATCCGTACACCGGCGGTTACTGGCGGTCGGCTGCGACGGGAAGTCATCGATTCTCATTCTCCAGCCAGCACGGGGATGTCCTCAACGTGTCGATGGTCGATGGCAGCGCCCGTTCGATTTCGAAGGGGATTGATCGCAGTCTCTTCTCAGCCTTGATGACGCGGAACGGTCGTGAGAACATCACGGATCAGAATTTCTGATCCCTCCGTGGTTCGAAATCGGCGTCCGCGATTGTGATGATCACTTTGAACGGCGAAGTCCGCGCGATGCCGACTGGAGCCACGGTCAGCGACCTGCTGGCGGAACTGGAACTGGACCCCCGCTACCTTGCCGTTGAGGTCAACCGGCAGGTGATCCCGCGCGGTCGACATGCAGCCACCGAACTCTGTTCGGACGACTGCGTTGAGATCGTCACGCTTGTCGGAGGCGGTTAACCACGCGTGTCGCGAAGTCCGAGGCACGCGAACCCTGGGGTTTCGTCGTTCTGTGGTACACTATCGGCGCTGATTTCGCCCCGTGTTGTGTGGAGCGCCTCTGTGACCGCCGCCGATCGTCCTGCCGATGTACCGCTAGTTCTGGGAACCCACAGCCTGAATTCGCGGCTGATTGTCGGCACCGGGAAGTACGCCACTTTTGAGTTGATGCAGGCGTGTCTGGCCGCCAGTGAATCCGACGTGATTACGGTCGCCGTGCGCCGTGAACGACTGATCGATGCGCAGGGTCGGAACATTCTCGACTTCATCGATCTGTCGCGTTACACGATCCTGCCCAACACCGCGGGATGCTTTACAGTCGAAGATGCCGTCCGCGTCGCCCGGTTGGGGCGTGAGATCCTGCTGGGCTTGGAGAATCCGGGTGCCGACTGGGTGAAACTCGAGGTGTTGGGCGACAAGAAGACGCTGTTGCCCGACCCCGTCGCCACGCTGGAAGCGACGCGTGAATTGGTTCGTGATGGATTCCAGGTGCTGTGCTACACCACCGATGACCCCATCACCGCCAAGCGTCTCAAGGACGCCGGCGCCACATCGGTGATGCCCGCCGGCAGTCCGATCGGCAGCGGCCAGGGCGTGCTGAATCCCAACAACATCCGTATCTGCCTGGAGTATTTGAAGGACGACGACCCTCACTATCCGGTCATCATCGATGCCGGGGTGGGCACTGCCAGCGATGTGGCCTTCGCCATGGAACTCGGCTGCGACGGTGTGCTGCTGAATACGGGCATTGCGGGGGCGCGGAATGCTCTGACGATGGCCCACGCCATGAAGCATGCCTGCTGGGCCGGACGTGAAGCGTTCCTGGCAGGGCGGATTCCCCGGAAGTTGTATGCAACCGCCTCCAGCCCCGAGACGGGAATGATTACGCCGGCGCTTGGCAATTAGGGTGCTGCGTTGAGTCCCTCGCCGCTTCCGCCTGCCCATCCTGTTGCGGAGAGAACAGGGGGATCGGTCCCAAATTCCCAACACCCTGCAGTTACGGAACAAACATGGGTTTGAGCTTGTGCTACGAGTTGCGCTTTACCGGTGATGTGACGGCTGCCCGTCGCGTTCTGGCGGAACTGCAGCAGTTCGCGAAGTCGCTCGACTTCTCAGCCGTCTCGGACATCGTGGAATCGGGAGCGCCGGATCGATCGGAGGACGACCAGGACGAGTTGTCGCCCGAGCATGCCCGCGTGCTGACGATTCTCGGGTCGCAATATGGCCAAAAGACGATGCGCGACGGGACGGAAGTGTGGATCGACATTCCGCCCAAACATGTGATCGCCTTCGGCATCAATCCGGCGGAAGGGTCGGAAACCGCGCAGTTTGGGTTGGCGACGCACCCCGCCGTCGTCGAGCATGTCCACCAGGACCAAACATGGATCATTGAGACGGGATTGACGGGGCGCTTTTCCTGGACGCAGTGCTGCAAGACGCAGTATGCCGGGTTGCAGCAGCATGGGGGAGCGTCGAATTTTCTATTCGCTCACGTGGGTCTGGTTCGCTGCCTCGATCATTTGATCACGCTGGGGGTCGATGTCGAGGTTAAGGACGACAGCGGCTACTGGGAGCACCGTGACGAAGCCAAGTTGCGTCAATCGTTAACCGAATGGAACCACTTGATTGCCGCATTCGCCGGACAGCTGAAGGACCAACTTGCCGCCCACGCCGACCACGGCGTCAAGGCGCCCATTTTGACGGCGCCGGACTTTGAACACCTGGAAGCCAAGGGGCTGCGTGCCTGGACCAGTCCCGATCCGAGCGGGGCATCCTCAGAAGACTAGCCGCCTCGGCAGCGGGCGGCGTTGTCGTCGGTGCGAGGCGTCGAGAATCCGCTGCCGTCCACTTGCAGTGAGACGACCTGCAACCAACACTTACGCTTTCGTAATGTCCTCGGCTTCTCCGTCTTTGAGATTCCACGAGCATGCTCGACATCATTTATCGCTACGATCCCTACCGCAAAGAGGAAATTCAGCCGCCGGCGGATGCTGCCGAAGCCCAGCAGCGGTTGGAGGATGGCAATCGCCGT
Organism: Planctomycetaceae bacterium; assembly: GCA_033762515.1. Taxonomy (GTDB): domain Bacteria; phylum Planctomycetota; class Planctomycetia; order Planctomycetales; family Planctomycetaceae; genus DSVQ01. The sequence goes on from JANRLN010000086.1 coordinate 30,474, forward strand.
TTTGCCCACTTGCTCGAAATCGATCCCGAGGCGGAGCTTCCCGGACCGCCGATCATCCACTTCCGCCTGGAAGACATGGGCATCGCCACCGGCGGTTCAACGCCGATCCAGACGCCCTATGCGGTCGTCCTGGGCTGTTCAGATGCCCGCGTCCCGGTCGAGATGATTTACAGTGAGGGCTGCAACAACCTCTTTGTGGTTCGGGTGGCCGGGAATGTCCTCGGCAGCGAAGGACTGGGAAGCATCGACTATGCCATTCAGAACTTCGCCGGAACCTTGAAACTGGTTGTGGTCATGGGACACAGCGGCTGCGGCGCGGTGACGGCAGCGGTGGATGCCTTTCTGAATCCCGAGCGTTACCTGGCAATCGCCTCGAGCCATCCGCTCCGGACCATCGTCGATCGCGAACTGCTCGCGGTTCACGCTGCGGATAACAGCCTGCATGAAGCCTATGGAATCGACGTCGGCACGCGCATTGGCTATCGCAAGGCACTGATTGAAACGGCCATTGTCTTCAACGCGGCGCTCACGGCCGCCGCTCTGGAGCGGGAACTGGTCAGAGAGCGGGCGCCGGAGATTCGTGTCTGTTTTACCGTCTACGATCTCGGCACCCGGATCGTGCGTGTGCCGGCGCTGGGGCAGTGTTCCCAGGGGAACGAGGCGGTTCGACTGGTACGGCCTCCCACAGAGCCGGCCGGGCTGATCTCGCTGGCGCAAGAGATTGTCCGCAGCGACTTTATCCGCGAGATGTTGAACTAGTGCCGCGGTTGGGAGCTTCACGGGCTGCAAGTCTCGGCCGAGTATCATAAGTGAGAGAGGCCATCGCACTGGCCGAAATTGCCGGTTTGTGAAACGGCGCTGCAGCAGCGGCCGGCCGACGGCGGCGGGCAACTTGCGCTCCCGAGTCGGCAGAACCGGAACAACCGTCACAAATTCTCACGGCGGGTCGCTTTCAACGAAGTCTGTCGCGCGGAAGATCCGATACACGTGATACAGCCGTTAAAGTCGGCGCGATTGCGCATGGCCGAGCGCGCCCGCTCGGCGTTGCAATTGCGGCTCCTATGACGTGAGAAACTTCAGGATGGTGAACATGGCCAGGTGGTGCACGCTCACCTTGCTGCTGTTGGCGTCGCTCGAATCGCCGAGCAACACCTTCGCGCAGATGTACGATCCCGCTGCGCCAGGCGTCGAGCCGGCTGGTTGGAGCCAATCCGGCTATGCCCAGGCCGGGCAGAAGGCGAAGGTCCGTTCCTACGGTCCGGTGGGACCGCTGCCGGCCGGGCCGGGGCGCACCATCTACGAACAACTTCCCGACGACCAGGGCTGGCTCTACGAAGACACGCCGCTGGAACGCATGCTCAAGAACACCTTTCGCCATGCGTATTTCCGCACAGATTACCTGTTGTGGAGCGTCAGTAAGCCTGGAAACAATCTGGTCGGCTCCGATACCGCAATTATCGGTCTGGATGAACTGACGCAGGGGGGTCTGGAAAACAGTCCAGTCATTATGGGAAATCCCGACTCCAACACTTTTGCCTATCCGGATCCGGTCACGAATCCCTACATTTTTCAGCCGTTTGTGGACCCCGTTCAAGCGTTCCAGATCAGCAATCCCATTGAGCAAAACACTTCGCTGCTGGCGGTCGTTCAGCCGTCGCTGCAGGACGTCGACATCGACAGCAACAACGGCATCCGCCTGACCTTCGGACTGCCGACGAACATCGGCACCTTTGAAGCGAGTGTGTTTGCGCTGCAAAACAGCAATTCCACGCTCTTCCGAGCTCAGAGCCGGCAGTTCGACTTCTATGACAGCGACGGCGACGGGATTTCCAATGAGACGTTCACGCCGACCGCTGCGGGAATCGGCGAATTCGATCGAGATGGCGACGGCATCGTTGACGAGGTCGTCAATGACTTCCAGGCCTTTGCAATCCCAATCCTGATTGATGGTCAGGTGCCTCTACCGGGCGTCGCCAATCCGAACAACACTCCGGGCGTCACGGGCGCCCAGCTTCCGCCGATCACCAATCCTCTGAGCCCCGGAACATTCAATAATCCCAACCCGGATCTGAATTTCCCCGGCGGGATTCAAGCGACGCCTGGTCGCGGCGACAACTTCCGCATCGTCTGGGCCATCCGCGACCCCAACAATCCCGGCGACTTCATCTCCACGTATTCGGCGTTCCTGAAGACGTCGGTCTGGGGATCGGAAGCAAACTTCATCGGCGAAACCTGGGATCCGGGAAGTCCGATTTCTTTCCGTCCGTTCGCGGGATTCCGCTACCTGTACTTCGCCGAAGACTTTCGACAATCGGGGCTCTACACCGATGTCGTCGTCGACCCCAATACCAATGCGGTCACCGAATCGAACATCAATCGCCGCATTGACGCGACCACGATCAACAATCTTTACGGCCCGCAAATCGGCTTTCGCAGCGAACTGACGAGCCGCTGGTTGACGATCGGCGCCCAGCCCAAAGTGATGATGGGCCTGAATACCTACAAGGCCAATCTGCAAACCGAGAACATCCTGCGCGACACCGACGTCGACCAATTCCTCTCGCAAAACGAAAGCACATTCGGCGTCATCGGCGACCTGGAAGCTTACACCCGGCTGCATCTCACCGAGTACATTTCGCTCCACGTGGGGTACAACCTGATGTGGGCCGGAATGCTCACCCGACCTTACGACAACATCATCTACAATGCGAACACGGTGCAGATTCCGAACGGAGACGGTACGGTCACCAACCGCTATGACTCCGACTTCAAGCTGGACGTCAAGTACTCCGGAGCCCTGCTGCAAGGGTTCAATGTCGGCGGGGAAATCCACTACTGAGCACGGCGTTCGTCGAACGACTCCTATCAGCCCCGACGTCCGGCGATCCCGAGGCGCGATGAGGCCGGCAGGTCTTAGCGGCTGATCGCCGTCAGACCCCTCGATATTGGGAACTCGATGCGGTCGCCGTCGGCGGCAGCCTCCTCGACGGGCAGCAATCGGTGCTGAGTCTGCACTCGCCGCTCTCCCGGAGAGTGCCGGACTTCCCCGGTTATTCTGGAAGAGTCTGGCCGTTCCATCCGACCGCTCCCCGCCAACCGCGCGATGATCTGAGCGTGTGAAATCGACTCCGGCAGGGTCGAATTCGAGGCGGTCTTGTGACGGACGGAGTCCGCACGAAATCGACGGACTTGCCTCCGCGCCGAGGTGGCTTGGGGCACAAATCGGCAGCACATGCCGATCGGGCGCGTCCGCTTGCAGAGCGATACATCCGACATAATCGCTACATTTTGACAGCGATCGTGGAATTCGTCGAAGTCGTTCGGGGAAAGCAACCGATACAAACGGCATATCCGTCAAAGTCGGTGTGATTGCGCGTGTCGCAAGAATGCGGCTTTGTCGGCTCGAGACGTTCCAACGGACGTGAGAGACTCCAGGAAGGTGAACATGTCCAGGTGGTGCACTCTCACCTCGCTGCTGCTGCTCGGGGTCGTTGCTCCCGCGACGAGCTGGGCGCAAATGGCTCCTCCGCAGGCCTACCCTGACGGGACCAGCGGCGTGGTGCCCGCAGGTTGGCGATCCCAAGCCGGTTATGCTGATCCGGGGTACTCCCGAAAGGCCCCGGTCTATGGTTACGGTCAGGCGCCCATCCCGCAGGGACCCGGCAGGACGATCTACGAACAGCTTCCTGACGATCAGGGGTGGTTGTACGAAGACGCTCCGATTGACCGGATCCTGAAGAGCGCCTTTCGACATGCGTACTTTCGAGCCGACTACTTGCTGTGGGATATCAGCGATCCCGGCGATGACGTGCTCGGAGCTCCCACCAATCTGACGATTCCCAATCCGAATTCCCAGGTTCCCATTCCCGCCAACCAGGTCTCGGTCTTGCAGCTGACCGATCAGGACGGCAACTTGATCGAGGCGGTGCAGCCGACGCTGGCCAACGTGTTCACCAACGAGAACAACGGCCTGCGCCTCACGTTCGGTATGCCCCTGGCGGAGTTGGGGACGTTCGAAGCCAGCGTGTTCGCGCTGCAGACCAGCCGGTCCACACTCGGCATCCCGGACATTCGCTCGGTCGACGTCGACGGCGACGGGATCACCGATTTCGACGGCTTTACGCCGATCGACACCAACGGCGATGGGATCGACGACGATTTTATCTCTCAGAACGTCGTTGACGCCGTCGCCCAGGCCGTGCTCGTCAATGGACAGGTTCCGGCGGGAAACAATTTTGTGCTGATCAACGACGTCGACTATCAGGCGACGCTGAAGACCTCCGTCTGGGGAGCAGAAGGCAACTTCTTGTTCGCTCCCTACAATCCCAACCAGGATTTTGTGACCACGCCCATGGTCGGCGTGCGTTACATGAACTTCAATGAAGAGTTGCGGCAATCAGGCTCGTATACGAGTCAGGTCATCGATCCTGTGACGGGGCTTCCAGTCCTCGACGTGAACGGCAACCCCGTGACTCAGGTGTCTAACCGCAGGATCGATGCGACCACAAAAAACCATCTAGTCGGCCCGCAGTTTGGCTTTCGAACTGAGCTGCGGCGCAAATGGTTCGCCATCGGAGCCACACCCAAGGTGATGCTCGGCGTCAACAACTATCGCGCGGAACTGGGCACAGTCCAGGTCCTCAATCCCAATGACCCTTCTCAATCCCTCCTCGACAAGGGGACGACGTTCGGCGTGATCGGTGACATTGAGGTCTACTCCCGCGTTTATCTGGGCGAACACTTCTCCGCCTTTGTGGGGTACAACTTCCTGTGGGCCGGGATGATCACCCGTCCTGCGGACGACATCGTGTACAACATTCAGAGCGCTACAGCCGGCCAGCCGGCACAGTCGGCCTTCGACCTCGACATCGGCTACTCCGGGGCGATCCTGCAGGGCCTGAGCATCGGCGGCCAGATTGAGTATTAGCCGAACTTCAGGGGTCGGGCGAATTGCAATCCTGTGCGATTCGTCGTGCGAGTCAGGATGTGCCGCTCGCCCACAGAGGATCGGCTGCAGGGGCTATTCGGTCACGGAGAATGACCAACCGTTCCAGCGCGCCGGCAACTCGCTGGTCACCGTGATCGGAATGCGCTGCGTGGGGTGCTCGAATTTCAGCGAGCGGGCGTGCAGCGCAATTTGACCGGCGGGGAAGTCGCCGGTTCCGCCGTACTTGCGATCCCCGACGATCGACCAGCCTTGATGGGCCAGTTGCACGCGGATCTGATGGCTTCTCCCCGTCTGCGGGCGGATCTCGACCAGCGTCACATCGCGGCGCTGCTCCACCCGTCGATACGTTAACCGGCAGGACTGCGACCGCGGCGTCGGTCGCGGGACCACGCGAACGACGTTGGTCGCGGGATTCTTCTCCAGTTCCTGAACGAGCTCCCCTGCCTCGTTGTCCAAACGTCCGGTCACGACAGCCCAGTAGACCTTCTCCACGCGGTGTTCGCGAAACTGTTCCGAGAGACGGCTGGCTGCCTTGCTTGTGCGAGCAAACAGGACCACCCCCGAGACCGGGCGATCGAGCCGATGGACCACGCCGAGAAATACGGCGCCAGGCTTGTGGTATGTCCCCTGGATGTACGCCTTGGCGTGGTCGAGCAGGGTCGTATCTCCGGTGGCGTCACCCATCGTCAGCATACCCGCGGGCTTCACCACAGCCAGGCAGTGATTGTCCTCGAACAGCACTTTCAGGCGTACAGACATGGCGTCCATGGGGCGTGATGACATCGGGACAGCGCGGCAGGTACAATTCGCAGTGTAGCGATGATCGGCGTTGCGGGGACAGCGGTCCGAACGTCGGCGTCGTGAGGCTGCGCTCCCATCTCGGTTCCTGCCCGGAGACTGCGTCGTGCCGCATTCTGTTGTATCGCGTCGTTCGTTCCTGTCGACCGCCGCCGCAGCCACCGCCGGAATGGCCCTGCCTCAGGCAACCAAGGGGGCGGATGATCGTCCGCCGGTGACGAATCCCCGGGCCACATCGTTCGATGCCCGTATCGAGCCCGCGTGGGACGAACGGTTGACGATCACGGTCGGCGCCAAAGATGCAGACATTGCAGGCACCAGCCACAAGGCGATTCAGGCGGCCGTCGACTATGTTGCTGCGCTCGGCGGCGGGACCGTGCATTTGCAGCCCGGAAAGTACGTCCTTCGAGGGGCGGTTCATCTGCGGTCCAATGTGCGGGTCGTCGGCAGCGGCGACGATTCGATCATTACGAAGATCCCTTCGCGCAGCAGCAAGCTGGTGGCGGATTCCGACTGGTACGATCAGGAACTGACTTTCGCCCCTGGTCACGGTTTCGAGGTCGGCGACAGCATCTGCCTGCGCACCAAGAACGCCCACTACGGGCACCCCGAAGTTCTGAAGCGAACCCTCGTGGCTCGCTCGGGAGATCGCTTCAAGCTCAACCAGGCTCTCAAGCAGAACATCTGGGAAGCCGGCGCCCCAGCGGTCTACGCGCTCTTCCCACTTCTCACCGGCGAGGAGATCGAGCGCATTGCTGTTGAGCACCTGGCCCTCGACGGCGATCGCGCCAACAACGAGAACCTCGACGGCAATTACGCCGGATGCATCTTCTTGCAGGACTGCCGGGAGATTCAGATCCGCGATGTAACCGCCCGCAACTACAACGGCGACGGCATCAGCTGGCAAATCTGCCACGACGTCATCGTCGAGGATTGCCGCAGCCACGACCACGCAGGCCTGGGGCTGCATCCCGGATCGGGTTCGCAGCGACCGTTGATGCGCCGCAATCAGTTGTCGGGGAACTCGATCGGACTCTTCTTCTGCTGGGGAGTGAAATACGGCCTCGCGGAAGACAACGTCTGCGACGGCAATCGCGTGGGGATCTCCATCGGCCATCGCGACACCGACAACCTCGTCCGCAATAATCGAGTCACCAACAGCGGCGAAGTGGGGCTGTTGTTCCGACCGGAACGCGGGCCGTCCTTCTGTGCGCACCGAAACGTGATCGAAGGAAACACGCTCATCAATAACGGCGGCGCGACCGCCGCCGCCATCGACGTTCAAGGCGGGACCGAGCAGGTCACGATTCGCCAGAACACCGTTCAGGAAACTCGTGAGGCCGGCGAACGGGTGGGCATTCGACTGGGGGCGCAAACGAAGGACATTCGCCTGGCGGGCAACACCGTCACCGGGTTTGCCAGAGATGTCGTGCAGATGCCGACAGTGTAAGTTCTGACGTCACGTTCCTGTGACGGCGCTGCGGGCTCGCGGCGTCCCACATTTTTCCAAAGGCAGAATCCATGCGGACACTCGCAACGCTCGCGATGTGGACCTGGGCCGCCGGTTGTGTTGCGGCAGCGGCTGATCGTCCCAATATTCTGTGGATCAGTGCTGAGGACATCAGTCCCGACCTGGGCTGCTACGGCGACCCCTACGCCGCGACGCCGAATCTGGATCGGTTCGCCGCGGAAGGGGTGCGGTTCACGCGCTGCTTCACCCATGCGGGGGTCTGTGCGCCGTCTCGCAGCGGGTTGATCACCGGGATGTACCCCCCAAGCATCGGCACGCAGCACATGCGCTGCAAAGGGGTGCCTCCGGCCAATGTGCGCTGTTTCCCGGAGTACCCGCGGGCGGCCGGTTACTACTGTACGAACAACGCAAAGACTGACTATCAGTTTGACGCCCCCGATTCGGCGTGGGACGAGAGCAGCAATCGGGCCGACTGGCGCGGTCGCGGGAAGGATCAGCCATTCTTTTGCGTCATCAATTTCACGACGACTCACGAAAGTCAAATTCGTGATCCCAGTCCGCAAACGAAGAAACTGGTCTCCGCCTTGCCCGCGGAGATGCGCCACGACCCCTCCAAGGCTGTGGTGCCGCCGTACTATCCCGATACTCCAGTGGTTCGCCGCGACTTGGCAAACTACGCCGACAACCTGTCGGCGCTCGACGGCCAGGTTGCCGAAGTGCTGCAGCGCTTGGAGGCGGACGGTCTTGCCGACGATACGATCGTCTGGTTCTGGGGAGACCACGGTCGCGGGCTGCCGCGCTGCAAACGCTGGCTCTACGACTCGGGCACGCGGGTCCCCTTGATGATTCGCGTGCCTGAGAAGTGGCGAAACTGGGCCGCACCGGGGGCACCGGAGAAGCTTCTGCCGGGAGCGGTCAACGACGATCTGGTCGCGTTTGTCGACTTTGCGCCGACCGTCCTGTCGCTCGCCGGGCTGACTCCAGCGACGCATCTTCAGGGGCAAACGTTTCTGGGACCCAAACCGGCGGAGATGCCGCGAAAATACGTTTACGGGCATCGGGACCGGATGGACGAAACTTATGACCTGATCCGCATGGTCCGTGATGAGCGGTTCAAGTATCTGCGCAATTTCATGCCCGACGTCAGCTACGCGCAGGATATCTGGTACATGAACCAGATGCCCACGCTGCAGGAGATGCGCCGACTTCACGCCGAGGGTCAACTGCAGGGAGAGCCTGCCTTGTACTTCCGTGCGAACAAACCCGTCGAAGAGTTGTTTGACACCGAGCGGGATCCGTACGAGCTACACAATCTGGCGCTGGATCCGCAATACGCCGACGTACTGCGACGGATGCGTACTGAGTGTCTGCGTTGGATGATCTCCATGGGCGACACCGGGCTGATCCCTGAACCGATTTTCGATGAACTGAAGCGTCCAGGTGGGAAGTGGCAACAGGCTCCGCAGCCGAGGCTGGCGGAGTGCGGGCCGGAACAGGGGATCGCGCCGGTGATTCTGTGGTCTTCATTTCCTGGTGCCAGCGTGGTCTATGCCACGCTACCCTCCGATGCTCCGAAGGACTTGAAGCCGACTTGGAAACTCCTCTCCGCGCCCGCGATTTGGTCCAGCCTTGGCGACACCCTCCTCGCCAAAACCTGCCGGATCGGCTTTCGGGACAGTGAAGTCTTGCGGTGGACGGTTGGTCGGCCCATCGTCGGCGACGACGTTTACAACGGACCGCGCCATTGGCGCGAGGTCGTTGACGAATCTCCCTTGCTCTCGCGATTGCTCGCCGTAAAGAGCCTGGACTTCCCGTCAGGAGCCGGGGTGCTCGCCGCCTACGAAGCCGCGATCCAGGACGAATTCCCGGCGGTTCGTTATTGGGCTCTGCGCGGCGCAGTTCGCCACATCAACCCTGATCGCTGTCCGCCGAAATGGGGGGTGATCGTCCGCCAGATCCGCGATGCCGATCCGTCGCCGCTCCTCCAGGTCGTTGCTGCGCAGGCTCTTGCGAAGTGGAGCAACGATGAATCGCAGGTTCGCTTCCTGGCGAAAAAAATGCAATCGGATCCGCAAGACAGCCTCAGGCTGTACGCCGCCACGGCGCTCCGGGAACTCGGGGAGCAAGCTCGCCCGGTATTGCCGGAACTCGAAGCGGCGACGAAAAGCGGGGAATACGTGGGACGGGTGTCTCAAGACGCTGTGGCGCGACTGCGGTCGACGCAGTGAATCCGGCGCGTGAGAGCGTGAACTCGCCACGGATGCGTTTCCAATCCGCTCTGTTACGGAAGCCGCTGCATCCGCTCAAAATCAGGCAACCGCAGTTGCGTTTCGAAGGGACCGATTCGCAAGCGCCCGGGCTTCGACGGCAGATGCACCACGAACGGCTTGCCGACAAGCAGGCTGGTGTGGACCGCGCCGTCGGGCCAGCGGCGACTGTCGTGGGAGACTGGGCTGTTGTCTCCCAGGACAAAGAGTTCATCCTCACCCAACTGATAGGGTGACTGAATCGCGTGCTTGCTGCGCGTCCCGGTGTAGTACACGTCGCGATAAACCATCAGCTCCGACACGCGGACATTCAACCCCTGCGAACCGAACCGTACGGGAAACCTGGGGTGGGGAGTGTTCTCCGGTGAGGCGTAGAACCACGGGCTGAGAATCTGCTCTCCGTCCACCGCCACGCAGACCTGTTGATCAAACAGCGACATTTCAATGGTGACGGGACGAACGCCGAACTGGCTGGGCAGGTGGTCTTCGGCGACCGGTTCCTCATGATCGGCCGCGTACATCCGGACCGAACGGCGACGCAAATCGAAGACCGTCGTGTAATTGGCGCTGCCGTCGGTCATCTCGATCGCGAACTCCCCCTCGCCCGAGGCCGAGTCCACCTGCAGCGAGACCATCACATCGCGGATGGGAACCGGGACAATGCTGCCGTCGTGCGGGTTGTACCCATAATCATCGGTGATCGGAGCGACGTGCGACTCTTCGTACAGCTTGGTGACCGCCGCATGGAAGGCGACGTCGGCCGGGTGGGCGAGCAACTGGTCGCGAACGGTTTCCGGCAGCGCTCCGACGCAGCGCAGCGTCCTGGTCCGGGGTTCGTACCGCAGACCCGCCGGGGGGATGGCCGATGGATCGATGTCTCCCGGCCAATCGACCGGCGAAACGACGGTCTCGTGGTGCCCGCGGTAGCGGACCCATCCCGCATATTCCACCCAGGCCCAGGACTGATCTCCCGACGTTGTGCGCTGAAAGGCGAAGCCCTGCGCCTGCCAGCCGTCGGAGCCAATCGAGGGACTGCCGACCGGCGCCCAGCGCGGCCGAAACTCGCTGCTGTCTTCGGGTTGATGCTGGTGACAATAGACCGGCACGCGCAAGAGTCGCTGAGTCGCGAAGTCCTTGCGGCACAACTCGCCGTCGGCATACACGTCGCCGTCGATGATCTGAATTTTTTCGCCGGGGAGTCCCACGGCTCGCTTCACATACGCCTCGCGGGGATTGTGGGGATTGCGGAAAACGACCACTTCCCAGCGTCGGGGAGGCCGGAATGCGTACGCCGGTTTGTAAACCAGAAGCTGATCCCCATGATTCCGGGGGACCTGCAGCAGGTTGATTCCCCGTTGTCCGCAGTTGGGGCAGACGGCATGCGATCGCGACCGGTCGCTCTCAGCGGCCGAGATGCCTTCCTCATCGGTGTCGTAAGCCACGCCGAAGGGGAATGAGTAGTGGCAGGTGGGGCACTCCACCCGCTTATGGAACCCCAACAGATGGGGCGCCATTGAGCCGGTGGAGATCATGTACCCCTCAGCGGCGAAGGTTCGAAACAGCAACACCGCCAGCAACAGGCAGATCGTCGACTCCGTCAGCGATCGCAACAGGCTGCGACGATCGCGCAGGAAATCGTCGGCTGGGCCGATCGAGGAGGCCCGATTCGTAGGGGGTTCGGTCATATCGGTGGCAGCGACTCCATCGACTGCAGGCCCTGCAGAAGTTCAGTCGCCGGTAGGGGGTTTCGACTGCTTAGTCCGCCGAAATTGCGGCGCGACGCCCCGATCGACTCGGTCACGACCGCCGCCGTGATTGTAATTCCAACCGATCCCGTGCGGCTAGCCCCAAATGTTGAGGAACCCCTGAACAGCGGTCGTCCATCGCTCCTCGAAATTCAGATATCCTTCCGTGACGGCACTCTGACCGAGGAAGGCCGGGGGGACGCAAACGCATCTGGGACAAGTTCTCGATGCTCGTCCCATCTGGCGGCGGCGTGGTGATCGTCTACAATCGTGGCAGGCAGCTCCCGCAGCGATGGCACTTTTCACGGGCGACGCGGATGACACGACTTGGTCCATCCTTCAAACAGACTCGGAGCTGGTTGATTCTTGCCGCTGCGTGCGCATTGGGATTCTCCCGTGTCGCCGAGTACGCCCCGATTCGCGCTGCCGAAGAACCTCTGGCGCCCCCTGCGGCGGAAGACCCGCCCGCGGCGGCCCCTCTGCTGCGCAAGTTGCTGGAGTTGTTCAATGGGGGGGGCGACCTCCCGCCGGGCAACATGGAGACCTCGGAACCCGAGTCGGATGCCAAAGATCCGATCGATGCGCGTGTGCCCAAAGATCCGCAGGTCGACGCCCTGTGGCGCGCCGTTGCGGGGGCCGTCGAGCGTCGGGAGTGGGCGACGGCCGTAGATGTGCTGCAAAAGCTCCTCGATCTTCCCGAAGACGCTGTGATCGAACGCGGAACTCGAGAATGGAGTTCCGTCCGCACCGCGGCCAATCGGAAGATCGGACAGTTGCCCGCGGCCGTGCGCGACGACTATGCCAAACGCTACGGTCGACTCGCAGAGCGGCTGCTGGACGAAGCGCAGAAGTTCTCCGATCTGTCGCGGCTGGTCGACGTGGCGACTCGATACTTTCACACTCCTGCGGGAGCCGCCGCTGCCGCAACGCTGGCAACGCGGCATTTCGACCAGCAGGAGTATGCGGCCGCCACGTGGTGGAATCGCGAACTGCTGGCCAGCAACTGGCCGGGGGTCAATGATCCTCGCTGGCGAATGCAGGCCGCCTTCGCTGCGCGGCAGGCACAGGCGGAGGACGTCCCGCTTTTTCTCGGCGAATTGCTCCAATCTCCGCGATCCGTGGTCCTGGGAGGACGCAGCGTCACGCCCGCCGAGTGGTGGGAACGGTCGGTGCTCGCCCCGGGCGGGCTTCCCCGTCCCAGCGAATGGCGTCAGTTCGGTGGTTCGCTGGCACGAATTGCGGTCGGGTCTGCCGGGGCGCCATTGCTGCTGCCCGACTGGTCACAGCCGCTGTCGACCGTACCGGCGATCGAAGAGCGATTGCGAGTCCTCTTGCAGGATTTGCAGGACGATCGGATTCCCATGATCCCGGCCGGTTCGCCGATCGTGCTCGGCGACAAGCTGGCCTTCCGAGACCTGCGCAGCGTCCGCGTCGTGAATCTCTTCACGGGTCAACCGTTGTGGCAAACCGAAGAGGGGGTGTCTCCCGAACGGATCATGAACGGCATCGCGGTCGAGAGCGTCAGCGAAGAGAACTCATGGCGCGTGCGGATGAATGCACAGAGCTTTGACCAGGAATACCAGGGGGATTCGGCGGAAATGCATCCGCTGGCCAGTTGGCTGTTCCGCGATGCCGCCAACGGATTCCTGAGCAGCGACGGCGAGCGGCTGTATGTGCTGGAAGATGTGGCCGTGATGACGCGCAATCAATCGGGATACACCGGGGATCCGGATGCTGATGCTTCCGACCCCTTCGGCGCCACCTGGTCCAGCAATCGTCTCTCTGCGTACGAGCTTGCCACCGGGCGTCTTGCGTGGACGATCGGCGGTCCAGCCACCGTTGAAACCGCAACGCTTCCGCTGGCGGGAGCATTTTTCTTCGGCGTGCCGACGGCCGATGGAGACGAGCTCTACGTCGTCGCGGCTGCAGGTCAAGAAGTACGTCTCCAAGCACTCGATGCTGCGACGGGTCGTCCACGCTGGTCGCAACTGCTGGCCTATGCCGACACCAAGATCGAACTGGACATCGCCCGCCGCTGGCTGAGCGCCCCGGTGGCCATCCGCGATGGCATTCTCGTTTGTCCGACCACGGTGGGTTGGCTGATCGCCATTGACCGCACCCGTCGCTGCCTGCTCTGGGCTCATCGCTACTGGCCGCGGTCGGAAGAGGAGGAATTCGATCCGTCCCTGCTCTTCCTGCCGCAGCTGAGCTTGCAGGAATCCTGGAGCGTCGGGGCGCCGATCATCGTCGGCAATCAGGTTTTGTTCGCCCCGCCGGACGCCGAGACGTTGGTCTGCCTCAATCTGCTGGATGGCAAGGAGCGCTGGCAGCGTCCGCGAGACGACGGCCTTTACGTTGCCGCCGTCGATGAGCATCGAGCCGTGATCGTCAACCAGACTTCGGTCGCCGCCGTCGCGGTTTCCAGCGGCAAGGCGGCCTGGACCCTGAACTGGAGCGATGAACTGCGTCCGTCTGGGCGGGGATGCGTCTACGGCGACGAGTTCGCAATCCCCTTCAATACGGGAGCCGTCTGGCTGATCAATCTGGAAACTGGAAAAGTCACTGAGAAGTTGCAGACGCCCCCCCAGATGTCCCCGTTGGGAAATCTGGTCAAAGCCGGACATCGTTTTGTTTCGTTGGGGCCCGGCGGCTGCCAGGTCTTTTCCGAACGCGAACGCTTTCTGGAGAAACTGGCACAGCAGCGACAGAAGTCGCCGGCGGACCCCGCCGCGCAGCTCCAGGGGGCTGAATATGAAGTGCTTCGGGGAAACTATCCGTCCGCACTGGAACTGCTGTCGATCGAACCCGCGCCCAACGGGGCGGCCGAGTTGGCGGAACGCCGTCGGCAGGTGCTGTGGTCGACTCTGACCGGTTTGGTCGAAGCCGACCCGGCGCGGAGCGCCGACTATCTCGAACGTCTGGCAGTGATGGCGCGCGATCCCGCCGAGGAATTCCGCGTCGAGGCCGCTCGTGTCGCTCAACTGACGGCCGGCACTGACTTCCTTTCGGCCTGGGAGCGGCTGTGGACCTGCAGCTCGTCGCGGACGGGACTCGAGACCGTCGTTCGACCAGATGACAGCGATGTCGCCGTCGATCGCACCCTGTGGATCTCCGGCAGGCTGCAGGACATCTGGGAAGAGGCTGATGAAGCCTTGCGGGCCAACTTGGATGCCGACGTCCGCAAGCGAATTGAGTCGGCGTTGGGCGGGCCGATCGAGTCCTGGATCTCGCTACGGCAACTCCTCGATTTCCACCCCGAAGTCTGCCGACTTCGCTGGGCTCTCGCCGATCGCTGGGGAGCGGCCCACCTGTTTGCACGTGCCGAAGCAGAGTTGCTGCCCCTCGCGAATCACCCCGATCGGCGCGTCGCCCTGGAGACGCAATTGCGATTGGCTCGCTTGTGGCAACAATTCGGCCTGGCTCGCGATGCCTCACAGCAGTTGGATCGGGTCCTCGCGACTCCGGGCGCGGCCGAAATGGAATTGCACAGCGGCCTGACTGTTTCCGAAGCTGTCGCAACGTGGCGGATCACGTCTGCTGATTCGGAGCCGGTTTCCGCGGCAAATGAGGTCGAGAGCCATTATCGCCTGGAAACGGTTCGACTGGCCGCCGTGCATGCCCCTCAAGTGCAGGAAATCGTTCCACCGCTCAACGTCCCGTATTTCGAGGAATGGAATCTCCAACTGGAGCCTCAAGAGCAGCGACTGGGTTTCCAGTCGAGGAAGACAGGGGAATGGACTTGGCTGGCCCCGCTCCGCGGGCTCAACCGGTCGGCCGACCAGGGTGATTCGCCCTACCGGATTCTGGGTCATCAAGCGGTGGTTCTGCATCGCGACGTGTTACAGGTCTTGTCGCCGGTTCGACAGGAACTCGTCTGGTCAACCGCTGTCGGACGGGGCGCGGAATCCGAGTATCAGGCGCATCGACTTCCGGCGTCGACGATGATCGACACGTCCTCCCTCGACGCCGAAGAGGGACTGTTGTGGGCGTTCCGCGAAGGCCAGCACCGCCGGATGGCGGCTTGTCGACCGCGCGCCATTGTTGTTGTCGGACGGCGAACCCTGGAAGTCTACGAACCACAGACGGGTCGGCTCCGCTGGTCCCATGCAAATTTGCCGGTGAACAACATGGTCTTTGGGACCGATGAGGCGGTCTGCGTCGTCGACGAGTCGGCCGAGAAAGTGATGGCTTACCGAACAGCCGACGGTCGACCCCTGACGATTCCGAATCTTCACAAGAATGTCCGGCAGACTCTGGCCATTTTCGACAACGATTTAATCCAGCTCACCACCACGCCAGGTCTGCGGTTGTTCCATCTTGCCTCGGGAAAGGCGCAATTGCGACGCCGGAACCTGATGACCGGCGCCGACCGCTGGTCCACCCAGTTGCGACCGGGATCGCAAGTTGGAAAGGTTGGCGAAGAGGGAATCCTCGTCATCGGCCCTCTCGGCGGAGTAAAGACCGGACGGACTATGGAACTGCTGGACTTTGAGACCGGAAATCGACGGAAGCTGGACAATCTCCCTTTCCAGCGCGATGTCGAGAGCTTTACGCCCCTTGTGGATCGCGAGCGCTTCTATTTGCTCGTCAATCATGGGGATTACGGCAACTACAACTACGGCGACAGTCTCCCTTCGACGCGGATTCATGGCGCGATTTACGCGTGGGACCGAGCGACCGGCAAACTGTTGTGGAACCGCAAGATCAACGACCAAAACTTGGTGCTGGATCGGTTCGAGGCTTCCCCTGTGCTGATATTTCTGGCGCGAAACTGGAAGCAGGTCGGTCAGGCGACCTATACGACGCTGCATTTGCTGGCGCTCAACAAGGAGACCGGTGAGACCCTCCATGAATCTCAAACTCCCTCGCTGTTCAACGGATTCCACGGCGTGCAGATCGCCGAGCCGGAGCATGCCGTGGAACTCGTCTCCTACAACATGCGGCTGCGGCTGAACCCGTCGCCGCCGCTCGCGGCGCCATCGAGAGCGATTCAGCCGTAGTAGGGGCGGTATTGGGGCTGACGTCGAATGGATCAACGTCGATGACTGAGCCACCTGCCAACTCAGTGCACCCGCTGTCGCTCGAACAATGGCGGGAATGGCTCCAAACCCATCACACGCGGACAGCGGGAGTCTGGCTCGTCAACTACAAGAAGTCGACGGGAAAGCCCCGCCTCGAATACGACGACGCCGTGGCGGCTGCGCTGTGCTTCGGCTGGATCGACAGCAAGCCCAACAAGCTGGACGACGAACGGTCACTTTTGTGGTTTGCACCGCGTAAATCCGGGACAGGTTGGTCGCGACCCAACAAGGAACGGATCGCCAGAATGCAGGCCGCCGGATTGATCCACCCCGCCGGGCAGGCCAAGATCGATGCCGCCATCGCCGACGGCAGTTGGACCAAACTTGACGCGGTTGAGGAGCTCGTAATTCCGGAGGATCTGGCAGCGGCATTGGCGGAGTATCCAACCGCCGCCGCGAATTTTCTGGCTTTCCCCCGTTCAACCAAACGAGGAATCCTGGAGTGGATTTCGACCGCCAGGCGTCCGGAGACACGAATGCGGCGAATCGACGAAACCGCACGTCTGGCTGAGCAGAATAAGCGAGTCAATCAGTGGAAAAAGTGAACCTCACGGGGCGGATTGACCCCTGCTGACGGATTTTCCCACCGCCGCATCCTCGCTGACGTGCGGCGGTCGCAGTACGTGCGGTCGAGTTCGCCCGGCATCAAGAGGGACTTGTGGTTCGGCACCGCCATGAGGACCCGCGGCGGACCTGGACCGCACGATCCCCGCAGACAGTCAACATCGACCTCTCGCGTGGGGAGTCACGGCCCACGTTCGGCCAGATCGCTCCCATTCACGTGGGGGCAGCGATCCATTGATGCACCAGATGCTCGAACCGAGTGCCGCGGTCGGCGAAATGACGAAACCAGTCATAGCTGGCGCAGCCGGGCGAGAGCAGGATCACGTCTCCCGCGGCCGACTGGGAGACGGCCCAGGCGAACGCCGTTTCGAAGTCGGGCAGATGGGGAGAGATCATCGTGTGTGACTGCGGTGCGGCAGCAATGGCGGCTCGTAAGACGGGGGCCGTCTGACCGATGAGCGCGACCGCCTTCGTCCGGCTGGCAATGCCCCGCGCCATCGAACTGAGGTCCACCTGCTTGTCGTATCCTCCGGCGATCAGGATGATCGGGTCCGCAAAGGCGTCGAGCGCCACCAGAGTCGATTCCGGGGTCGTGGCGAGACTGTCGTTGTAAAAGCGCCGGTCTGCTGCGGTCCCCACGAGTTGCAGGCGATGCGGCAACGGCTGGTAGGTTTCGATGCCGCGCTGCACCGCCGCCACATCCGCCCCGACCGCCAGCGCAGCCGCGCTCGCCGCCAACGCGTTCGCCAGATTGTGGCGTCCCGGCAGCGTCAACCAGGTGTGAAGTGGAAACGACAGCGCGCGTCCCGCGGTTCGCCAGACGGCCGACGTGCCGTTCCAACGGATGCCCCACTGGCCGTGATCGTTGAGTCCAAACAGAAGCTTCAGACCTTTGGTCGGCCAGGAAGACACCTCGGCATCGTCGGCGTTCAGGACGGCGATGTCGGCGGGCGTCTGCCAGCGCAGGATGGTCTCTTTCGACGCGCGATAGTCGTCGAGCGTTCCATGCCAATCCAGATGATTGGGGCTGAAGTTCGTGACGATGCCGACGTGCGGGCTGACTTGAAGCTTTTCGAGATCGGCCAGTTGAAAGCTGCTGAGTTCCAGAATCACGAGATCGTCCGGAGCGATCTCCTCGACCGCTGGAAGCAGGCTGTGTCCCAGATTGCCGCCCAGCCAGCAGCGCCGCCCGGTCTGCTGCAGAATCGAATGCAACAGGGCCGTCGTCGTCGACTTGCCGTTGCTCCCCGTTACCGCCAACACCGTTCCCCGATTGTGCTGCCAGAAAAGGTTCATTTCGCTGGTGAGGGGAATGTCGCGCTCGCGACACGACTTCAGCAGCGGATGGTCGCGTGTGACGGCGGGGTTGACGACGACGAAGTCGGCGGTGATGAAATCCTCGGTGATGTGCTCACCTAACCGCCAGTGTTCAATGGGGATCCCCCGGAGAGCGTGGAGCGATTCCGCGAGCTGATCGGGAGTGCGCGTGTCGGTGACGGTGATGCGGGCGCCGCGAGCCGCAAGGAATTTGACGGCCCCGACTCCGCCGCCGAAACTGCCCAATCCCATCACGGTGACGCGGCGATTGTGGTAGTCGGTGGAGGGGTGGTCGCGGCGCATGATGGGATTCGCCAAGACGGCAAGCGAAACGCCAGCGTGAAGAGGAACAACCGCCGGGTCTGCGGTCAGGACCCCAGTAATTCGTGGTGGAGCACGGAATTGAGCGTCACCAATTCCGTTTCTCCCTGAAAATGGTGCAGCAAATTGATGCAGCAATTCATCTGTCGCAATTTGCGAGCGTGCTTCAATTCGATCCCGACATATCCCGCCAGGTAGACCCGGTTGACCAGATTGTGCGCGACGACCACCACATTCTGGCCGGCATGACGCTCGAGGATTTCTTGCATCGCGGGTTGCACGCGTTGCAGCACATCGCTGTAGGACTCGCCTCCCGGATGACTGCGATGAACCGGATCGGCAAAGAAATGCTCATGACCGGCGGGGTCTACGTCGCGGATCTGTTCCCACGATTTTCCCTCCCATTGACCGACGCTGCATTCACGCAGGTCGCGCACCGCCGTAACGTCGAGACCATGCGGTTCGGCAATGAATTCCGCGGTTTCCACGGCGCGCCGCAGAGAACTGGCATAAATCGCCTGCACCCGGAACGCGCTGAGCGCTGCCGCGACGGACCGCGATTGCTGCCGCCCCAACTCGGTGAGAGGGCCGTCGATCTCGCACCCTTGCAGCACAAACGGCCGCCGTTCATTGGCCTCGGTCGACCCGTGGCGGATGAGAAACAGACGCGTGACTCCCGGCGGAGGCGGGTCGCGCAGCGGAGTCGAGGGGAACTCAGACATCGGGGAATGAAATCCTAAACTCGAAGCACGAAATCCGACAGAACAAGTCAAGAATCAAATGATGGAGACATCGACGATCATCGAGGCCCTTGGTTTGGCATTGGCGATTTCCATTTTCGTTCGAATTTCGAGCCTTCACTCATAAACATCCGCATCCTGCAATTCGACACCCCTCTGATCTTTCGTCGAAAGAATCCGCGGCTCGATTTCCGGCCAGGGGATGCCCACCGCAGGGTCGTTCCAGAGCAACGTTCGCTCGTCGTCCGGTCGGTAGACGTCGGTGCATTTGTAAGCAAAGTCTGCGGTCTCGGAGAGAACGCAAAACCCGTGGGCGAATCCTGGCGGGAGATACAGCTGTCGGTGATTCTGGTCGGTCAGTTCCTCTGCGTGCCAGTGACCGAACGTCGGCGAACTGCGGCGGAGATCCACTGCCACATCCCAGACTGCGCCGCTGGTGACATAAACGAGTTTCCCTTGCGGATGATGACGCTGGTAGTGCAGCCCACGCAACGTTCCGCGCACCGAGCGGGAGAGATTGTCCTGCACCCATTCGCCCGGCAGTCCGGCTTCGCGATAGCGCGCAGCCTGGAAGGTTTCCAGGAAAAATCCGCGAGAGTCGGCAAAGACACGCGGTTCAATGACCATAAGCCCAGCGAGACGGGTGGTTTTGATCTGCATGGTTGTCCGTGGTCCGATGTCCGTTGCTGAATTCCATGAGGCATTGGTTCGTGGGGAGCACACTGGGTGCCCGATCCAAGGGACCACTGACTAGGGATCACGGACAACCCTCACTTCGCATGCCTCCCCACGTTGTTGATGCGGCCGTGGATGTCGTTGAGGATCCAGTGGAACAGCACCAGGTGGACACACTCGACGAGTCCCATGTCGTCGAGCGGGACATGGAGATTCTTGCGGGCCAGCGACTGCAGTTTTCCGCCTCCGTAGCCGGTAACGCCCCAGGTCGTCAGTTCGTGGCGATTGGCCCACTCGACGGCGTTCAAGACATTGGGGCTGTTTCCACTGCCGCTGATGGCGATCAGCACATCACCCGGGGAGGCGAAGTTCTTGAGTTGCTCGACGAAAACCCGATCGAACCCCTCGTCATTTCCCCAGGCGAGGATGTAGGGGGTGTTGTCGGTGAGACTGAGAACCTTCAATCGTTTGACTGAGTCGTTGGTGAAGTCCTTACGGTCGAGCGTGCTCTTCCCGAGATCCTCGCAGAAGTGGGACGAGTTCGAACCGCTGCCGCCATTACCGCAAATGAACACGAAGCGACCCGCCAAATACGCGGCGTAAATGTCGTCGGCGAGGGCTTCCGTCTGCGTAAGGTCAAGGGTTTCAAAGACTTCCCCGCAGCGTTTCAGGTACTGTGCGGGGGTCAAGTGTGCGCCGAGCATACCCTGTGGCTCCGTCCGGGTTGGCGAATTCGATGCCGGTGCCTGCCCGGCGTTGAGTCGAGAGTTTATCGATTTCACGAAGGAATGAGAACGCCGCGAGTTCGTGTCGGAATTCGCCGGGGATCCCCTTCGTTCGACGAGTCGGATTGGCCTGGTGGAAGAGATTCGCATCCAAGATGCGCCGAATCGATTGGACGCCTTCACATTCCCGGCGTAGGGTTTCGTGGCGGAAAGGTTGCAAAATCTCAACGCTCCCGTACGTGCGCCGGTCGGGTGGGACAGGTTCGCGGGCGGAAGGCACACTCGAGAGGAGACCGGAATGTCGCTGCGAGCATTGATCTGCGCCGCTCAACCCCATATCTCCCATGCCCTGACGCTGCACCTGTTGCGCGCCGACGTGGAAGTGTGGACTGCGGGCGACAGTGAGCACGCCCTCGATCGGCTGCAGATGCTGCATCCAGACGTGGTGCTCGTGGACCTGGACATGCCAGGCATGACGGGCTGGGATGTCGTTGCAGCCGCGAACGCCCGGATAGTCGCGCTTACGACCCGCACCGCGGAGGCGGTTACCCAGGAATCGCGGGCGCGGGGTCTGGAAGTGGACGAAATCCTGTCAGCCCCGTTCAGTCCCAGTGCATTGCGCAGCCGGATCATGGCCTGGGACTCGGAGTCCACGAAATTGGTCGCCGACAGGTCCTGATGCGCCACCGGCGTTTGCCGCCGTCGACGAACGTCGCTTCGACCAGCGCCATCAGGCGGGCCCGACCTTGGATGCGCCGGATGCGTCCAGCGTCGCGGAACTGTGGGCGCTCTTCCACGTCAGCAGATCCCCCAGGTCGTCGAGGACCGAGTAGATCACCGGCACGGCGATCAACGTCAACAGCAACGACAAGGTCTGTCCGCCGCACGCGAGTACGGCGATGGAGCGGCGTTCTTCTGCTCCCGGACCAGTGGCGACGAGCAGCGGCATCATCCCTGCCACGAATGAAATCGTCGTCATCAAGATCGGTCGCAGACGGTCGCGGTTGGCGGCCAGGATCGCATGTTCGCGGTCCATGCCGTGCTCTCGCAACAGGTTGGTGTGTGTCGATCTGCAGAATCGACGCCTTCTTCACCACGCCGAACAACACCAGGATTCCCAGCGCGGAATAGAGATTGAGCGTTTCTCCGCCCCAATAGAGGCTGATGAGACCGAAGGGGACGGCCAGGGGCAGCGACAGCAAAATCGTGACGGGATGGACCAGATGCTCGTACTGAGCGGCAATCACGATGTACATGAAGACAAAAGACAAACCGAACGTCCAGACAAATTCGTTGAGGGTTCGCTCCAGTTCGCGTCCTCGACCGAGGACGCGCGTGCTGAATCCCGGAGGAATCCCGATTTCGCTGCAGGCCTGCTGAACCGCGGCGACGCGGTCTCCCAAGGCGTAGCCGGGAGCGACATTCGCGCGTACGGCGACCATTCGTTGGCGGTCAAGCCGGTCAATGCGGGCGTAGTCCTCTGACGGCTCGAAGGTGACGACGTTGTCCAGCCGCGTCAAAGCAACGCCCGCCGCGCTCCGCATGGCCTGCGGTCCCACCAGATTCGCGGCGCGCCCCGGAAAGGCACGGACGTACAACTGGGAAATGGATTCCACATCGCCGCGATCGATGCCGACGAGACGGAGCTCGACGTCATAGGCGTCGTCGGCCGAACGGTCACGGTAGCGGGAGACGCGGTCGTCGCCGCCGACCGCGATGCGGAGCGTGTCCGCAACTTCCTGGACGGTGACTCCCAGGGAGGCCATGCGTTCGCGGTCGAGCTTGGCGAGGATTTCGGGCTTGTCCAGACGGAGCGTTGTGTCAACGTCGACGATGCCGGGAATCTGTGCCGCCTTCTCCCGGAGTTTCTCGCTGAACTGCACGAGATTGACGATGTTGGGGCCCGTGATGGAGAAGTCGATGTCGACCGGGGCGCCCTGGCGCAACGATGTCAGGTTGCGTACGGAGATGCGTGCACCCGGCAGACCGGCGAGCCGCGAGCGGACCTCTTGCATCTTCGATTGCTGGGTGAAGTTGCCGCGAAATGCGGCGCCGACATCTCCGGCGCGATAGCCCCGCCAGAGGCGTTCGAGTGAGAAGGTGCGGGATTCAAGGTCTTGCAGGCGTACAAAAATTTCTCCGCGGTTCACGCTTCCCAGGCCGCGCGAACCGACGGTGGCGAGGACCAGCTTGATTCCCTCGATTTGTTTCAAGTCGGTCTCAACGCGGCGCATCAATTGCGACATGGCCTGAAGACTGGTTCCTTCGTTGGCCGTGATGCCGACCTCGAATTCCGATTCGTCGACATTGGTGGGAATGTAGTCCTGCTTGACGAGGTCGTAGAGCCAGAAATTGGAGGCGATCACGCCGGCAGAGAGCAGCAGCACGGCGAAGCGAAATCGAAGCGACCACTGCAGAATGGTCATATAGCCGGCTTCGATCCAGCGATAAAAGCCCTGCCGCGACCGGCTGAGATCGGCGTGCTGCGGAGCGGCCTTCAGCAAGCGGCTGCACATCATCGGTGTGAGGGTGAAGCTCACCAGCATTGAGACCAGGATGGCGACCGTGGCCGTGATGCCGAACTCGAACAGCATCCGGCCGGTGACGCTCGACAGGAACGACACGGGGAGAAACACGATCACCAGCGACAGCGTCGTCGCAAAGACGGCGGGTCCGATCTCCCGCGTCCCTTCGATCGCCGCCGCCCTGGGGCTCATCCCCTTTTCTTCAATGAACCGGAACACGTTCTCCAGCACGACGATGGCGTCGTCGATGACCACCCCCACCATCAACACCAACGCCAGCATCGTCACATTGTTGAGGGTGAAACCAAACAGCTTCATGAACGCGAACGTGGCGACGATCGAGGTGGGAATCGCCACCGCGGCGATCAAGGTCGATCGCCACGAGCGCATGAACAGCAGCACCGTAATTGTGGCAAGCAGGCTCCCCGAGACGAGGTGCCCTTGAATTTCATGCAGCGCCGCTTCGATGTACCGCGACTGGTCTTGAATCAGCGTGACTTTGACATCTTCGGGCAGCAGCTCGATCGAACGCGGAATGCGCTCCTTGACCGCGCGAATCGTCTCCACCGTATTGGCTCCCGATTGGCGCTGAACCTGCAAGACAACCGCAGGTTGGCCGTCGAGCCGTGCCAGACGGCGCTCCTCCTTTGTTCCGTCGACCACGTCCCCGAGGTCGCTCAGGCGAACCGTGGACCCATTGACCGTCGAGACCACCATCTCGGGAAATGACCGGGCATGGGCGATCCGCCCCATCGTCCGCAGCGTCAGTTCGCGCGACCCGGCATCCACGCGGCCGCCCGGGATTTCGGCGTTCTGCCGCGTCAAGGCGTCGCGGACATCCATGATCGACACGCGGTGCGCCGCCAGACGCCGAGCGTCCAGGTTCACCTGCACCGCCCGGTCGGAGGCTCCGGAAATGCCGACTTCGCCCACACCCTTGGCGGATTCAATCACATTTTTGACATAGCGATCGGCAAGCACATACAACTCGCGGCTCGTCCTCGGGCCTGAGACGGCGAGCGTCAGAATAGGTGAGGAGTCGAGATCCTGCTGTTGCACGACCGGAGGATCGAGTCCCCTCGGCAACCGATTGGCCACACTCGCGACGGCGTCGCGCACGTCCTGCACGGCCGCATCGAGATTGCGGTCGAGCTCAAACGTGATCATCGCAATCGAAGTCCCCTCGCTGGAGATCGACCGCAGTTCTTCGATCCCCGCGACCGTGGCGACCGCGTCTTCGATGATCTGGCTGACCTCCGATTCGACCTCTTCCGGGGCGGCGCCGGGATAGGTGGTGCGCACCGTCACCGTCGGCAAATCGAGATTGGGAAACCGATCAACCCCCAAGGAGGGATAGGCCACAATCCCGGCGACCACCAGGGCGGAAATCAACATCAACGCGAACACCGGACGCCGCACGCAGACTTCGGCCAGCCATTGCATCCACGGGGTTCCTAAGCGGGGTTTGTCCGAATGACGATGAAATCCTGGTGCTGAAAACTGATATTGCCAATTGGCATGAGCGCCGGGTCACCATGGGATTTCCGGCGGAGTCCGCTGATCGATTGAGGCTGAAGATCAGAGTTCGCGCGTAACTTCGGATGCGCAAATCTGAACGGCTCTCCGACTGTCATCCCCCCACGTTCTCCTCCCGCTCCGTCACCGGACCCGCACGTCCGTCTGCACCTGATTGGATAATGACGTCCCCTGCGTTCAAGCCCGATACGATCTCCACAAGACCGCGGTCGCGGCGACCCGTGCGGACGGCGACCTCGGCTGCAGTACCGGCGCTGACCCGCCAGACTTTCTCGACGCCCGCGAACTCGACGATCGAGGTCTCGGGAATCGCCACCGCTTCCGATTGGGTATCGACGACAATTTCGGCTTCCGCGAACAGACCTGACCGCAGCCTGCCGCCGGGATTCGGGAGATCCGCTTCAAAGACCAGCGCACGACTGAATTCGTCGATCGCCGGACTGATCCGCGAAATCCGCGTGGAGATTGGGTCCGGCAGACCATCCAGATGGACCAGCACTTCCTGGCCGGCGCGCAGGTTGAGGGCGTAACGTTCGGGAACAGTTCCGCGATACCGGAGTGGATCAATCCGAACCAGCATCGCCACGGGGTCGCCGACGCGGAGGTAGGCTCCTGCGGCGACCTGACGGCTTTGGACCAACCCGTCAAACGGTGCGCGAATCACCGCCTGCTTCAGCATGTCTTGAGCCAACAGGACTTCCGCCCGACGAACACGGATCAGGGCGAGCTTCTCTTCAACGGCATTGAGCGAAGATGCGTACCGGGCCTCAGCCACGGCGACGGCCGCAGCGCTCGCCTCCAAGTCCGCTTGCGTGACGGCGTTCTTCTGTTCCAGCAGCTTCAGGCGGGCCAGGCTCGTCTTGGCCTCGTCCAAGACCGCTCGCTCCTGACGCACCACCGGCGAGTTCTCGCGCTGAATGCTGTCATCAGGTTGATCGGCCGTCAGTCCAACCGCTGCTCGAGCCTGCCCTAACTGGGCTTCCGATTGTCGGACCAGCAGTTGCAGCTCATCGTCATCCAGTTCTGCGATGACGTCCCCCTGACGGACAAAATCCCCCAGTTCGACGGAAACAGCCTCAACGCGTCCGGCGACCTTGGCGCCGATCAGCGCCGATTCATCGGCGACCAAGCCCCCCTGAGACCGAATCGTCGTCCGCCACGGCCGCTTCTGTGCGGTGGTGAGCGGAGCCGTCAGGGGCGTCGCCGGGGCTTTGGCTGAATCGCTCTTCGCCGGGGGGGTGGCCTGATGACATCCGCACAGCCACCCCAGTCCACACACGATGAAACAGCAATAACAGTCGCGCAGGTTCATGGCAGGAACCGATCAGCAGGGCGAGGCTCAGGCAGAACTCGCATCGAACCACAATCGGTCGATGCGTGTCAAACGATGGACGCCAGTTCCGCCCGGGCGTCGCGGCCCTCGTTGACCGGATTTCAGTGACGAAATCAACGGAGATTCGTCCGTATTCGGTAGCTCGAAACCGTGGGGTCAGCTAGAATTCATCAGCTCCTGCCGATGCTTCCCTCCGCTGGCCTGTTTCATGTCGATCCTGCTCCCCACCACGCGTCTATTGACCGGCTTCCCCGCGCTGCTGCTCCTGGCTGCGATCTGTCCTGCCGCCGATACCGTGCCCCCACCCCTTGCCGTCTTCACCAAATACTGCGGCGACTGCCACACGAACGGCGAGATGGAAGGAAGCCTGGCGCTCGATCAGTTGCTCGCGGCAGCCGATTGGAAAACCGATCGACCCAAATGGGCCTCCGTCTGGAAGAACCTGCGCACGCAACTGATGCCCCCCGCTGATCAGCCGCAGCCCTCGGCGGACGAGAAGCGCTTGATGCTCTCCTGGATCGAGGACCGCATCTTCCAGCTCAATCCTGAGCATCCCGATCCCGGTCGCGTTACCATTCGCCGCCTGAACCGC
>JANRLN010000087.1:0-3527 GCA_033762515.1 Planctomycetaceae bacterium
CGAGACAATCCTGGTGACCGACCGCGGAGCGGAACTCCTCACACCCACCGCCGAATGGCCCGTGGTCCCCATCAGCGTCAAGGGCGTCGGCGTCGACGTGCCGGGCATCTTGGCGATCCACGCAGCCAATGGGGCTGCTCCTCGGTAGCCGCGATCGCAAGCAAAGAGTCACCGCTGCGATCCGTCGGAATTCTTGCGAATCCCGCTACGCGGCTGCGTCACCATTCGAGGCGGCAGCGATCACGTGGGCGATCCCTTCGATCGTATAGAGCTCCAGCAGGTCTCTCGGAGTGACCTCCGATTTTCCGAGACGGCTGAGGCGTTCCTGAAAATACGGAATCCGTTCACAGGCTTTCAACGCCGTCTCCAGAGACACGGTCCCATCGGAATTCGTCGGCAGTTTTAACAGACCTCCTAACGCCTGCAATGGCTGATGCAGACCAAACGCACGGTCACAGCGGAACGACAGGTCGATGTCGTCAATCGATTCACCTCCCAGGTCGAGTCGAAAATTGGCTTCAGGAGTCACATCGGCTTCCTCGATCGCCAGGCAGTCTGCGACAACCGCGGGCAGCTTTTCCAAGACCTCGGCATGAGTCAATTGTGCGGCAGGCATCGTTCGCTCCAGTCAGAGGGCGGTGGGTTCGAATCCGCCGCCGACGATGTCGGCGATCGCATTCGGGTTTTCGTTCACGAATTGTGCATAGATGGCGGTGACCATGGGATGGGCGTGGCCGAGTTGGCGTTGAACGAAAAGCAAGTTGCCCCCCGTCTGCTTGTACGCGAGGTAACCGTACGTGTGTCTGAGGAGCTGGACGCTTGCCCGTTCGCCGAGTCCGGCGGTCGTCAGAATGCGCAGCACACGGCGATAAAGGGCCGTCCGCTCATACGGTCGCCCGCGCTCGTTGATAATCAACGGCCCTCGCGCCCGATCAAAGTTGGTGGCGGCTTTCGAAAGTAGCAGCGGACGGATCTGGTGCACGTAGTCGGCAATCCCCACGCTCAGCCAGGCGGGGATGTGAACCAGCCGCGTTCGCGCGGCGGTCTCATGAACCACCAGGGCGCACGTCGTTTCTGTAGCGACGACATCGGGAACGGTCAGTCGACAGAACTCGCTGTTTCGCACCCCGGAGAAGAGCAGGATCTCCACGATCAATTGATCTGTCGCCGCGGTAACCCGGTCACTCCCAGCGGCCAAATTGGACTGCTGGCGGACAGAGTCCAGCAGCAGTCGACTTTCCTCGTCACTCAGGAACATTTCACGGGAGATCTGCCAAGACTCGCGAGTCATTGCTTGTTTTCTGATAAGTAATGTTGTGTATCGCTCCGAGGATAACGCATCAATACTGATCTGTAAAGATTCTTTTCGCGGGCGAAACGGAGACTTGCAACGGACTCCGACGGCCAGCGAATCCCAACGGGAAGCGGGATCTAAGAGGATTCGGTCGTCGCTCAACCGGTCCCGAGGCGCAGGAGTCGCGGTCGACGCGTACAAGTCCTACGTCAATCTGCGGAATCCCGATCGATCCCGCGATCGCGGCACATTGGGGCGGAGATTCAATGCCGCCCCGAGCGGATCAATCGATCTTGTCCGCCATGTCTTTGGCGATCTGTTTGCGGGTTTCCTTGGAGTCGGCCATGTTGAGTCTTTGGAAGTCGGCCAACAACTGCTTCCCCTTGGCGGGGTCGGACTTCATGAGCTCGTCGATGCTCTCGGGGATTCCCCCAAGGGAACTCCCCCCGTCGCCGTACTGTGAAACTTCGAGCAGACGCGACTTGAGGGCCGACATCGTCTTATACCGCGTCGGCTCATTTAAGGGGGAATTGCTCGACCCGCAACCGGCGAGAAGCCCGAAGAGCAGGAGCAAGCACGTGGCCAGACCAGGGCGCAGGACAGACGCAGACGCGGGTCGACGAATCGTGGTAATGGCGGAGTTCCTCCAGCGCGCGTATGGTGGGTTTTACGGGAATCTTCCTGGCGGAATTCGCAACTAATACTCGCCGATCGAGTTGCCGTCGGCGATCGCCCCCAGCCGCTGCCAGGTGGTGATGTCGATGGTGTCGCCCACGAAACGGACAGAACCGTCGGCGAGCAGCGTGTGGACGCCGCCGGAATGCCGGCTGCGGGCGTTGATGACGCCGCGGGCGTCGTACCAGGAGCAACCGCCGCATTCCATGCAGTCGACGTTGCGGGAGTTGGGGGGATTCAAAGTATTGAAGAACGATTGCCCCGGCATGCCGTTGATCCAGTTCTTCCCCGTGATGCCGTAGTGGGTGGCGGGGTTGCAACTGGCGCTGAACTGCGCCAATTGGTCCTGGGTGGCAAAGGTATTGGGGAACCCGGCGGGAAAGGTGGCTCCGCGAATGACGTCGCCGATGGTGAAGGTGGCGCTTTCGCCGTCGCCGATGATGGCTTCCGAGGCGGCAATGACATTGGATGTGCCGTCCTGAATGTCGGCGATCTTGATGTTGCGGAAGAGATTGCAGACGCCGATCTGGTCGGCGAAGCCAATGGGCGTGCCGGGGGAACCGCCGACGCCGCCGCCGGTGACGCCGAGCATCAGCAGCGACGGTCCGCCGCTGACGAAGTAGTTATTGCCCCCGCCGCCGGTGGTGCCGGGGTCGTTGCCGTAGTTGCCGTACCTCCAGCCGGAATCGGAGGGGCAGAGAAACGCTCGGATTTTCGTGGCTTTGAGCGTAGCGTTGGCTCCACCCCAGAAGGCCTGCGTGAAATCGATGGAGCTGTAGAGTGCGGTCTGGTCGAGATAGGGGAGCAGCATCACGTGTCCGGCAAATCCTTGCCAGCCCGTGGTCGAAGTGGTGACCGACGAGTAATTGGCCCGCTGAAAGCAGCGGTTGGAGTTCTCATAATTGTGCATCGCCAGCCCGAATTGCTTCAGGTTGTTGCGGCACTGCGACCGCCGAGCCGCCTCGCGCGCCTGCTGCACCGCCGGCAAGAGGAGGGCGATCAGCACGGCAATGATTGCGATGACGACCAGCAGTTCAATCAGCGTGAAACCACGACCCGAGGCGCGGGAATACCGATGATGGCCCATGAAAATGTCTCCGGCAGGCAGAACCCTGATGAAGAGCAAGCACTCGATCGTGCAAGGTAGCACTCCATCAACCCCGTGACAATTGGGATTCCCCGTGATCGCGGAGTTCCAGCGCTTCCGCGTGGCTCTGAGAAATGAGGGCGATTTCCCTGAGGGTTGGACGCCCCATCGCAGTGATGCGAAACGACGTCCTCGCAGTGATCATGGACCTGGGATATCCCCATTGGGGATGTTTCCAAGCGTTCAGTTCCAATACGGCCCCCCCATCATGCTGGAATGCGGCGATCAATTCTGGATTGCGACCGACGGAATCCACGAGGCACAGTCGGAAGCCGGCGACATGTTCGGGGAGCCGCGCCTGCTCGAGTGTGCCCGGCACTCGGCAACCATGAATGTGCCGGATGCGCTCCAGCACGTACGCCGGTCTGTGAATGACTTCATCGGCAAATCCAAGATCGCGGACGATATGAC
>JANRLN010000088.1:0-12595 GCA_033762515.1 Planctomycetaceae bacterium
GAGGGGATGGACCGCGAACTCCGTCGACTCAGCCTCGACGCCCTGCGCGACCTCAATGAATGGCAGGCCCGCGAACTCGGCCACCCCGAGACCCTCACCCGCATTGCGCAATACGAACTCGCCTACCGCATGCAGGTGTCGGTTCCGGAAGTGATGGACATTTCCAAGGAGCCGCAGCACATCCTCGAAGCCTACGGCGCTCAGCCCGGCGGCGCAAGCCTCGCCAACAACTGCCTCCTCGCGCGGCGGTTGATCGAACAAGGGGTCCGCTACGTCCAGCTATTCGACTGGGGCTGGGATTTCCACGGCACCGGACCCGGCGAAGACATCCGCGACGGCCTGACGAAAAAATGTGCGACCATGGACAAGCCGGTCGCCGCTCTCATCAAAGACCTGAAGCAGCGCGGCCTCCTGGATGACACGCTCATTGTCTGGAGCGGGGAATTCGGCCGCACCCCCTTCCGCGAGGGGCGCACCGCCAAGGGGAGCATCCTCGGCCGCGATCATTACCCCGACTGCTACTGCGTCTTCCTCGCGGGCGGCGGCGTGAAGGGGGGAATGAGTTATGGCGAGACCGACGAACTCGGTTTCGGCATCGCTGACAAACCCGTCCACGTCCACGACCTGCAGGCCACAATCCTGCACTCGCTGGGCTTCGACCACACGCGCCTCACCTACCGCTTCCAGGGGCGGGACTACCGGCTCACCGACGTGCACGGGCAGGTGGTCAGAGAGATTCTCGCGTAAGGGCGTCGCGAATCCCGCGGCAATCGCCGGGGGCCGTCGTTGACGACGCGTTAACCCGGTGAACGATGCCAGTCCTACTCGCTGAGACGGCAGAACGTTGAAGGACCGGCATGGCCCCTTCCGAGTGCCGAGTCGGCGCGCGACGGACTGCGTCCGACCGATCGCCGCGGCAGATCGCGACAAAACCGCGTCGACGTGAATGTGGACGATGTTCCAGCCGCCCCTGGAGCACTACTGCAACGGCACAGTCTGGGGGACGTCGGACCAGACGGCCGGGGCGGCGTCGGGAGTGGTGCTTGCGCTGGTGAGTACGGGGGGGGCGTGCCACTCGACGTCGATGCGGGCGTGCAAGTTGGCCGCGACCGCCACCAGCGCAGTCTGTCCGTGCGCGATCGCCTGGATCAGTCCCGGAATTGCGACATCCCGACATTCCCGACAGACCGCGATGCTGTTGGTTTGGGCGGAAACGACCGGGATGCTCGGAAGCGCACGCGACGTTTGACTTCGGAATGTCGGCAGCGCGACCGCCTTCGGGGCCACCAGCACCGCCCGCTGGCGTTCGCCCGAGGTCAGGGTCCAGGGTTCCGACAGGATTTCGCTGAGGGCCGCGTCGAGGTCGATCGCTTCATTCCCGGCGGTTTGGGCATGCTGTTGCAGCAGGATGATCAAGACCTGCTGCATACTCTGCAGCACGACTTGACGCGCCAGTCGGCGGAGCGGCACACCGAGCACCTGATCGTAAGAACCGCGTTGCTGCAACAGACGCTGGAGTTTCTGGGAACCCACGAGAACGTCGTGTTCCACGCGACTGCGCAGTTCCCGAATCAGGCGCGAGCGATGATCCAGCAGCAGTTTGCGCAGCGCGATCTCATAGTTGGTCGGCTGGCCGCAGTCGGCGGGGGAACTTGAGAGATCTTCAGATCCAATCTGCTTTCCCAGGTGCTTCAATTCCTGCCACATGCAGATGATCTGATCGATGGCGGCCGAAGCATGGGCTTCGATCGCCCGCAGCTGCCATTGAACGAGGAGATAGAGCAACTCCTCAAACGAGGAGAGTCCGTGTTCAACCAGCCTCTCGGCGAGCCCCTCACGGGCGTTTCCGCGACGCAGCAGCCATCCCCGCCCGCTCCTGGGCGCGTCCCCCGGCGCCGCCGGAGCGGTGAGTGCGATCCGGGAATTCGTCTGCCGTTTCTGGAGCTCGCGAATTTCTTTCCCGAGCACTCCGATGAGGTCGCGAATGCTGTTGCGCCCGGCCTCAGCCGCGTGGCGGGCGGCATCGACCCCGGCATCCGGATTGTCGATCAGGTGATTCACCCAGTCGGTGAAGCGGGCTGCAATCTGCATCGCCTGTGAGGCGAGGCGGGAATGCAGCAAGTCGAACAGCGTGTTCCGCGAGTGATCCTCCAGCCGCTCGCCGAAATCGAGTCCGATCGCGCGATCCTGAAGCGCGATGACCAATCCGGCAATCTCCTGATCCGGCTTCTCCCCCTCGCCGACGGCCCGCTGGGCCTCGGCGAAGAGCGAGTGCAGATATTGCCGCTGCCCCATCCCCAACTCCTGGTGGAGCATTTCGCGGGCGTTGGTCAACAACTGCTCGATGTCGACGCCGCTGGAGAGGAGTTGCGTCTCGGCTTCCGCCGCCAATTGCTGGTACTTGGCACTCTTGTTGTTTTCCATCACGTTCAGCAGCAGCGTGGCCGCGGATGTGGTCCGACGCTCCCCCGCCACGGTTTGCACGGGCACCCCGCACCAGCCGTCGATCACATCGACGCACAACTGACGCGTCAAATCGTCGACAAAACTGCCGGAGTACCCGCCAATCTGGCGCACCTGCACCACATCCAGCGTGGGGCCGGCGCCCGGACTCTTTGCTGCCCCTTGCCCCCCGGCTGGATCGGCCGCGGTGAGGACGCGGCAATAGACGTGTTCAGCGACATTGTCGATGGCCCGCAGCCATGAAGACGTGTCGGCGCCCTCGCCGCAGTCCATCAGCTGCGTCGACGAAAATGTTTGATTGTTGCCGTGGAACGGCGGCGTCTGCAGCAGCGGTTCACCCGGATAATAACTCCCGGGAGCACTGTAGTGTTCCAACTCCTGCAGCGTCGCGATCGCATTGAGCACCGACTTGTCGCGACCGGTTCCAACCGGAGTCGAGTGCAGCAGCACGCCGTCGACGCTTCCCTCCGTAAAGCCGGCGCTGCGCAGCTCGTGGCGGGCGGCGTAAGCGAGATCAAGGATCATGCCGCTGCCCGTCCCGCCGGAGATCGAGGTGATGAGCAGGATCCGCGGGGGCCGCTGGGCCGATCCGGAACCAGCGGCGTCTGGTCGACTGGACGTGACCTGCATGATCGCCGAACGCAACGCTGTAAGCACTTTGCCGGCGTTCGACATCAGCGCCAGGCGACCCAGCGGGCGCAGGCCCTCCGTCCGCAGATTGCGCGGGACGTTAAACAGCCAGCGGCGGGATAGCCAGCGGCGGTGCAGATGCCCCTGTTCCCGGTATTCGGCCGAACTCCGCAAGGGCGTTGGAACGGTCTCCAGTTCACTCCAGGCGCGTTGGTCGCGATTGACCTCATTGAGCGTGTCCTGGTCGATGTCGATGAGCAGCATTTTGAACGACGTGAGCGACTCCACGCTGCCCAGGCGATCGGCGATGCGGAGCCGCAGGCGTTGCAGCACCTTCGCGGCTGTACCGCCGATGCCGATCACGATGGTCGGTCGCGTTTCCGCGGCCTGCCCGGCGTCGCCGGTGTGAACCTGAGTGTCTTCGCCGTCGTGCGGCTGCGTGGGGCGCGGCACGCGGGCGCCGCTCTCCGGGGTCGTCGCCGGCTCAGCCGGCGCGGGTTGTGCACTTTTCAGCAGCTCGCGGGCCAGCGGCAGGTCTTCCCGCGCGGGTTCTCTCGCGGGGGCGCGGCGTGCGGCAATACACAGTTCCTCCACCAGCTCCATGCAGGTCGGAAAGCGCTGCTGCGGATCTTTGGAGAGAGCCCGGGCGATGATGGGCTGTTGAGCGACCGGGAGCGGACGCAGATCCGGCGTTTCGCGCAAATGCTGGGTGGCCAGTCGGGCTGCGGTGTTCCCGTTAAAGGGGAGAATGCCGGTCAGCATCTCCTGGTACAGGATCGCCAAACTGTATTGATCGCTGGTTCGGGTCGGCTGCCCCTCGAAAATTTCGGGCGCCGCGTAGGTGGGCGTCAGCCCGTGAACCAGGGATGCCGACCGTTCGTAAATATTCTTGACCAGTCCAAAATCGGCCACCTTCAATCGACGCCCGAACAGAAGCAGGTTGGCCGGCTTGATGTCCAGATGCTGCAGTGCGTGCTCCTGATAAATGTAATCGAGCACATCGGCGACGTCGCGCAGCATCCCCAGCAGGTCCGCCTGCGGGATGCCCGGCAGTCCTTTCGCGAGGCAGGCCTGAAAATGCTGCTGTAGATTCCTGTCGCCCAGTTCGGTCACGATCGCCAGCAGGCCTTCACGCTGCTCGATCCGCTCGATCGACAGCAAGAACGGATGCCGCACGTCCTTGACGCGATTGAGCGCGCGGAGCTCCGTGACGGATCGCGAAGGATCATCGCCGTAGATCAGCTTGACGGCCTTGGAGACCCCGCCGGGTGCGAGCGCCTTCCAGACCTCGCCATATCCCCCGCGGCCAATGCGTTCGATGAGGCGATATCCGGGAATCGGCTCGGAGGGCCCACCATAACCCCCCGCAAGTGCATCCTGAATGGACATGGCGTCCTCTTCCACAAAAGGGAAAGCGCACCCTGATCAATCCGGGTGAGTTCCCGACCAGATGTCGTTACTTGGCTTTCAACACCATCGCGAAATAGGTCTCGACCGCCGCGTCCAGATACTCCGGCCGCAGCTCCAATTCCATTCCGTGGTAGCGACAGTAATTGCGAACCTGCATGAGCAGATCGCGGGCGTGACAGCGTCGCTTGGCTCGCCCGGTTTGCCGGTAGTGCTTCTCAAGGAGCGAATTCACGACGTCCTTGCGATACTCGCAGCCGAACTTCCCGCAGTAGAGTCGAAAGAGATGATGGAACTCGTCGTCGGACGGGTCGGTCATGTGGATCTTGTAGGGAATCCGACGCAGAAACGCCTCATCGACCAGATCCTCCGGTTCGAGGTTGGTCGAAAAAATGATGAGCTGCTGAAACGGCACCTGAATCTTGCGGCCGCTGGGCAACGTCAGAAAGTCGTGTCGCGATTCCAGAGGGACGATCCAGCGATTGAGCAACTCGCCGGGGGCGATTCGCTGCCGTCCGAAGTCGTCGATCAACAGGCAGCCGCAGTTGCTCTTGAGCTGCAACGGAGCCTCATTCACGTTGCTGTCGCGATTATAGCGCAATTCCAGGTTGTCCATGGTCAATTCGCCTCCCACGACCACGGTGGGGCGTTCGACCCGCACCCAGCGCCGATCCACAGTGGCGGCGCGGAGCACGCCGTCGTCCTGCTGAGAGATCGGTTTATGAAACTGGGTGTCGTAGAACTTGATGATCTCCCCGTTTTCGATGATCGCGTGGGGCACCCAGATCGACTGACCGAAGCAACTGGTCACGCAGCGGGCGAGCGTCGACTTACCGTTGCCGGGAGCTCCGTACAAGAACATGCCCGCGCAGGAATTCAGCGCCGGCCCCAGCATGTCGAACAGCTTCGGCTCCACCGAGATGTTCCGGCAGGCCTCGAGCAGCTTCTGCCGACTGGGGGCCTCGTCTGCAATCGACTGCGCGTCGACCGAGACCACATACTCGGCGAGGGGCACCGGCGCAGGGCCGATATAAGCGCTCTGGCGGAGATGGCCGCGGGCTCGTTCGTGCCCGGCTTCCGTCAGCATGTAATTGTAGTCGTTCAGCGGCGCGACGCCCGAATGCGTCACCAGCTTGCGTCCCCGCATCGATTCCAGGATGGGCGCAATCAACTTGAGCGGCAGGCACACCGCCGCCGCCAGCCGACGACCGCTGTTGCCCCCGATGACCCCCAGGTGGCGGCACAGCAAGGCCTCGATGAACTGCTCGGTCAGTCCGGTCTCGGCGATTGTCTGCGGTTCCGGCGGGCAGAACGTATCGGACGACAGGAGCTGCGCCAGCAACTCCGCGTTGACTTCAAACGACGGATCGGTTTGGGACGTGGTCATTGGGGGGCGTCGCTTTGGAATGCCGCTGGCGCGATTTTCCGTGTGGGCCGAAATCGACTTCGCCGGGAATCTCGAGTCAACAGCTGAACAACTCTAGAACATGTTTCCGATTCGCGACGTCCCGCGTCGCCCGTCGTCCCCGAATCAACGGCCGCCGAGGGTTGGCGCGTCGCAACCCGGAACCAGACGCCTGCCGGCACGGAACGCCAGGGACGGACCGCCGTCGTGGCTGTCGACAGAGGCCGCATGCGCGTCAATTTGGCCGCGGCGCCATCGTGCTCGACGGCATTCTCGGCACAACCGTCGTTGAAGTGAGGGACTTTCGGCGGTCAGTGAATTCTGACGCCAGACGCCGTGAATTCCGTGGCATCGCCGCCTGCCGGGCCGCCGCAAGCAAATCCGTGAGCTAATCTTCAAGCACGTGTGGATGTGATAGCGGCAAAGCGAGGCGAAGAGTCTTTCGTCGTGACGGCGAGTCCGGCGGCTCAGACTTCTGATTCGGACGGACGCGGGGCGTTCCCATGCAACAGTGGATGCTTGTAGGCAAGTTTGGTGCGCTCGGCGACAACCGCAGCAAACTGATCGATCCCATTCCGTTTCGCGTCGGCCGCCGACCTGAAGCGGCCCTCACCCTGCCGCGCGCCACGGTCTCCGGCATGCATGCGGAGATTTTCACCGAGGAGAAACGGCTGTTTGTGCGCGACCTCCGCAGCACCAACGGGACGTTCATCAACGGTGAACGCATTACCGGAGCGGCGGAACTCAGGGAAGAGGACGTCGTTCAGTTCGCTGACGTCGCATTTCGCGTGACCAGCGGCTCGCAAGAGAGCGACTCGCACACGATGTCTGAGGACTTCTGCGACCACGCCCTGGCGCGCGTGCAGTTTGAGAAGCTGTTGCGCGAGGGGATTGTGACCCCGTATTTCCAACCCATCGTCGATCTGCGGACCGGGGCCATCCAGGCTTTTGAAGTTCTCGCCCGCAGCCGCATGATCGGACTGGAAACCCCCGGACGCATGTTCGCCGCCGCGGCCGATCTGCAGCGCGAGGCCGATCTCAGCGACCTGATGCGCTGCAAGGGCATCGAGGTCAGCCAGCAGTTCCACGAAATCCCGCCGATTTTCTTGAACACCCATCCCGCGGAGTTCGTCGATGTCGCCACCTGGGATTGGGTGAGTCGGCTGCGGGATATGGCCCCCACGCAAAAGCTCGTGATCGAAGTGCACGAAGAGGCGGTCACCGACGTCATTGGAGTCGCGCGCTTCCGCGCCATGCTCCGCGACTTCGACATCGGACTGGCGTTCGACGACTTCGGGGCCGGCCAGGCCCGCATTGCGGAACTGGCGGATGTGCGCCCCGACTATCTCAAGTTCGATCGACGCATCATCACCGGCCTCGATGGGGCCGACGCCTCCCGACAACGGTTCGTCCGCTGCCTGATCGAAGCGATCCGCGACATTGGCGTCGTCCCCCTCGCGGAAGGCATTGAAACTCCGGGAGAGCATCAGATTTGCAGGTCCCTGGGCTTCGAATTGGCGCAAGGCTACTGGCTCGGTCTCCCCAGTCCCATCGACACTTATCGCGAATGGAAGTCGCCAATCGCGTCCGTTGACTCCTCGGTGCGGTTGCCCCTCGGCACTCCCACGCCCGTTGATTCACTGGCGGATTCGATCCACGGATAGCTGAGTGGACGCCGCCCGCGAAGACCTCTTCCCGGAGCCCGCCTCCTCGTGCTATCTTCCGGACGAAGAGGGACTTCGAGGAGGGAGACTCGGGGATGCGCGTCGGGCTGGTGATCTTGCATGCCGATCCGGCACGTGGCGGGGCGGAGCGGTATACCGTGGACCTCGCCGCGGCCCTCGCACGCCGCGGAATTAAAACTTCGCTGATTTCTTCATCTCCCGGGCCGAACATCCCAGGTGTTGAATCCGTCGTGCTGTCAGCCTCCGGGATGACGCGCACCGGTCGCTACGGGAATTGGCTGCGGAACTTGGATGTTCATCTGGCGTCGACCGCCTACGACCGGGTCCACGCGGCACTTCCCGTTCGTCATTGCGACGTCTATCACCCGCATGCCGGACTCGCGCAGGAGGCCCTTCAGCAGGGACATCGAAAGCGCACGGGTTGGGCGCGCTGGGGGTCCTGGGTAGGCAATCGATGGAATGGGCGCCGCCGGGCATTTGCTGCGGTTGAGCGTCAATTGCTCTCCGGATCGCAGCCGCCGATCGTCATTTCGTTGTCGAAGTACGTGCAGTCGTCCATTCTGCAGTACTACGCGCTTCCGGGAGATCGCCACGCCTGCTTGTTCAATGCCGTCGATTTGCAGCGGTTCGACCCGGCGGCCAGCCGCGACGGCGGTCGGGAGTGGCGGCGCGAATTGGGCTGCGCTTCGACCGACATTGTCGCGCTGATGATCGCTCAGGACTTTGAGCGGAAGGGGTTGGGCGAGGCCATTGCCGCGTTGACGCAAGTCTCGGACCCGCGTTTGAAGCTGGTGGTCGTCGGCAAACCCGATCCGCGAGCCTGGAGGCAACGCGCCGTTGCGGCCGGGGTGGCCTCACGCGTCATCTTTGCCGGGCCGACGCAACGCCCCGCGGTCTGCTATGGCGGCGCCGACTTCTTCGTGCTGCCGACCAAACACGACCCGTGCAGCCTCGTGGTCCTGGAGTCGCTGGCCATGGGAGTCCCCGTGGTGACCACCACTCGCAATGGGGCGGCGGAGATCATGACCGAGGGGCGAGAGGGGCTGGTCTTGAGTGACCCGGAAGATGTTTCTGGTCTTGCCGCAGCGATGCAGCAATTGTGCGACGATCGCCGAAGAGACGAAATGGCCCGCGCCTGCCTGGCGCTGCGGCCCCGGCTTTCTTACGAGAGGCACGTCGACACCCTGCTGGAGATCTACGCCCGGACCAACGCCCACGCGCGGGCCGCATGATGGACGTGAATGCGGCGAGCGGACTTCTTCACGATCGGGCGGGCGGTACCCCCCCATTGATCTCCTCAATGGCGACAGCACCGATTGAGGTCGTGGCGTGGGACGCCGGGCGGATGCTCGTCAATGCGGCGTTTGCGCCGTTGCTTCAGCGGTTTGGCCTGACGACCGCGGCATCCGTCCTTGCACTTGGGCGCGGCGAAGTCTATCGCGAAGTGGGCGAACGGGTCACCTCTCGACATGAATTCGCGGTCGACGGACGGGTTCAAGCAGTTTACCTCAAGCGTCATGGTCCCATCACCTGGCGTGAACGCTGGAAGGCCTGGACCAAATTGCGGGCGCCCGTCTGGGGAGCGCGCCCGGAATGGGACGCCGTCCTGGAGTTCCATCGCCTCGGCATCCCCACGATGACCCCCATCGCTTGCGGTGAACTCGATGGACGATCGTGGCTGTTGACAGATGCTCTGGAACACTGCGTTCGTCTGGACCATTGGTTTGCAGGCGCCTCCCCGACATGCCCGATCAACCGCAGAGTGCGGCATGCCGTGATCGAGCGGATGGCGCAGTTGACCCGCCACATGCACGTCAGCGGCTGGCATCATCAGGACTTGTACTGGTGCCATGTGCTCTGGCCGCAGGGAACCCCGCCGGAACATCTCCATGTCATCGATCTCGGCCGCGTCCAACCGCACTCGGCGACGCTGGGTCGGCGCTGGGTGATCAAGGATCTATCGCAATTGTTGTTCTCCTCGAAGTCCCTGACAGCCGCCGAGAAACTCCGGTTCTTG
Source organism: Planctomycetaceae bacterium (assembly GCA_033762515.1). GTDB lineage: Bacteria > Planctomycetota > Planctomycetia > Planctomycetales > Planctomycetaceae > DSVQ01. Next base: position 9,608 of record JANRLN010000088.1, read on the forward strand.
CGCTGCTACCTGGGGCGTCGACTGACCGCGCGGGACAAGCGATTCGTGCGCCGGCTGCGATGGAAAGCGGGGCGAATCGAGCGCCACTCAAAGCGTCACGGGCTATGACCCCTCCGAATTGCTTCCAGTGCGCACCATCCACACCATTCGCCATCCGCTGAGTAACGGACCGCATCGTTCGCCGTCTGGTCAACCACGAAGCCGTGTTTCTCGATGAGTTGCGCCACGCGGCGAATCGTCTCCATGGGGGTGTGATCGAGCGGAGAGAATCTGTGCCGCTCCGTCACGGGCAACGATCCGAGGGGTTCGCAGGCCGCAAGGTAGTCGGCATCGGCGCGCTCCAGATAGCCCCAAGGGACCGCCACAGGGCAGGCTCGCCGGTGCAACGCGTGACCGACTTCCCACGCCGTCTGCGCGTTCGACGCACTTCGTGCGGCGCCGGACTTGGGAAACCGAATCAATCGCAGTGTGCGTTCTCCGAAGCGAGTCCATTGGACGACTCGTCGCGACTCGATCGCTGCGGGAGCTCCTGCCGACATCGACCACGCATCGACTTGGGCGACGAACTCACGCCACCAGGGTTCGCCCAGACCGGCCAGATAGCGACCCCGCTCGGCAATCTGCACCTTGCTGTTGCCGCGCAACCAAACCCGGTCGGCCTTGCGATGGATTGGCTCGACGATTCGTGCGCTTCGCTCGAACAGATTTGCCGACGCACGGTCGGCATCAGGACCGACTTGATGCGCCAATGAAGGATCAATCTCCCGGAGCGCCCGCCAATAACGGCGGATCAATTCATATCGATCCTCCACCGACGACAGCCTCTCGATAGACAGCAGGAACCTCGCAAGATTCTCGGCGATGTGTCGCACCGGCGTCCGGCGACTCCCGCGCAGCGCCGCAAGATCAATCAACCACCCCTGCCATGCGTCTCCTTCGCGCCGCAGCAGGATGTTCCCCGCATGCAGGTCTCCGTGCCACATTCCTCGGCCGTGCAAAACTGCCAGCAAGTCGGCTGCCGCCCCCAGCCAGCACTCACGATCGGGCGGGCTGTCGGCGAGATTGACTTCCGGGAGTTCTGTCGCCGAGCACCAGGAACCGAGGGGGACGACGTCGTCGATGGAACGCGTCACCAGGCGGCTCTCAAAGACTCCGGACCACGAGATCCGTTCGCCGTAGCCCAGCAATTGGGCGGTGGGCAGCCTCCGTGCCTCCGCCAGACTGATCCGCGACGCTTCCCATCGCGCGGGCGATCCGCGAAGCAGTGATCGAAACCAGTCGGCCGCCCCGGCGGCGGTGAATTGCTTGCAATAGATCGCACCTCCGAGATCCACCGCAGGCATCCGGATGACCGCGCGGCGCGGCGTCGTCTTGACGACGCACACACCCGGCTTGGCAATCGTTTGCGACCAATCGGGTTCCGTGACCGCGCTCACGTCCGAATCCGGCAGATCGGCGCGCAAGGTCCAGCGCCAGTCGAGACGCGACCGCCGAATCCAACGAACTGGCCTGTCAGTCATCGATCGTGGCGCCGAGTTCGCACAAGGTTGGGCAGTCATTGTCGTGACAGAGGACGCCGATGCAGCCGATTGACGGCGCGAATTCTGCCGATGTTTAGGGTTTTCCGGCCATTCAGGCAAGGGCGGCCCGCCGTTCTTCCCCTCAGGTTTGCTGGCGTCACGGGAAATGGTAGACTTCCACCTTCGCAAACTCGATCCTGGTCTTCGATTGCTCAGCCTCCACGACATTGACGGTCGAGCATTGGAGCTGACCAAAACGACACCAAGTCGCGTGCTGCGAAAACACCCTGGAAGACAGGGTCTGGAGAGGTGACAGAGCGGCCGATTGTGCAGCACTGGAAATGCTGTGTGTCAGCAATGGCACCGGGGGTTCGAATCCCCCCCTCTCCGCATTCTGATTCTGGCGAGCGCCGCAACTGATTAATCTGCAATCAGTTGCGGCGTTTTTCTTGCTGTCGATCGCTACCCCTGGTGCACACATGGTGCACGCCGCGTGCACAGGAGGTAGACAGTGTCGCAGTCAAAACGCCGCGCGCGGAAAGCGCGCCGGTGCACGCGAATCCGGATTGGACGCGTATCGCTTTACGAGCATCACGGCGCGTGGTGGGTCTACTATCGCCAGCACGACAAGCCGATTCGCCGGCGCGTCAGCGAGGATCAAGCCAGCGCTGAACGCATCGCTGCTGAGTTAAACTCGCAGCTCACGTCAGCCTCGCCGTTGTTGCTCGATTTTGTGCCGATCAGCGTGGCTGATTTGCAGCGGAAATTTCTCGAGCATCACGAGCAGGTCCTGCGTTCATCAGTTGCGACGATCAATCGCTACCGCACTGCGACGCAGCATTTCGTCGACTACGCAGGCAGCATGACCGGCGCCCCGGACGTCCACGAAATTTCGGCCACAGCCTTCGTCGGCTTCCTTCGCGCGCGGCGTGTGTCGCCCAACGGTCACGGCAACACGGCAAAGCGCTGTCTTCGAGATAAAGGCGTGCAGTTCATCGTCGAAGTCTGTCGGTCGATGCTCGCACTTGCCCAGCGACGACGACATTTGCCGCCGTATGCGGCGAACCCGTTTTCCGACGTCCGCACCGATCGGATGCGCATCGAAGACGCGAAGCTTGTCTTTGTCTTCGACGCAGACACTGAGCTGCAGTTTCTCAACGCTGCCCATGACTGGGAGTTCGCGATCCACTTCACGCTGGCGAAAACCGGCATGCGTCCCGGCGAACTTTGTCATCTGCTGATTGAAGAGGTTGATCTTGCCAACGGCTGGATCCATGTCCGAAATAAACCGGAGCTCGGTTGGTCGGTCAAGACTCGTAACGAACGCAATGTGCCACTGGTTTCTGAGGTGTGTGACGTTCTTCGACACGCCATTGGAGGTCGTTCGGCTGGTGTCGTTTTTCGTCGTCCACGATTCGTGGTAACAGACAGTTGCCTCGCGACCGCGGATCGAGACAAACTGCGGCAG
>JANRLN010000089.1:0-18803 GCA_033762515.1 Planctomycetaceae bacterium
CATGCCCGAGACGACTCCGCGGGAATGTACTCGAAGCGGCAGCGCAGCGGCGGCGCCATGGTGACATCCCGACTGAAGGATCCGCGCCATGCTGAGTTCTCGGATCCCGGCAGAAATTATCCGCTGCCGTTGCCGGAAGGGCACGCCGGGCGTGGATTGTATTTGCTGGTGGCTCCGCATGCCGGCAGTGCATTCCACGACAATTTCAGCCGCAGCACGGTCGCATTGGTCAACGCGACCGACGCCCTCCTGGAGTTTCGCAGCATTCAGGGCAACCTGCCGACAGTTCAGGAGGCGATCGCTCCCGACGGGAACTGGAAACCCATCGAATCCTTTCCCAGCGTGGGCGCGTCGTCAGCCCAGTCGCTGGTCTACCTGCCGCCCAAGCACTACTGGCTGACAAAAGTCCGCGGATACCGGGGCGAGTTTGCCACCCGCGCTCGTCTCACGCTCGAAATGACGGGCGGAATGCGACTGATTTCGAATGAATTCGATCAGAACATCTCGATATCACAGTTCAACCCGGAACCCGAAACGGCGCCCGTCAACCCGAGGGACCGCCCGTCCGGTTGACCAGGGTGCCGATGCGATTGCCTCGGGGTCGGCGAGCATGGCATGCCGTTTCACGCCGCGCCGGTGGATGATTAACGAAGTCTGAAGAAACGCACTTCCTTGCGTTGCCGATGAATCCCCACCAGCCCGTTCGTCACCGGATCCACCGCGATTCCCTGACCAGTGATCGGCGCCGCCTCGGCGTTGATGAACTCCAGGACGCGTTCCGACTTAGGCAACCGCAGCCGAAAGACCACGGGGTCGTCATGACCCGTGACAAGCAGTTCCTCGCCCACCCACACACCGCCCGATAAGCTGAACCGCCCCAGTTTCGCAATCAGCTCTTGCGGCAAAGTCCAACGCTGGACTTCCCGCCAGTCCCGGTCGAATTTGGCGAGATACGAACGGAGATTGTCGTCACCATAAAACGCAAAATGACACCACCAATGGTCGTCTTTGTGCAGGGCCCAGGTCAGGCTGCCGTCCGACGCACCGAAGTCATGAAACGTTGTCAGCGTCATTGACATCAGGTCGAGAACCTTGATCTCGCTCTGTTCGGGCGTCTTGGGAAAATTGGAATGCGCGCAATACAACCGATCGTTCCAAAGGAAACCGCTGTTGAGATGCTCGGCGGCCCCTTCGCTGACCGCCAGCCGCTCACCACTCCGGCGGTCGTACCTGGCGACTTTGGTGTTCGTGATGGCGTACACAAAACGCTCATCGGCGGCCGCCGCCTGACCAGCTTCGGCTGCCGGCAGCGTCTGAGTCAGTTCCCAATGGCGGGGCGGCTCGGCGCCGTCAGCCGCGAATGACGCGACGAACGCAAGACTCAGCAGCAACAGCCGTTGCATCAACATCGCGCAGCTCCCGCTGGTTCACGGCCGGGACTGGGCGGGCTGCAGTTGACTGAGCACGACTCGCTGCTGCAGCACCACCCCGCCTTGCTCATCACGAATCTGCATCCGAACGACGGGATCGGACGGTTCCCAGTCGACGTGGACCGAACCGAAGTTGGTTTCAAAATACGTCAGCCCCACACGGTAGGCGTTGAGCTCGTTGCCGAAACGGGTTCCGGCCCTGGTCAGGTTTCGACTCGGGACGTTCAGACTGCTGCTGGTGATGTCAAACAAGGGATATCCGACTCCGAGCGGATGGTCTGCCGGCAAGCGAGCGATCTCGGCGAGGTGCCGATCGCCGCTGAGAAAGACCACTCCGTTCGCCTTGGTGCTGCGGATCAACTCCAGAAGACGCTTCCGTTCGTGCGGGAAGTTGCCCCACATTTCCCAGCCATGTTCCTCGGCAATGACTTGCACTCCGGAACCGATGATCCGCAGTTCTGCGGGGACCCGGAGCTGTTCTTCGAGCCAGCGCCATTGTGCATCACCCAGCATCGTCGCCCGCGGATCGTCATTGGTTCCGTAGATGCCGCGATACCCTTCTCCCGGCTCGACCCTGCGGTTGCTGCGGACAAGGGGGCTGCGGAAATAACGCGCATCAAGCAGTAGAATTTGAACGCGGCGTCCCGGTGGACCGAAGACGCTGGCGGAATAGACCCCTTCCCGGGTCCGACGGACGTCATCTGCGGGGGCGTTCAGGAAATCGAGAAAGATCTGCTGCGATTCTCGCTTCCTCGGGTATTCGACCCCGCCGTCGTTGACGCCGTAATCATGGTCATCCCAAGTCGCCAGGACCGGACACGTGGCTTTGAGCTTCTGATAGCCGGGTTGTTGGCTCAGGAGCTGATACTTCGCCCGGAGGACATCCATGTCTTCGGTGTCGCCATAGATGTTGTCACCCAGCCAGACGAACACCTGCGGCTCGGAAGCAACAACGGCCTCCCAGATCGGCTGGGGTTGATCTTGCCGCGCGCAGGCGCCAAAAGCGATCCGGGAGATCACAGCGTCATCGGAACGCCCGACGCCGCTCAGCAACTGACTTGCAACCACGAACACCAACAGGGACTGAGAACGGATCATCCGCGCTTCCTGAGTCTGCAAGCTGCCGCCGCCGACCACTCTGAAGAGACGATCGGCATGGAGCATAGTGGAGACGATCCGGCGGGGACTCGCAACCTTGCATCGGCCGACAGACGGCTGCTCGTCGAAAATTCGCAAACCGACAGCCCGTTGCCGCATCGCCAACAACGTCGGCGGCCCGGTGACGCGATTGTCACCGGGCCGCCGATCGGAGTTGTTGTATGCGGAACGTCCGTCGACGCGGGCTTCAGGCCAGCCCCAACCGCTGCATCACATCGCCGAGTTCCCGGGGGGGCACATGGAGCGCGGCCTCAGGAATTGGGAAGCCTTGGCTGCGCAGCGCGTTTAGACGGGTCATTACGGCGCCGCCGTACATCAAATTGTAACCCACCAGACCGACGCGGCGGTTTTCCGGTTTCTCCAGAAACGTTCCCCGAGTCCAGTTGTTGAAGGCGCCCATGGCGGGACCACACCAGATCTGGTAGTCGAGGCGGCGGTCCGGGACTCCTTGATTGGCCCAGCGCGACGCCTGGCCGAGATACCAGCGGAAGATGAGGGCCATCTTGTGCTTGGGGTCCTTTTCGCCCTTGGTCACCTGCACCGGATCGCGCTCCTTGAAGAACGCAACCGTCTGATTCCAGACGTCGTCCAGGGTCGTCTTGAAGATCGTCTTCTCCAGGTTGGCCCGTTCAGCCGCGGGGATTTCTTCGATGCTGGCGCAGTCGCGATAGACTTCGTAGAGCTTCGTCGCCCGCATCGCAAACATCGTCCCCCGCTTGAGGACCTGCACCTTGACCCCCATCTCGAACATGTCGGCGGCCGGGCACATCGTGGTGTCGGCTTCTTCGGCGGCCGCAAGCATCTTGCGAACGTCGTCGCAGGTGCCCGACTCGACGCAAGCCTGATTGATCGACCCCACCAGAACGTATCCGGCCCCCATCGCAAAAGCGGCGGCAATCGACCCCGGCGTTGCGATGCCCCCAGCGGCCCCAACGCGCAGCGGTTGCGCGAATTGATATTGGGCCATCGCTCGGTCGCGGAGGCCGAGCATCGTCGGGATCAACGTCACCTGCGGACGATTGTCGGTATGGCCGCCGGAATCGGCTTCGCCGGTCAAGTCCTGGGCTACGGGAATGTGCTCGGCGAGCTGCGCCTGCTCCTGAGTCAGGAGGCCGGTGCGGACCAGTTCTGACAGCATCTTTGCGGGGGGCGGGGCGAAGAATTTCGACGCCACCTCTGTCCGTGAGACCTTGGCCATCACCCGGTTGGGGGTGACGACCTCGCCGTTCGGGCCGCGATGGATGCCGTGCGTGCGGAAGCGAACGACATTGATCGTCAGGTCCATGAACGCCGAAGCTTCGGCGAGCGTCACACCCCGCTGGATGTAGAGTTCGACCACACCCCGTTCGAGGGATGGATCATGCGGGCTGTGGATCAGATTGAAGCCGTAGGGCAGACCGGGGATGTTCTGTTGGATGCGGGTGATGGCTTGTTCCACCCGCTGCAGACTGAGTCCGGCAGCGCCGAAGATGCCGATCATTCCCGCCCGAGCCATCTCTTCGACGATGTCCGCCGAACCGATTCCCGCGGCCATGCCTCCGGAGGCGTACGGATAACGCAGTCCGTGGTCGAGACAGAACGTGATGTCTCCCAGGTTCTCGGGATGGGCCGGCGGGACGTAGCCGATCATCGGGTAGGCGCTGTCGAGCTGCGGTTCCGGGCCGATCGACCCCGCTCCCCCCACCCCCAGCGCATAACCCTGCGTGGTGTTGACGATGTAGAGGGGCTGATCCACCGACTGCACGGCCGCCGCAATCGACTCAGGATCAACAGCGAGCGGCGCTCCGTTGGAAGTCCACCAGCCCAGGAGTGACGGCGGAACGATGTACTGACTCATCGCGTCCTCTGCGATTAGAACGAAAGGTCCTCGGCGCCGGCCCTCGTGACCGGGCGATCCCGTCGGGTTCGCCGCCTGTCCGGCGATCAGCGCTGATTATTAAGCGGGAATCGCACCTTGGCGGCAGCAAACTTGAGGCGGATTATAACGACGGTTCCATTCGCGGGAGGTTCTCAGTTGGGAAGATCCCAAGAAGATTCGGGACGCAGTCAATGTCGACGCAAACTGCGCCAATCGCGCTGTCGACCCAGTCTTCTTGCGGCGGGTAAAGCGTTGAACCACAAAGGCACGAAGGGCTCGAAGAAAGGCCCAAAACTATGGGGGGGGGAGGAATCAGCCCTGCGGTTCCTGATGCAATGAGTCTCACGCCGCCTCAATCCGGTTCCTGCTGCTCTGGCTTCGTGAGTTTCAGACTTCCTGTCTTCATCCGCTCTGTGCCGACTCAACGCGTTCCCAGCGATTCATTCTATCGTCAACCGTTTCACGACGATCGTGGCGTAAGCCCCGCGGGCGAGGACAAAACGGAGCAGCACGGCTGACTTGCCGGGTTCGAGTTGGTCGCGCAGTGCGGTCGCCTGCAGACCTTCCGGAATCACGACGGCAGCCCGGTCCCCCTTGGAAAAGAAGCTGTCGCGGGGGTACTTCACCCGCATCTCCCGCAACGCCAAGCCTGCGGTCTCCGCCACCCGTTCATACAATCCCTGAAGCGGGTCGCCTTCCTCAAAATGAAGTCGCGCCGACGGCAGAGGCAACTGCAGCTGGCTGAGGGCCGCGCGCTCCCCATCATCCAACTCCGAAAAGAAGGTCGCCGGGCCGCTCTCGAGTGGGATCTCGAAGCGTCGGACCGCTCCCACCCGCTCTTGCAGCGTCGCCGCGAGGATGCGATTCCAGAGGTGGCTTTGGAACGCAGCGAGATACAGGCTCCGCAGATCCTGGCGAACGAGTGCCACTGCCCGCCGAAAGTCGGTGGGATGATCGCACAAATAGGTGACGATGCTCCGTCGCGAAGACTTGGGGAGCGCCGCTTTGCAGGCGTCCCATTGCCCCCAATAATGGCGCAAAGTCTCTTTCTCTTCGCGATCCTGGGGACGATCGTGAATGTTCGGTTCGGCCAGCGCCAGCCACAGGGCGCGTTCATAGGTCCCTGCACACCACGCCTGGCCGATGAACTCCCCCGATTCTCCGACTGATCCGAAGCGTTGATCGTCGAAATAGTTCGGGACGCCATCCCGGCCCACCAGTGCAGCGATCTCTAGGATCGTGGGGACCACCGCGGGGTCCAAGTTTCGCAGCACGATGGCAAAACGATTCGCGGCGATGTCGTGCGGGGTGAACGCGGCGCGGGCTTGTCCCTGGTAGACCAGCGACAGGTTGGTCTGCTCCAGGTTGTTTCGCGGTCCGCGATGAATCGTCACCCATTGCCGGGTTACCGCGTGCTTATCTTTCAGCCCGCCATAGCTGATCTGCTGTCGCGACAGGTTCCAGCGTTGCTGGATCGCGGTAATCGCTTCCGGTGTTCCCAGCGAACGCTTCGTCAGCAGGTAGACCGCGAACGGGCCGTCCCCCATCCGGAAGTCTGTCAGTTCCTCGACTTCGAAGTCTTCGGGGCGGGACTTGAGTTTCAGTGACATGGATATTTAGTGTCCAGCAGCATTCGAGCGATGCGCCGCAATCTGCTTCCAGACGTCGCCCGAAAACAGGTCGACCATTTTCGCCAATCCGGCCGCGACCATTTCCGCCCCGCTGACGAATCGTCCCGGGCGATGCCAGCCCGCCAGGAGGGCGGGATCACTGCCGAACAGCCGCGCGATGAGAGCATCCTGGTCGGCCTCCATCACGCGAAAGTGCCGCGCCCATTCGGCCGCCTCTTCCAGACGGACCTGTTCCTCGCTCTGCCAGCGCATCATGTGAAACAGCAAGGTGGAATGGGGCGTGACGTAACGTTCGACGCAGGCCCCAAACGGCATCAGCGCGGCGGAACTGCATTCGCCGGCGACGACTCCCGTCGCCTGCAGACCGCGCAACCGAATCAGGCTGGCCAGGGCGAGCCCAATAAACGCGCTGCCGCCGCAGGAGTCGAAAAAAATGATTCCCCGCGAATTCCGCGGCAGTTCCAGCAGTCGATCGTGCAATTCCCCCTGTTTGTCGCTGAGTTCCCCGGCAATCACAACTTCCCAGCCGTCGGCCGAGGGCGGCGGCTGCCCGCCCCAACCGGGGGCGGGATACGGATTGAGCGCACGAAACGGCGACGGCTTGTCTTTCTTGCGTCGATTCCGCAAGGGATCTGTAGCACGATGCACGGCGAAACTCTCACGGGTCACTCAATGGGGAAACGACGAACTGTAAGCAGACGGCCGCCGTTTCGCCAGCAGACAGACGGGTCGTCGGTCAAGACCGTGGGCGTCGACGTTCCTGCGTCACCGCCGCCGCCGCGCCAAGGGCGCCGAATGCGAGTCCGCGCCGACGACGGGAGGATCAGAGATTGAGAGCGGCCGCTTCAGTTGCGTCGTGCACGCGCGTAGCGCACGCGGCAGCCGCGGGCGATGGTTTCAGCAACAGCCGGTTTTTCTCCTTTCGACGCCGCCGCGATGGCCTCTTCGACGTACCGCCGAGTGACCTTCTCTGGATCGGTGCTGTCGTCGAGCGCCCCCATGTAGATCAGCTTGCGGGACTTGTCGAAGACGTAGAACTCGGGCGTGAAGATGGCGCCAAAATCCTTGGCGATCTTCTGAGTTTCGTCATACAGATAATGAAAAGAAAAGCCCTTATCGGCGACCCGTTTCGTCAACGCAGGGAGCTTGTCGGCCGCAACCTGATTGACGCAAATCGGGACGACCGCCACCTGGCCCTGCGGGCCTGCGTACTTCGTGGTCAGGGACTCAATCCGCGCCTCGTAGTCGACCGCCGTCGGGCAACTGACGCAGGTGAAGACCACGACGACAATCTCACGATGCTGGAGATCTGTCAAAGAGTGGAGCTTGCCGTCTGTGCCAGGCAAGTCGTTCCAGGCAGGGGCAGCATCACCGATTGAGAGCACTTCGTTGAACTCACCCCCCGCGCTTGCGGACGGTGCGAGAAGAGCGGCCGCCACCAGGAGGAAGAATCCCGAACAATTTGCAGTGACTGTTTCCATGGTCAATTCCTCAGAGACGCCAGCGCCCGCCGAATGGTTTGGCCGCCTAGCCATGTCCCGCGGATGAGGGACTCTGCTCCCGCGGCGATCCGTCGAGATTCTGCGGCGGCGACCGGAGGGCATTGATGATCACCTCGATCCACGGCAGCACCAGTCCCAGGATGCCCAGGGTCAGAAAGCCGGAGCCGAACCCCTTCAGGCCGATTGCCAGACCGTGGTAAAATTCCCCCGGCCGGCTCGACAGCACCAACTGCATCTGTCTTTCATTCTCGGCGTTCACGAGCAGATAGGGGGCGGCTGTGCTCCCAGCCACCAGCATGCCAACGCCGACGGCGATAGCGAGCACACTCGCCGACTGGATCAGGAAACGCATGGTTTGAGCCCGATGGAAGAGGGTTCCCGCAGAAATTGACCGGAACGTCGTCGCCACGAGTATGGGCATTCCGGGGCGCGACTGGCAATGGTTCCGGGACGCTGTCAGACTGTCGGCAGCCCCCCAACCGGACTGACTGCCGCCGAGCACCCCATGGCCGATGTCGTTTATCTGATCGATACGTACTCCCTGATTTTTCAGGTGTTCCACGCGATCCCCGGCATGACGGGGCCAAGCGGACAACCGACGAATGCGATCTTCGGCATCAGCCGCGATCTGGTCACGCTGGTTCGCGACCACAAGCCCGCCTGGCTGATCTGCGCCTGGGAATCGAGCGAGCCGGGGGTGCGTTACGAAATCTACCCGCAGTACAAAGCCAATCGCAGCGCCACCCCGGAGGACCTTTCGCCCCAGATTCCCCGGATTCGCGAACTCGTCGAGGCGTTCGGCGTGCCGATCGTCGATCACCCCGGGTGGGAGGCGGACGACGTGATCGCCACCCTTGCACGACAGGCCGTGGAGCGCGGCTGTGACGTCCGCATCGTCACCAGCGATAAGGACGCCCGGCAACTCCTGGGACCGCAGGTGCATCTCTACAACCTGCGTAAATCGACCGTGATGGGCGAAACCGAACTCCTGGCAGACTGGGGGATCCGTCCTGAGCAGGTCGTTGATTTTCAATCGCTCGTGGGGGACGCGGTGGACAACGTTCCCGGCGTGCCCCTCGTCGGTCCCAAGAAGGCGGCTCAACTCTTGCAGCAGTTCGGGACGCTGGAAGAGGTCCTGGCCCACGCCGATCAGGCCCCGGGAGCCAAATTGCGCGAGAATCTGAAAACCTACGCCGACCAGGCACTCATGAGCCGACGGTTGGTTCGCTTGAACACCGAACTGCCGATCGAATTTGAGTGGGAGACGACGCGCGGCGCCCGGCCCGACGTTGCGCGCCTGCAATCACTGTTTCGCGAATTCGGCTTCCGCAAGCTGATTGACGACGTCCGAGCCTTCGGCCCCGCCGTGACGTCGCCGCCCCCCAAAGCAAGGTCTGGGGCGCGCTCGCTGTTCGGGGATGACGACGAAGACAACGAAAAAGTGCCCTCCCACAGTCTGGTCGCCGACAATCAGAACGTTCCGGTCCAGGCGCCGACCGAAGTCGCGTCGAGCGACGATGCCATCGCTGTTTCCGTGGGAACGGCCGACCCAACGTTTCATCGCGCCTGGCACACGATCGATACGCCAGCCCAATTGGCCGATTTTGCGACGAAACTGCGCGCACAGACTCGGGTTTGCCTGGACCTCGAAACCACCAGCGTTGATCCGCGGCGTGCCGAGATTGTCGGCTGGGCGTTCTGTTGGGAAGCGGGCACCGCCTATTACATCCCGGTGCAAGGGCCGCCGGGCAGCACGTTGCTGGATGGTCCGCTGGTGGTCGAGACGCTCAAGCCGATCCTGGAACGACCGGAATTGGAGTTGATCAATCAGAACGTGAAATACGATCTCATCGTGCTGCGATCGGTCGGGATCGAAATGCGTTCGCTGGGAGTTGACCCGATGGTGGGGGACTATCTCCTCGACGCCGGCGCCCGGTCGCACAATCTCGAAGTGTTGATCGACAAGTACCTGCATCGGCCGTCGATTTCGATCAAAGACCTGATCGGCAGCGGCAAGAACCAGAAGAGCATGGCCGACGTCCCCGTGCCTCAAATCGCCGAGTACGCGACGGAGGACGCGGATTGCTCGCTGCAAGTCGCCGACCTGATCGCGGCGGAGTTACGTCGCGAGAACTTGTGGGATCTCTACTGGGACCTGGAGCGCCCCCTCATCCCCGTCCTGGCAAGCCTGGAATACAACGGCATTCGCGTCGATGCCGAAGAACTCAAGCGGCAGAGCGAGGAACTCACCGGACAACTGGAGTTGCTCGTCGCCGAAATTCATGCGCTGGCGGGGCACGAATTCAACATCGACTCCCCGCTGCAGTTGCGGACGATCCTGTTCGAAGAACTGAAGCTGCCGGTGAAGAAGAAGACCAAGACCGGTGCGAGCACCGATCAGGAAGTCCTCGAGGAATTGGCCCTGCTGCATCCGCTTCCCGCGAAGATCATCGAACACCGTCAATGCACCAAGTTGAAGGGAACCTACCTCGATGCGTTGCCGGCGCTGATTCACCCGTCGACCGGACGCATTCACTGCTCGTTCAACCAGGTGGTCGCCGCGACCGGCCGCCTGAGCAGCAGCGATCCCAATCTGCAGAACATTCCCATCCGCACCCCCGCCGGACGTCAGATCCGTAAAGCCTTCATCCCCGGCGAACCCGGCTGGAAGTTGATGTGCGCCGACTACTCGCAAATTGAATTGCGCATCCTCGCCCACTTCAGCCAGGACCCGGTGCTTCTCGACGCCTTTGCTCGCGGCATCGACATTCATACGGCGGTCTCGTCCGACGTCTACGGAGTCCCCACCGACGGGGTCGACTCCAACATGCGCCGCGTCGCCAAGGCGGTCAATTTCGGCGTGATCTACGGCCAGAGTCCCTTCGGCCTCGCCGCCGCAATCGGCATTTCCAAAGATGACGCCGCCCGCTTCATTGACGACTACTTCGCCCGGTACTCGGGCGTCACGCAGTTCCTTGAAGAGATTCTCAGCGACTGCGAACGGACGGGTTACGCCACCACGATCCTCGGACGCCGGCGACGCATCGAAGGGATTCGTCCCGATCGCAACCGCAACCGCAACATGCCCGAACGGACGGCGATCAACACCGTGATTCAGGGTTCGGCCGCCGACCTCATCAAGAAGGCCATGATTGGCGTTTTCCGTCGATTGGAAGCCGCTCGGCACCCGGCGCGGATGCTGTTGCAGATTCACGACGAACTCGTGCTGGAATGCCCCCCAACGGAAGTCGCAGGACTTGCGGCGCTGGTGCGACAGGAAATGGAGCACGCGCTGCCGCTTGCGGTCCCTCTGGCGGTTGATATTTCGGCGGGGGACAACTGGCTGGAAACCGAAGAAATCAGCCTGGATTGACTGAAGGGGAATTGTCGGCCCTGCGCCTTGCCCAGTGAGGGCATTCAACTTGCCGCGGACATCGAGGGGGCGAATCGACAGAAATTCGACGCAGAGTCCCGCCCGTGGACCGAGGAGCACGGCAGCGGAATCGATGCACGCTGGTGCAATGCCGGCAGACGACCGCGGCGCGACTCTCCCCAATCCCCGATGGACAGACTTCCCCGATGATCAACGCGGTTGCGCCAGCGTCCGGACGTGCTCGCTGGTGAGGGCCGCTCCATACAACCGCACTTCGGAGAGCGAACCATGAAAGTAGTCGTTTGCCCCGAATCCGATGCGCAGCGGAGTGTCCACCCGAAGATCCAGCGGCTTCTCATCAGCCGCAGCGGACTCACTCACCACCTGACCGTCGACATACATCGTCAGCGTGTTCCCCGCACGTACTGCGGCCACATGTCTCCAGCCGGGGGTCAGGGGATGACCATGGTCGATGCTGTGCCCCGCCTGAAATGCGTAAATCCGACCGGAGGGGAGCGTGCTGCAATACACGCGGCCGTCGTGTTCGGCCATCGTCCAGGCGCGGCGATACTTGACATCCGGGGTGTGATCCAGCCGCATCAGCTTCTTCCAGGTCGCCTCGCCGTCGTAGGCATAGACTTCCGCGAGGGGCAACGTCCCGGCCAGCAGTCGTCCATTGTGGACCAGCATGCCCATCACTTCGAGCTCATCCCCGAGCCGCCCGACATCGGTCCAGCGGTCGACATCCTCAAAACGATAGACCTTTCCGCTGGGCCACGTCCCCACGTACCAGCGGCCGAAGTAGGTGGCGAAAGAATAGGTCTGGGTGTTGTCTCCCAGCAGACCGCAGTCGGTCCAGGTGGAACCGTCATAGCGATAGACCCGGCCGCCGTCGTAACTGGTGGCATACAACTGTCCGTGGTAGACCCCCAGCGCGACCACCCGTTTGCCATCGGGTGTGCCGCAGTCGATCCAACCGGTCTGGCCGTCGTATCGATAGAACCCGGCGGGACGATACAGCGAGGACGCATACAGTTCACCGCGAAAAACCACCAGACCGCCGATGGCTTCGGTGTTCGGCAGCGCCCCGCAGTCGATCCATTGGCGGTCTCCGGCGTAGCGAAAGATGCGTCCTCCCAGATTGGTGTTCTCCGACTCGGTCAGCGCTGACCCGGCCACCCGGTACTTGCCCGTCCCGGCATACAGTTCTCCCCGATGGACGGCGAGCGACGTCACACTGTTCGATTTGTCCGGCGCGCCGCAATCAACCCACTCCTGCCCGCCGCCATAGCGATAGACTCGGCCCGACTGGGCCGCTCCGGGTTCGCAGGTCCCGGCGTAGAGGCTTCCGCGATGCACGGTGAGCGCGAATGCCAGGAGCGCGTCCCCGGGACGGCCGCAATCGGTCCATTCGCTGGCAACGCCGCTGTCGATGCCGAACTGCAGATGCCCAGCATTGGCGACGCTGGTCGTCACTGACTGCGTTTTGATGCCCAACAGAAATCCGCGCTGCCGGCGCACGTCATATTGACTGATGAGATCCCCGGCCCCTTGAGCCGTCTCGTCGGGACGCATCCAGAGCGAAACGCTGAAGTCCTGGGTCCCCAAACTCCAGTCAGCGGCTGTTGGAATCTCAAGAAAGCCGCTCGCGCCATCCAGGGTGATCGCTGATGTCTTCTCCCCCGCAGGACCAATGGCGTTGAACTGAACGGCCCCTTTGACAACCGCATGTCGGCCGTGTCCGGAGTGGTCTTGCCCGTCCGTCGCCAGGGGCCAATACCCAATCAATTCCGGGTCCGGAAACGCCGTCGCGACACGATCGACCGCCTGAAACAACAGACAGGCCGCCGCCAACAACCACATTTGCCGTTGCATCGCTAATCTCTTTCGCGAGGGGAGGCAGGTGAGGCGAGCAACAGTCCATCCCTGCGATCATGGGTGGGACCATACCAACCCCCAGCGGCAGCGTACAGCGGGCCGTCATTTTCGTCTGCGGCGTTGAGGCGCCCGAAAACCGGTTGAGTCCCACACAAACCGCAGACTCACGAATTCGTCACTTCCATCTTGCGTCCCCCGTTTGCGATTACGCTCTGTCGGCGCCTACCGGCATCGGCCACCGGAGAGCCCCGCACTCGCTTCCGCACGTTCGCCGCGAGTTCCTCAGACCGCCTTTTTGGACTCCAGAATGGTGACAACAGCCCCAGGTCATGCCGTCGTCGACGCTCAGCACTCCCCGACCGCCCAGCAGGTCCGCGCGCACTGTGTTCGAGGCGCCGTCGGCCTACGTGAACTGAACTGAAGGGGTGGTCATCGCGTCACCGCTCCCGCATGCGATTGGGCCGTCTCGATCGCACGACGAAGCCATACACGTGAGGGTGCGACGGACAGGACGCGGATCGAACTCACTGCGGGTGATATTCCCAATCTCGGTGCGACTGCGAACGGCATCCTCGGAGATACCTGACTGACTTCGACCGAACTCAACGGCGGCGTTGGTACCGCTGACGTTCAACCCAGGGGCTGGAATCAGAATTTTCCGGTTTCCCTGCGACGCCGTCTCTCAGTTGGATTCTCGATTGCCTGGGCGAGCCGGCCGCTCCTGACCAGCGTACATCCCACATCGCGGGAGCTCGACCTGCGGTGAGAGGCCGTCAGACGCAGTGCGCGCGGTGCTTGAAGCGTCGGGAATTGAATTCCCGAGTTGTCTCGGGATCCCCTTCCGCCAACGTCGGACCGACGAGGCATTCGGCCATCGTTTGACGCACCGTCATGCTTCACAGGCTTCATTTCGCTGTTAGGTCCACTCCCATCTCCTTGAACAAGAACTTCATGTCCTCCCACACGTCCTTCTTCGCGGCCGGATTCCGCAGGAGGTAGGACGGGTGGTAAGTGCAGAGCACGCGTGCTCGGCCGTAGGTGTAGAACTTGCCGCGCAGTTTGCCAATGGCCTCTTCGGTGCCGAGCAGGTTCTTCGCGGCGCATGAACCCCAGCAGACGATGTAGTCGGGATTCACAATCGCGAGTTGGCCGTCGAGATATTCTCGGCAGTTTTCCGCCTCGGCAAAGCTTGGCAAGCGGTTTCCCGGCGGGCGGCAACGGAGGATGTTGCAGATATAGATGTCTTCCCGCTGGAGCCTGCAGGCCTTGATGATGTCGTTAAGGAGTTGGCCGGCTCGTCCAACGAAGGGTTCCCCTTTCGCGTCCTCGTCCGCCCCGGGGGCTTCGCCGATGAAGACGATCCTCGCCTCCGGGTTGCCGACGCCGAACACGGTTTGCGTGCGGGTGCGGGCCAGTTCGGAACAGCGCTGGCAGGCGGCGACACGCTCCTTGAGAGCGGCCAATCGCGATTCGCGATCGGGCCTTGCGAGTTCCAGAGGCTGGAACGTGGTGCAGCGGTCGGCCAGCAACGTTAGAGGTGAGGGGGTCGCCTTCTTGGGCATGTCGGTCTCTTGAGGGGCCGCCGGAAGCGGAGCGGGGGGGGAAGCGGGTCGGTCTGGCGGCGTGGTCGCCGTTTTTGCGCCGGGGGAAGGTGCCGCCGCAGGGAGGACCGGTTCGATCCGTGGTACCCACGCGACGCCGGCTCGTCGCCAGCTTTCGAGCTCTTGTATGACCTCGCGGTGCATGACCTGGGGTCCTGACAACGACGCCGAGTTGTCGATGACGTGCATCGTCGCTGAATTGGCCGGAATTCAGACGGCGCGCATCACGATCGGAACTCCGGCGAATTCAGCAATTGGGGAAATCGCGATTCGTCGCTCAACCGCATGGCGGCATTCTGCCCGACGAACGGGTGGCTGTCACCACACGCGGGATTCCGAAAAAGTCAGGCGGACAAGGGGTTGGGACGCTGTACGCGTCGAAACTCGTTGATATCATACAAGTTCGTTGCCGCGCTGGCGTTCCGCCACGTCCCCCAAACCGCCCGCCTAAGTGTCACCGCGAGGGAGCAGCTCATGAGCTGGAAGTCTTCACGACGTCAATTCTTGCAACAATCGGCCGCGCTCAGCGCCGCTGTCTGGGTCAGTTCCGCCCCGCGAGGCTGGACCCAGGAACGCTCTTCAATTGAGACGATTCGGTTCGCCTGCATCGGCGTTGAAGGCAAAGGGTCCAGCGATCGCGACGACGCCGGTCGCCACGGCGAAATCGTCGCCCTGTGCGATGTCGACGAAGAACGCCTCGAAAAGGCCGCCGCCCGCTATCCCAAGGCCAAGAAATTCACCGATTATCGCAAGATGTATGACGAGTGCAGCGGAGAATTCGACGCCATCACCGTCAGCACCCCTGATCATTCGCATGCTCCCGCGGCCATTCGCGGAATGCGCCTTGGGAAGCACTGTTTCTGCCAGAAGCCGCTGACCTACACCGTTCAGGAAGCGCGATTGATGCGCGAGTTGGCTGCTGAAAAGAAGCTGGCCACTCAAATGGGGAATCAAGGGACGGCCTCAACCGGTCTTCGCCAGGCCGCCCAGATTATCCGCCAGGGGGACATCGGCCAGGTCAAGGAAGTCCACATCTGGACGAATCGCCCGATTTGGCCGCAGGGCCAGGGACGCCCGACCACCGTCGACCCGGTTCCGGCTTATCTCAATTGGGACGCCTTCCTCGGCCCGGCGCCCGAGCGTCCCTATAACAAGGATGCGTACCACCCGTTCAAGTGGCGCGGCTGGATCGACTTTGGCACCGGCGCCCTCGGGGACATGGCTTGTCACACGATGAACATGTCGGTGATGGCCCTGCAGCTCTTTAACCCGATCTCGGTCGAAGCCATGCCGGACCCGGAATGGACCGGAGAACTGCGAAACGAGAGTTTCCCCAAGTTCTGCAAAATCAAGTACGAGTTCGGCCAGCGGGGCGACTTCGGTCCGTGCACCCTTTACTGGTACGAAGGGGGCCAGCGTCCGCCGGAAGAACTTCACGCCCCAATCAAGCAGGGAGCCAGCGGTTCGCTGGTGATCGGGGAAAAGGGAAAGATCTTCTCCGACAACGACTACCACGGCAATTTCGCGATGCTGCCGATGGAGCAGTTCGAGTCGTACACCAAGCCCGAAGTGGAAGTGTCGCCCGGGCATTTCACCGAGTTCGCCAACGCGATCAAGGAGGGGAAGCCGGAACTGGCGATGTCGAACTTCAACTACGCTGGTCGTCTGACCGAAACCGTGCTGCTGGGGAACGTCGCCCTGCGAGCCGGCAAGAAGATCGAGTGGGACGCTGAGAAGTTGAAGGTGACCAACGACGAGGCGGCGAACAAGTTCATCACTCGCGAATACCGCGCGGGCTGGGGGCTGTAAGCCTCTGCGGATGCCAACGTGATTGCTGTCTGCCGCCCGGTTGCTTCCCAGCAGCCGGGCGGTTGCGTTTCCGGTTCCACGCGAAGTCTCGGAGGAAGCGAGCCGCGAACGGAACACCAATCAATCGCCGAACTTGGCGAAGGAAACCCCCTTCAATCAAATGCCGAGTGAGACGGCACTGAGCGCCCTCTCGATGTCCCGGTCCGAACATCATCCGTGACAAACGGCCTGACGTTGCCACTGTCCGGGTTTCAAGGCTGACACCAGTCGATTGCCGTTATTGCGGTGCCGCAGGTGATTCGGGCCGCAGCAGCTTTTCGAGGGCCGGCAGTACATCCGCAGCGTAGGTGAACTCCCCTCCCTTGTTCGTCTGGTTGTCAAACGTACGGACCAGTCGGCCATCGCGGTCATAGAGGAAGACGGCCGGAATCGAATCGATCTTCAGCGTCACGAAGAGTTCGTCGGCCGGTTCGGTGCATAGGATGTTAATGATCTTGGCGTCCCGCTCGGTCAGGGCCTGCAGGACGCGTTCCCGGTAGAACTCCGGGGGCTTTTTGCGAATCCCAGCGTAGTCGCAGTTAAGCCCAACGCACACGACGTCTTGCGGATGCTCCTTCTGCAGGGTCACGAGATTCGGGAATTCACGCAGACAGGGTTCACACGCCGTCGACCAAACATCGACAACGACAATTTTCCCCGTATGCGTTCCGATCAGTGCCTGCGTCTCGGCCCAGGTCTTGGCCTCGACCGTCACTTCCTTACGCCAGCCGGGTTCCTCGATGGCGGTGGTCGAATCGGCAGGCACCGGCGGCGCAGTGGGCGGCTGGGCGATCTCCGGGGCCGAGACGTTCGATGCGGGCGCCGGGGCCGTTGGCGCCGGCGGTCCTTCGCACCCGAGAAGCCCGCAGCCAACCACCCCTGCCAACCACCAGACCCGATTTTGCATGATGAGACTCTCCCGAAATCAATCTGTCGCAAGCATCTGCGGCAGCGAGACCCGGGGGTATTGTGGTCCATCGGCCGTACTGCAGCAACCCGCCAACACACAGCTCATCGCCCCCGGTGATTGCCGGGAAGTGCGCGCCGCTCCCTCAAAACGATCGAATCGGGGAGTTTTCGCCAACCCTCTGTGCTCCCGGTTGACCCTTGGAAGCAGGCCCCGATACGCTGGTCTGCCATGAGCACAGCCGAACCCGCATCGCGAACATGGAAAGAGTGGTGGCGCCGCTCGATCACTGCCGGCGTCTGGCTCGGGATCGTTTACACCTTGTCCATCGGCCCCATGTTCTGGACCTGGTTCGAGGCACTCCATTTCGAAAACAACCCCGTCGTATTGGGCTTCTACATGCCGCTGGTGCTGGCGTGCGACTTCTGTCCGCCGTTCGGCTGGCTGGTGAACTGGTATGTGAATCTCTGGATTCTCTAACCGGCCGCCGCCGGAGCTAAAACTCGGACGCCCAACCAGAAACTGTTCACGCGCACAGATCGCGAATCCTGAGAGAGTGGCGGGACTCTGCCGGCTGCGGTAAGGTGTCTGCCGAATGGTTTGTCGGCAGACTCGACGCATTCGTTGCAGAGTGTACAAACCTGCCAACGACAAGCCGACCACTGAGCTTTCGGCAGTTCGTGGTTTCCCGAGAACGGTCTCTCAGGAGAATCAGATGGAGCGATATTGTGTCGACGCTGCGGCGTCTTGTCGGGCTGGGTTTCTGGCGTGCTGCGTCGGCGCTCTCCTCTGGAGTGCGCCGGTCACCGCTCAAAGCCCCGGCGGAGTTTGGGGGAGCGATTACGAGGCCGCAGTCCAGCAGGCAAAGTCGAGCCAGCGGCCGATTCTGGTCTCCGTCACCGCGACCTGGTGCGGCCCCTGTCAGCAGTTGAAGCAGCTCACGCTCAACGACCGCGAGATTCTCCAGATTGCCCAACAAAAGTTTGTAGCGGTCTCGATCGATGGGGATCGACGGAGCGACCTAGTCTCCAAATTCGGTGTTACCGCCTACCCGACCACATTCGTTCTAAATGTCGACGGCACCGTCAAGCAGCGCTGGGTCGGCTTCCAGTCGGCCTCCAGCTTCCGTCGCGAACTGGAACGACTGGCCCCGGAGTCGCCGGAGTCGAGCACGCTCCTCGCTGCGTCGCACGGCACGCAGGGGACGGTCGGCGGCAAGGGAAGCCAAGGACAGGATGCCGCGGGCGATCAACTCCTGCCGGTCTCCGCCATTTTCCCGGCCAATTCCAGTCCGTTCGAGTTCGGGGGGTTCTGCCTGGTCAGCCTGCTCGACGACAACAAACTCCGCCGGGGAACCGACGTCTACTATGCCGAGCATAAGGGGGTCCGCGTCAGCTTCTTTTCGGCCGAGCATCGGGCCAAATTCGCCGCCAACCCCGACCGCTATTGGCCAGTGGCCAATGGCAACTGCCTGGTAACCAGCCGGGAAACCCAGGAAAACCTGCCGGGCGATCCACGGGTGGGAGTTCTCTGGAAGAACCGCCTGTGGTTTTTCGCAAACCGCGACCGCCAGCGCCAGTTCATCGAATCGCCGCAGCGATTCGCGAACGGGCTGTA
>JANRLN010000090.1:0-6220 GCA_033762515.1 Planctomycetaceae bacterium
CATTGCTCATCCGACAGATCGCTGGGGTAAGCCTTCCGAGTCGTCGCGTCCATGCGTCGTTCCTTCCAGGTTCGAGGAACACCCAATGTCGCTCAATCACTGAACTTACCGCAATATCACTTTTCGGATAGACTCTAAGTAGGCGTTCCTCGTTCACGTCAGCTGAATTTCATCTTGGGCAAAATTCTGTTGCGATCAGGGATGTATCGAACTGTTATCCCTCGGTGAAGTCAGACAGCTTTCATTCAAAACTTATCAAGATTGGGTTTCGCTCAGATACTGCGCGGCTACTTACGGGGCTGCTCACGTGTCGTGGTCGAATTCCACAGGGCGCACCAACAAGCGGCGACGCTTTGAATCTTTACCTGTGGGATTTGGACATTCAGGTTCTGGACTTCTGTGGTGCCGATGTCGATTTTACACGTATGGTAGATGATCATGTGTTGAGCGGGGACAATCTTGAGCGAGTAGAGGCCGCAGCATCTTTTTTGGAAGATCGCCTTCGGGTTGATGGGTTAGTCATTAACGAGCGCAAGAAAGAGAAGAACGGGCTGGCTGTTGCGCCGCAAAGTCAAGTTGTCCATTCAATTGGAGTGAACCATCCGAGCAAGACTCGCATTCCTCGAAGTCGATCGGCGGAGTATCTGGAATATGCTCGATCTTACGTTCGGTTCGCTCGAAGCGTCTCAGCCGAGTCGCTGCCAGCTGTCGCATACAAGAGGCGCAAACTAGCTGGCTATATCAACTACAGCCGTCAAGCGGGAATCTCCCCCGCAGAACATCTACGCCGTCTATTGGAGGCCGGTGATCAAATCGTCGGCCACAAACTTCAAAAGTACCGAGTGACTCGATCACGCAAGTGGTGGTTCAAGGACAAGCAAACTGATCGATCTATCGAGCTCGCAAGACTGTGGCGCGAGAGCCGTCGAAATCTAAGTGTTGTGCGCTAGTCAAAGGAGCGCATTGGCCGTCAGCACGCAGTAGGCAAGGCACGTCTATCATCAGACGTGAAGCCATAGTTGGGCATCGCAACACAGACAGGCGATTCGTCTGATGACGATCCTCACCCAACAATCTCCCGAATCGGCTCCACCTCTTCCACCCCCACGAGCTTCTGGTCCAGGCCGCCGAAGAAGTAGCTCAGGCGGTTGGGGTCGAGGCCCATCTGGTGCAGGATGGTGGCGTGCATTTGTTTGACGTGGGCGCGGTTCTGCACGGCTGCGGAGCCGAGTTCGTCGGTCTGGCCGTAGCTGGTTCCCCCCTTGATGCCGCCGCCGGCCATCCAGGTGGTGAAGCCGTAAGAGTTGTGGTCGCGGCCGGTTCCCTTTTCGTACTCGGCGGTCGGCTGCCGGCCGAATTCGCCCCCCCAGCAGATGAAGGTCTTGCTGAGCAGGCCCCGCTGTTTGAGGTCGGCGAGGAGACCGGCGATCGGCTTGTCAGTTTCGCCGGCGTGCAGGTTGTGGTTGTGCTCCATGTCGCTGTGGGCGTCCCAGTTGGCGTCGTTGTGTGAACCGCCGGAATAGATCTGCACGAACCGCACGCCGCGCTCGACGAGTCGGCGCGCGAGCAGGCATTGGCGGCCGAAGGTTTCCGTCTGGGGATCGTCCATGCCGTAGAGCTTGAGGGTCGCTTCCGTTTCCTGGGCGAAATCGACCGCTTCCGGAGCGTGAGCCTGCATGTTGAACGCGAGTTCGTAACTGGCGATGCGAGCTGCGAGATTCGAGTTATCGGACCGGGTCGCGAGATGGTCGTTGTTGTACGCCCGCAGCGTGTCGAGGAGCTGCCGCTGGGCGGCGGTTCCCAGTTCGGCGGGCGGGGCAAGATCGAGAATCGGATTGCCGGTGGAGCGCATCACGGTGGCCTGGTAACTGGCGGGCATGTAGCCGCTGGACCAGTTCTTGGCTCCGGAGATGGGACCGCCGCGGGGATCGAGCATCACGACGAAGCCCGGGAGATTCTCGTTGACTGTCCCGAGTCCGTAGTTCAGCCAGGAACCGATGCAGGGGCTGCCGCTGAGGACTTTACCGGAGTTCATCATCAGCATCGCCGACCCGTGGATGGGGGAATCGGCGGTCATGGAGTGGATGAAGGCGATGTCGTCGACCTTCTGGGCCAGATGTGGGAAGAGGTCGCTGACCCACTTGCCGCATTCGCCGTACTGCTGGAAACTCCAGCGGGGTTCGACGATGCGGCCCTGGTTGCGATGCCCGCCGCGTCCGAAGGTCTTCACCTCGACGGTCTGATTGTCGCGGCCCTTCATTTCGGGCTTGTAGTCGAACGTGTCGACCTGGCTCGGCCCGCCGTACATGTAGAGGAAGATGCACGCGGTCGCCGCCGGGTCATGATGCGGTTGCCTGGGAGCGAGGGGGTTCTGATAGGCGGGCAGGGCAGCCTCCGCGCCGTGGGCGGAGGAACCGAAGAAACCGTCCTGGCTCAGCAGGGCGGTGAGGGCGGTCCCGGTGAACCCGGCGCCGGTCTGCCAGAGAAATTCGCGCCGCGTGCGGCCGCAGAAGTTGGGAGTGGTCATGAAATTCAGTTCCAACAGGAGGCTGCAGTCAGTCAGTGAAGAATACGGAGGGGCCGCAAAGAGTCACAAAAAAGCGCAAAGAAGAAACATTCAAGAAGGATCGGTTACAGATCACGGGTGACTGTCGTCGCAGCCGCCTGAGCCTAATCACTCTGATCGTCTCTTTCATCAGCTCTTTGCGTCTCTTTGCGGCGAAATTCGTACTCAATCCAAATACGCAAACTCATTCAGGTTCAGCATCGCCAAACAGAAGTAATTCAGCGCGGCGTCGCTGCTGAGCTTGTGGTCGCGTTCGAGCTTAGACATCAGGTCGAGTCCGCGGTCGATTTCGGTGGGCGTGGGTTCGCGCTGCAGGATGCGGCGGAGGGCCATGGCGGCCTGCGCCGGGCGATCCGTCGCGCCGTGCCGCTTCAGGAACTCGGCGAGGCCCTGCGCCTGCTCCTGCAGGAAGGCGCTGTTGAGCATCGTCAGAGCCTGAGTCGGCTGGGTGGTCGCAAACCGCACCGGGCAGGTGACGTCGGCTTCTGCGACGTCGAAATTGGCCAGCAGCGGAACCGTAAGCGACCGCTTGACGTGAATGTAGATGCTGCGGCGGCGCTTGTCTTCCGGAGACGACTGTTCCCAGCCCGCGCCGGGGCGCGACTGGCCCGCGAGGACTTCCTTTTCGATCACGGGGTAGATGCTCGGCCCGTACATCTTCGCGAGGTTGAGAGTGCCGTTGACCGCGAGGATCGAGTCCCGGAGTTCCTCGGCCCGCAGTCGGCGCATGTCGAACCGCCAGAAGAGCCGGTTCTGCGGATCGCGCTCGAGGGCCTCGGCGCGCGGGGCCGACGACATCCGATAGGTGTTGGAGGCGAGAATCAACCGGTGAATGTGCCTCAGACTCCAACCGTGCTCGATGAACTCGGCGGCGAGCCAGTCGAGGAGTTCGGGATGCGTCGGCGGGACTCCCTTGAGCCCGAAGTCATTGGGAGATTCCACCAGACCCCGCCCGAAGTGCCATTGCCAGAGACGGTTGACCATCACGCGGGCGGTGAGTGGGTTTTCGGCACTGGCGATCCAATCGGCGAGAGCCCGGCGACGACCTGTCGTTTCCCTGGTCGGCTCAATCTTCGGAGCGGGCGGAGACAGGACGGCGGGAAAGCCCGGTTCGACCATTTCGCCGGGTGCATGGGCGCTGCCGCGAATGAGAACATGGGTCGCCGGAGCGGTGTCGCCATGTTCGGTGATGCACAGGGCCTGTTGAGCGCTGCGGGGGGGGTGGTTGCGGAGGTCGGTCCAGGTCTTGCGGATCTGGGCGTACTCGTCGACCTCTTCCCGTGAGATGAGTTCCCCGGCGTGTTTCCGGATCACGCGGAGCCGTTCGCTGTCGCGCTGGAAGTCGTCGATCTCCCCCCCTTTGAGGTGCGGGCGGAGGCGGTCTTCCACGGCGTCGAGGCGTTCGCGGAGACGCTGGGTTTCAGTCTCCCAATGGGCCTTTTCCGCCGCGAACTGCGCGGCTTCCTCGGGAGTGGCGATGGATCGGACCGAGGCGGCGTAGACCGATTCGTCGGAGCGCTGGCCGAAGTGGCGGATATTGCGGAAGAAGGCGGCGAAGCTGTAGTAGTCGCGCTGGGGGAGGGGATCGAGTTTGTGATCGTGACAGCGGGCGCAGTTCATCGTCAGCCCGAGAAACGTCTGCGAGGTGGTGCCGACGAGGTCGTCGAGGCCGTCATAAAAGGCCAATTCCGGGTCGGCGGGTTCATCGTCCCACAGGCCGAGGCGGTAGTATCCGGTGGCGATGAGATCCTTCGCCGTGCGGCCGTCGAGTTCGTCCCCGGCCAGTTGTTCGCGCACAAACTGGTCGTACCCGCGGTCGCTGTTGAAGAAATCGATGACGTAATCACGATACCGCCAGACGAAGGGCTTGGGGTTGTCGCGCTCGAAGCTGTTGGTCTCTCCGTAGCGGACGATGTCGAGCCAGTAACGGGCGTAGTGTTCGCCGTGATGGGGCGATTCGAGGAGTTGTTTGACGAGCGCGGCGTACGCAGCGTCGCTGGAGTCCTGTTCGAACTGTTGCACCAGTTCCAGCGACGGCGGCAGTCCGACGAGGTCATAGTGCAGGCGTCGCACGAGTTGCTGCGGGGGGGCAGGCGCATTGGGCGCGAGGTCGGAGGCTTCGAGTCTGGCGAGGATGAACGCGTCAATCGGATTGACGACCCATGCCCCCTGCTTCACCTCGGGCACGTCGGGTCGTTGCAGCCGCCGGAAGGACCAGTGGTTTTTGGTTTCATCGTTCACCTGCGGCACCGCGTGCTGGATCACCGCCGGGGCTTTCGTTCCCGCGGGCATCGGCAGACCAAGTTCCACCCACTTTGTGATGACGGCGATCTGCTCGGCGGGCAGCTTTCCCGCCGGGGGCATCTCGAAGCCGTTGTAATTGAGCGCCTGGACGAGCGCGCTCTCGGCGGGTTGGTCGAGGATCACGCCGGGACCGCTGTCGCCCCCCTTCAGGATCGCGTCACGGCTGGCGAGAGTCAGGCCCCCTTTGGCCTTGCCGGGACCGTGGCACTTGTAGCAGTGCTGCTCGAGCAGCGGTTTGACCTCTTTCTCATAGAACTGCAGTCCCTCGGCGGCGGGCCCTTCCGCCGCGGGAAGGAATGTGGAGTCCAGACACAGCGCGAAGGCGAGCAGCAGTCGGCGCATGGCGGAATTTCAAATTGAGGGGATCGACAGCAGGGGCGCCGCAGGGCGCAATCTCGTATTGTACCAGCAGGGCGTTCCGACACCACACGAAACGCCTGTCCGGCTGTTCCTCAGGAACCCGATTCCCGCCTCTCACAGCACCCCGTATTTCGCGAACGCCGCCGCGGCCTTCATCCCGTCGCGGATGGCGTCGCGGACTTCGTTCTCGGCGTGGACTTTAATCCAGGCCCGGCGGATGGCTTCCTGCTCCACGGCCTGCGGAACCACGACCACGCCGTCTTCATCGGCAAAGACGAGGTCGCCCGGCGCGAAACGGACCCCCTCCAGTTCCACGTTGACATCGACATCGACGACGCGCTGCCGATTGAAGCTGTCGTAGACGCAGACCCCGCGGGCGAAGACCGGGAAATTCAGCGCCTGAATTTTGGTGACGTCGCGAATCGCGCCGTCGACAACGGCCCCCACGCACCCGGTGTTGCGGGCGGCGGTTGTCAGAAGTTCCCCCCAGATGCCCGAGCGCATGGATCCCCCCGCGGCGGCGATCAGCACATCGTCGGGTCGGCAGGCATCGACGGCCTGCAATTCCAATTCGTAGGGCCGGGGATCGACGTGGGCCATATCGACCCACAACGTCGTCTTGCAGCGACCCACGAGGAGTCCCGGCTTCGTCATCGGGGGCAGGGCCAATCGGGGCGATTGATGGGGATAACCCAGCGAATCGAGGGCATCGCTCACCACGGCCGAGTAGAGCGCCTCACGCATCATCGGCAATGTGATCTCGGCAGGGACAGCAGCCATCGAAATCCAGCTCCAGAGAGTTTCCGAACACGCATCAAAGTTCTAGCATGCCTCGCAGGCGCTCCGCCACTCGCCGTAACCCGCCAGGAGTCACCCCATGACGTATCGCGTCGGCATCATCGCGATCCTCCAGGAATCGAACACCTTTCTCCCCGAAAAGACGACGCTGGAGCACTTTCGGCAGGACGTGCTGCTCACCGGCGACGCCGT
>JANRLN010000091.1:0-6935 GCA_033762515.1 Planctomycetaceae bacterium
GTTCGACCGGGTTCAGCTTCAGATTTGCAAGATGCTCCAGCGCCGCATGAACCTCAAGAAACCCAAGGGCCGGGTTTACCTTCTCTCCGGCCTGCTTCGCTGCCAGTGCGGTGCCCACATGGTGGGCGCGTCGGCCCACGGCCGCACCGACAAGAACTACTACTACGTCTGCACGCGCCAGAACCATGAAGGCGGAAAGTATTCGTGCAACGCTTCCCGCATCCCGGCGGAAGCGTTGGAGGCCGCCATCATCGGGCGGATTTCCGAAATCGGCCGGATGGTCGAAGTCCGCGACCGGATCGTTCAGGAAGCGCTTGCGTGCCTGGGTGGCGAGGCCGACCGTCTCCGGGAAGCCGAAGACCTGGCGCGCCGCCGCTTGGCCCAGGTTCATGCCGACATCGGCCGTCTGGTCGAGGTCTTGAAGAGCCTCGGCGCGAGGGGGCTTTCCAGCGTCCAGTCGGAACTGGAACGACTGGAAGAGGAAGAGGGGCAGATGAAGAAGAACCTGGAAGCCATCGCCAAGCGGCAGGCTCCGGTCGAGCGCGTGAGCGACGACGCGAAGGCGTTCCTGGAAACCTGGCAGGACATCGGCGAACTGCTCTGCTCGGCCACGCCGGAAGAGCAGATGCAGCTTCTCCAGCACTACATCGAGGTCATCGAACTGGGTGCCATCGACCCCGAAACCCGCACCGGCAGCTACGCCATGCGGCTCTTCCCGGAAGTGCGTCCCGACCGCGGCTTCGACTTCGGCGGCGACAGCGGCCCGGACGACGGAAGCTCAGGCCCGGAAACGACAAACGGAGCAGTACCCGCGAATGGGAACGGCTCCGTCTGTGTTAACCCAGGACGGTTTGGTTCGCATAACCGTCCAGAAAGCTCCTCGACTAGGACTCGAACCTAGAACCTAGCGGTTAACAGCCGCTCGCTCTACCATTGAGCTATCGAGGAATACGGGGCCCGCGGGTTCGCATTGGCCGAGCGAGGGTATATCCGATCAAGACTGAGGTTTCAAGTCGAGGGGACACAGTCTTTGCGGCCTTGGTTCGTGCTGAGCTCTTCGGGGATCTTTGCACCGCTTGTTCAGGTTTTGTGCACGAATTGATTGCGTCTGCGAGTCCCGGCCGAGCGATTGACAACTTGGGATGGAATGACGGGGGAATCGGCAGATGGTGATGCTTGCGGGCCTTGAGTTCGTCTTCGTGCGCCGAGTTTTTTTCCGCGGCCGCTCATTCTGGTGGCTGGGGCTCCTGATTGGAGGAATGATCGCCGGCCCGGCGAAAATTTCCGCTGATGGACGTCCCAACGTCTTGTTCCTGTTCGCCGATGACATGCGGGCCGACTCGATTGCGGCCTTGGGGCAGCCTGACATTCGTACGCCGAATCTTGACCAGCTCGTTCGTCGCGGATTCGTCTTTCGGAATGCATATTGTCTGGGTGCCAATATGGGGGCGGTCTGCACCCCGAGCCGCAACATGCTTCTCAGCGGAAACGCCTATTTTCGTTGGCAAAATCCATCGTCTCCAGCGGGCAAGACACCCCGCCCGGTGGGTTTGGCCCCTGCGGAAGGCCCGAACTTTCCGCGGCTGATGAACGAGGCCGGCTACATCACCTATCATCATGGGAAGAAAGGAAATACGGCAACGCTGATCCAGGGCCTTTTCCACACCAACAAGTATCTGGTGAACGACGAAGCGGAACGCCGCTCGGGGGAACCGGGAAAAATCATCGTCGACGAGGCCATCGAGTTCCTGAAACAGGATCATCAGGGACGCCCGTTCTGCATGTACTTGGCATTTGCCAACCCCCATGATCCCCGCGTGGCCGCAGCGGCTTACCTGAATCAGTATCAACCCGAGGCGCTACGGCTGCCTGCCAACTTTCTGCCGGTCCATCCGTTCAATAATGGCGAAATGGAAGTTCGCGATGAGCAGCTCTCTCCCTGGCCGCGAACTGAGTCCGACATTCGCGCGACTTTGCACGCGTATTACGCGACGACAACGGCCTTGGATTTCCACATTGGCAGGCTCTTGAGGGCCCTTGATGAACAGGGACTCACCGACAAGACGTTGGTTGTTTTTTCGGCGGACCACGGAATTGCGGTGGGGAGTCACGGCTTGCTGGGAAAGCAGAATTTGTACGAGCACAGCATGAAAGCTCCCCTCGTCTTCGCAGGCCCTGGGGTGCCGCAGGGATCGAGCGCCGCACTGCTTTATCTCATGGACATTTGCTCAACCATTTGCGACCTCGTGGGGATCACTCCGCCGAAGGAACTTGACGGCCGAAGCGTAAAGCCGGTGATTCTGGGTGAACGAACGGATCATCGCTCGGAACTCCTTCTGGCATATCGCGATGTGCAACGGGCACTGCGAGAACCTCGGTGGAAGCTGATCCGCTATCCTCAGATTGATTTCACGCATTTATTCGATTTGGAACAAGATCCGCAGGAGCTGGTCAATCTTGCCGATCGTCCGGAACACGCGTCCCGGATTTCGACGATGCGCGCCCGCATGCAGGAATTGCAACAGGAACTCGGGGACACGCAGGCCTGGTCATCAACCCACGTCGCCCCTCGCCACTGGACGCCCCCGCATCGCGGGAACTGAATCCATCATGAAACGTTGCGTCAATTGCTGGAAATCGACTCGATGAACTGCGACTCGATGATCGATGTGCACACCCGCGCACTGATCCTTCCAAAATCCCAATCGTTGCCAAGGCACGGACAGAAATTTGGATTTCGAAAAGACCGGCGAAATTCGACGCAAAGAGCTCGAAGACTTGCGGATCGGGGCGATTGACAACGCGTACATGTCTGGCCCCAGACAGAGGAATTTCTGGTCGTCGAGTTGGTCATGCGCTCTCGGAATCGAGTCATTCACATCGCCGAAGGAGGGCGATGCTGTTTGAGTTGGATTCACCGACGGGAGGAATTCATTCCTCTTGAGAGAAGCGGTGTTCGCGACCCACTCAGCGAGAGCGTTGGGCAACGGCGCAACCAACGCGGATGAAGCCGACCAGCCCAGTCATCATGTTATTGGTCAGTCACCGCGCAAATATCCGGGAGAATGTGGGACATGATGCCGAATCGTCGCAAACCGCAAGCAGTGGCCTCCGCAGAGGATGCATTGATTCGTTGCGTCCGCACGCGCGGGACGGCTGCACGGAGCGACTTGGCCGATGAATTGGGACTGGTTCCCTCGACGATCGGGGTCTACGTCGAAAGGCTGGTCCGGGATGGATTTCTCCTGGAGACTGTGACCGGGGAGCGCGGTCTGGGACGACCGCCAGTGAAACTGCGTTTGAATCCCGCGCGCGGTCGATTCATCGGCGTCGACTTTGATGCGCGAAACGTGATGGGGATTTCCGTCGATTTCTCCCAAAATCCGCTGAAGCGTCTGGAGCGAGTGCTTTCGTCCCCCGCAACGACGGAGGCGGCTCTCCAAACGTTTAAGTCGGTGATCGCCGAACTCATCAACGCGAACTGCGACGACATTTTGGGGATCGGAGTCGGCTTGCCGGGTATCGTCGACGTCGAAAGCGGAGTCGGCGTCCGCTGCAATTTTCTCGAAGACTGGCGCGAAGTCCCCGTCATCGACATCCTGTCGCGCGAATTCGGCGTGCCCGTCTACGTCGAAAATAATCTGCGTTCGATGGCGCTCGCCGAGTACTGGTTCGGCGAAGGGCGCGGCTCCCCGCGACTGGCCTGCCTCGGGGTGCGAACCGGAATTGGAATGGGGATCGTTATCGACGGCCGCCTCTATCGCGGTGCGAATCATGTCGCCGGTGAAATCGGCATGTGGCAAGTTCCGGACGTTGCCATGCGAGAGAATCCGAGTGGTCCGCCGAATATCTCATCGACCGGCAAGACGATCGAGCAGTTGGCCTCGATGAGCGCCATCCTGACGACAGCTGCTGCGCGGTTGCAGGCGGGAGAATCGAGCATCATGGCCGCTCATGATGCGCCTTTGACGACCACCGGCTATCTCAATGCACTGCGCCAGGCGGACCCGCTCGCGGTCGAACTGGCGGAACGGGTCGCAGTGATGCACGGCTGGATCATCCATCACCTGATGATGGTGCTCGATCCCGACATCCTCGTCCTCGCCGGCCCGCTGCTCCATTCTCCGCTCTACCTGGACCCCTTGCGCGCCGTCTGCAAAGAGATTGGCGGGGAGACGCTTTCTTCGCGGGTGGTTCCGTCTTCCCTGGGACCATTTGCCGGCGCACTCGGGGCCGCGGCCATCGCGGTCCACAATTGGACGCCCCGGACGGCCGAAGGGGACGCGGCGAAGTAGTGCTGCACAGGAGTCGCACTGCTGACGATCTGCTCACCAGCTTCGGCGGCAGACTTTCCCTTGCAGGAGTGCTGGCACGTTAATCGACGACGTCCACCAGCCGTGAAAAACTGACGATTTCCGCGATGCGAACGGTCACCACGTGTCGGTTGCAGCGGATGCCGTGCCGCCGGGCTTCCAGAACGTAAAGCTCGCGCGTCGTCTTGCTGTCACGGAGGTCATGGACGTCGGCCTCGGTGAGTCGCAGGCAGGTACCCTCGATGCGTTCGAGCGTCCCCAAGACCACATAGGGACTTGCCAAGTCGAGCACGACAGGTTCGCCGACCGCGGCGACCCAGGGAGATGTTTCCGCAGTGGTTGTGGGCAACATACAGGCAACCTTAGAGGTTGGCAGCCGTCTTCCTGAGATCAGACTGGTCCACCATCAGGACCTGCCGTCGGTGTTTTCGTTCCCTGCTGAGGGCGGCTGCAGGATATGCAACTGGCTCGACGCCACCAGATCCTTCACACGCTCGCGATAGGCCAGCATGTGAGGTGCGATCAAGTGGGCTTCCAAGTCCGAGAGCGTCTCCCACTTCTCGACAATCATCACGGCGTCTTCCCCCAGTCGCGTCTGCCGCGACAGCGTCGTCGGCAGGTCGACCGTTGGTCCGTACTCGATGCAACCTTGCTCAGCACGGACTTCAGGCACAATCCGTGCGAACTCCTGCAGAAAGGCATCGCGCCCCCCTGGGACGGTTTCGATCTTCGCCAGCACGATCACGGGCATTCGCAAGATTTCCTGTTACTGCTTCAGATCGACCGGGGGATCCCCGGCACACGGCAGCGACCCGCGCGACGGGGAATCGCCAGTTGACGCGACATTTCCGCCGCATGTGCCGTCATTCCGACAACACAAGAATCTCGACCTTGCGGAAATCGATGGGATGACTCTCCGACTGCAGCGAGATTGTGCCGCCGCTCAACAGCTTCGTCCCAAGTTTTTGTGCGAGTTCGCGGGCGTGCGCGTCGCGTTCGTCGAGTTGCGGCTGTTCG
This sequence comes from Planctomycetaceae bacterium, assembly GCA_033762515.1. Lineage (GTDB taxonomy): Bacteria > Planctomycetota > Planctomycetia > Planctomycetales > Planctomycetaceae > DSVQ01. The sequence continues at coordinate 5,331 of JANRLN010000091.1, forward strand.
TAACTGAGCACGACTTCGCCGTCGATGAGATGCCGGATGACTTTGTCGCCGTGAACTTCAATTTCGGCCGTAACCCACTGGTCGCCGTGGTAAGTCTTGGACTTGGAACTGGTGCAGTGGCGGGTGATCAATTCGCCGTTCATCACGACATTGGTGCCGGGCGTGCAAAGATTCGAAGTGGTGCGGTCATGCTGACCATCGCCGCCGAGGAGTTGCACTTCAATCGACGCCGGGAAGTCCTGCCCCAAGGACATGGTGGCGGGGGCTTCTCCGTGGATCATCACGCCACTGTTGCGCAGAGCCCAACCGGGACCGCCGGGGCACTGGTCGCCGACGAAGCGGTACTCGACCCGAAATCGGTAGTGCAAAAACGGCGCTTCGAAGAACAGATGCCCGAAGCGCTCGTCGAATTTGTCGTAGCCGTCGTATCGCACCTTGAGGAGACCGTCCTCAACGCGAAAGGTGTTGGCCCAGTTCACGCCGGCCTCCTGCCCGCGGATCTTGGGGGTCCAGCCGGTCAGGTCCTTGCCGTTAAAGAGTTGCCGCCACTCTGCGGCGGAGACATGGCTTGCCGTGAAGGGGCAACCGAGGATCAGTCCGAGCAACAGCGAACGCAGCATGACGCCAGTCTCCGAGGGCGGTCGGCGGTGAAAACTCCAAGTCGTGTGGACACTATGACGCTCGGGAATGGCGAATTCCAGCAATCAATCGGCGCGGACCGCGGGGAAACGCCTCTTGACCGATCTGCATCACGGCGCTACGCTTGAGGTGTGTCAGAGAGGATTTCCCTGATCAACGATACCATGCGTGATTGCCTGAAACTCGCGTGTCTGAGTTGGTGTGCGGCGACGTGGTTGGCCGCGCCCCTCGTCGCTGGCGTTGAGTGCTGGCGATGCTGCTCCCAGCAGCCAGAAACGGCATCATCGGCGCTGGCGGCTTCGTTGACGAGTGCCGATATCCCGTCCTGCTGCAGCGAACACAGCCCCGAGCATAGCCCTCCGTGCGGCAGGACCCAGGAATCGACCAAGAGCACGCCTTGTCAGAAATGTCCCAAGTGTGCTGCGTCTCGTCCGCTTCCGATGGACCGAACGTCGGCGTCGGATTTCACGCTGAATGAAGGCTTGTTCGCCCCCTGCGACGTTGCCGCGCTCGATGTCGTTCCCGAAGGCTCGCTCTCGCCATCGTCGCCAGCTTACCCGGGACTGATCCCTCATCCCCCTGAGCGCGTGATGAATTGCGTCTGGCGGAAATGATCGGAAGGTGCGGCCGTGTTCGACGCCTGCGGCGTCGAGTCTCTCCAGGCTGCTCCGCATTGGCTGGTGATGTTTGCCGCCAATGCTGTTGAGTGCGATGTTCCATCGAACGTCGCCGCTGTCCGCTCCTGGAGATCACCGGAGCGGTGGCATCCTCATTCCGTCATTCCATCAAGGCGACTGACCATGTCCAAGTTGTTCCTGTTTCTGGCATTGACCGGCGCTTCGACGTTCGGCATTACGACATCCGTGTTGACTTCGGGGTCAGCCAACGCGACCGGATTGTGCTGTGCAGACGGACGCTGCTGCGCGGCTGCGTGCTCGTGCGTCGATGGTTGCGAGTGTTGCACTG
>JANRLN010000092.1:0-5772 GCA_033762515.1 Planctomycetaceae bacterium
GGCATCTCGGCGACGGCCTTCAGCACGGCGCTGGCCAACTCCGCCGCAGGCGTCTTGACCTTCACTGGCTTAGTGCGCGAGTTTCCCTGCGGCGCAGGTGCGTTACCGCCCATGACATCCAGAACCTGAAAAGGAGTTCGAGCATCCGGAAATGACCAACTCTCGACGACACGCCACAGAAGAAACTTAGGTCACAGATGGCCTGTGGTCAAATCGCAACAACGGCAATCTCAGCGCCATCGCTACGGAGCGGACGATCGCACGCTGGACGAAGCCGGCCATTTCGGTACGTAACAAATTCCCAGATGATCGCGACAATCCGCTGTCACCGGTTGCGGAATCTCGAAACACTCGCCTCGGCGCATGTTGTGGCGCACAGATCACGAGCGGGTTCTCTCCTGATTTCCGACGTGCGACAGTGCCCGATTTCGGAGCGGCTGTGCGCGCAAATTCCTGGCAGACCTTGCGCGGTCGAGAAGTTGTCGCCGGCGGAATGTCTTTCGATTTGACTCAGAAATCCCTGCACAAACCGGTGGCTGCTGGATTGGGGTCGCGGAAATGCCGGGCTGACGGATCGAATACGGAATAATACTTGCGTCGGTAAGTGGTCTCTGCACTCAGACCCGCCGTAGCGCCGCGGAACGCCCTTCGTCCGCGGGCCTGCCATTGAGCCTGCCTTTGTCCATCATTCTTCACAGGAGTCTGCCCATGGACCGCCGGTCCCGTCGTGAGGGGTTTACCCTCATCGAGTTGCTCGTCGTCATCGCCATCATCGCGGTCTTGATCGCGTTGCTGCTCCCCGCTGTTCAACAGGCCCGCGAAGCGGCCCGTCGGACGCAGTGTCGCAACAATCTCAAGCAGATCGGGTTGGCGCTGCACAACTATCATGATCAGTTCAGCGTCTTTCCCTACGCCGTTGCCCATACAGGGCAAGCGGCAACCGCCATCAACCCCGCCCCCGCCGGCCAATTCAACTCCGTGACGAACCACACGGGATGGCTGATGCTGCTGCCGAACTTCGAACAGGCGGCACTCTACAGCCAGTTCAACTTCAACTGGGCCACGGGCATTCGCAACCCGAATTCAGCGACTCTCATGGGCGGGTCGGCCAACACTCTGATCAATGCGGCCCTCTCGACACGGATTCTGCCGGCCTTGCTGTGTCCCAGCGATGATGGTCCTACCGTGTACACCGGCGCCGACAGTTCCTATGGCTGCGGTGTCGCGAACTCGGCCCGCACCAGCTATGGATTTAGCGTCAGCAACGGCAATGGCACGACAGTCTGGCGAACGGAGGACCCGCTCAATCGCCGCCTGTTCGGGCTCAACTCCGCCGCGAATTTCCGGGACATCCGGGACGGGGCCAGCAACACGGTGGCCATCGTGGAAACAACGTTGGACGTCGACGACGGCGAAACCCAGTCCTGGGCATGTTCCTCACACGTCGGCGCCGGAATCAATCTCGATGCCCCCAATAGCAACGGCGTCATCAACCAGTTCACCTGCTGCACCTGGCGTACGCCGGCGATGGCACAGACGCGATTCGGTCGCCTGGGTGAGTGGGGCGAGCCGGGGAGTGCGCATCCGGGCGGTCTCCAGGTGTTGATGGGAGACGGAGCCGTGCGATTTATCAATCAGAACATCGACCGCGTGACGCAGCAGCGCCTGTCGCGGATCTCAGATGGGAATACCGTCGGGGAGTTCTAAAGCGTTCCCGCAGCGAGGCAGCGGCGTTCCCGCCGCTGTCTCCCGCGGATGGCCCGTGAAATGTTGACGCGGATCGAAGTCTCCGGCATGGCCGGTGCTTGCGATGCGCGATCTCGGTCACTCATGTCCTGGACAGTTCTTGCATGAAATCCTTCGATTGCGAAGCGCGCGGCGGTGTTGGTCGGTTGCTATCGCGGCTCATGTGCTCCCTGGCGCTGACAGGTTGCGGCGGCGGTCCGCAAGATGGTCCTGAGAAGCTCGTCCCCGTGGCCGGGACGGTGATGATGGACGGCGCACCCCTCGCCGGCGCGGCTGTGGTCTTCAATCCCGTGGACGGTAAACTCCGCGGCGGCTTCGGCACGACCGACGCCAGCGGCAATTTCGTCGCCAAGTTCCGCGGGACCGAGCCCGGCATTGAACCGGGAAGCTATGTCGTCACCGTGACAAAGATGGCGTTGCCGGATGGTTCGTCCATTCCAGAAGGCAAGGATGCCGCCGACGTCGGAGCCGTGCAAGTGGTGCCCCCCACTTTCAGCGATCCGAGCCAGTCGAAGCAGAGCGTGACGGTGGTTGACAAGGAGAATCATTTCACGTTCGACATTCCCAAGACGGTCAAGCGGTGACCGGCGTTGCGATGCGTACAAGGGAGCGAACCCATCCCAGGCGTCGCGGTTTCGCGGGGCCGCCGCTGTGGAACCAAGCACGAGCGAGGCCTGAGTGCTTGACTTGTTCCGTTGGAACCGCCTGCCGGTGAGCGTCGCCACACCGCAGCGAAGGCGTGCGTCTGCGGAATGATGCCTTCTCGAATCGCATCGCGCGGTTGGCCGGCCGCTGCCGCGGTCTTCCGTCGACGCCACGGGGCTCTTGCGTGAGTTCAACCCGTCACTATGGTATTCTTGCGAATTCGTGCAGGAATCCGCGAGCGTGGGACGCTCCGGCCGCTGCGGCGGATTGAGACATCGCAGGAACCCCGGATCGTGGCGCTCATCGTACAGAAGTTTGGCGGCAGCAGTGTCGCTGATGCCGATCGCATTCGAAATTGTGCTCAACGGATTGTGGCATCGAAGCGAGCGGGAAATCAGGTCGTGGTGGTTGTCAGCGCCCGCGGCGACAAGACCGACGAACTGGTCGAACTGGCCCGTCAGATGAGCGACAATCCCCCGCCGCGGGAAATGGACATGCTGCTGGCCACCGGCGAGCAGGAGTCGGTGGCCCTGATGGCGATGGCCATTCGCGAGATGGGAGAGCCGGCCATCAGCTTGACCGGATACCAGATCGGCATTCTCACCGACTCGACCTTCACCAAGGCCCGCATTCGCCGCATCCAGACCGAGCGCATTCAGGCGGCGCTTGACAGCGGCCACATCGTCATCGCTGCGGGATTTCAAGGGGTCGACGAAGACTTCAACATCACCACCCTCGGTCGCGGCGGCAGCGACACCACCGCCACCGCGCTGGCCGCCGTCCTGGAAGCCGACGTCTGCGAGATTTACACCGACGTCGAAGGGATCTTCACGACCGATCCGCGAATCGTGAAGGGAGCCCGTAAGATCCCCCAGATTTCGTATGACGAGATGCTGGAGTTGACCAGCCTCGGCGGGGGCAAGATGCATTCCCGATCCATCGAGTTCGCCAAGAAGTATCGGGTGCCCCTGCTGGTTCGGCCGGCCTACAAAGAAGGGGCGGGGACCCTCATCGCCCCGCAACTCGAAGAGAACGCGCCCGTCGTCAGCAGCGTCGCCCTGGTCAAGAGCGAGGCGATCGTCAATCTGCGCGACCTTCCCGATCGGCCGGGAGTGCTGAGCGCCGTGTTCGCCCGCATGGCGGAACGCAAGATCCCCATCGACATGGTGATTCAAGACGTCGCCGCCGCGGGGGTCGCCTCGGTCTCGTTCACGGTGCCTCAAGACGACCTCGCGGAAGCGCTGACGGCCGCTGAAGCGGCGGTGAAATCGCTGGGAGCCGGCCGGGTGCATCATGGCACCAACGTCGCCAAGGTGTCCGTCGTGGGCAGCGGCATGCGGACCCATACCGGCGTCGCCGCGCAGATGTTTCAGTCCCTCGCCACCGCGGGGGTGAACATCTCGATGATCACCACCAGTGAGATCAAAATCTCGGTCCTCGTAAACCGCGACCAGTCGCAGCAGGCCCTGAATGCCGTGCACGACGGATTCGCCTTGCACGAAGAAATTGCCGCCGCCCCCAGCATCGGCTACGCCCAGCGGCTGGATGACGCCAAGCCGCGGCTGCCGCGGGCCGAACTGGAGCAGGACGTGGTCTCGCGGCTGGCGAGCATGGAAGACATCGTCGTCAGCGAAGTGCAGCTCGACGAACTGCAGGCCCGCGTCACCATTCGCGGCGTGCAAGATCGTCCCGGCATCGCAGCCGAAGTCTTCACCGCAGTCGCCGAAGGGGGCGTGATGGTCGACATGATCGTCCAGAACGTGGGACAAGATCAGCGGACCGACCTGTCGTTCACGGTGCCGCGGGTCGACCTCGAACGCTGCCTGCTGCTCGTCCGCGAACTGATCGAAGACTGGACGGGTGCCGCCGTGAGCTACGATTCCGACATGGCCTTGCTGACGGTGATGGGGATCGGGCTGCGAAGCCATACCGGAGTCGGCGAACGGATGTTCCGCGCCCTTTCGGAAGCGGGCGTGAACGTGCAGATGGTCAATACCAGCGAGATTCGCTTCGGCGTCGTGGTGTCTCGGGGGGATGCCCGCCAGGCGCACACTGCGCTGTTGCAGGCGTTTGGGCTAAAAAACGGCAACTGAAATTCGAAACTCATTCACGATGTGCTGTGGTCAGCCCAACCAGCCAACAGCCGCACATATTGACTTGCCAGTACCGGATTTCAGCACGGAAACAGTGTCGTGCGAATTCCAAAAGGCCAACAGGCGTTTCATGAGCAGTTTGACTCAGGCGAGCTGGACGAAGCCATCGTAGAGGTGGTCATAGTGTTCGTGACGCACCAGCAGACGTCGACAGGTTCCCAGCCAGGCGATGGTCCATTCGACCTTCCAGCGGTGGCGGTAGCGACGCAGCTTCCGGCCGTCCTGCTGCGGTGGTTTCCCCGGTGGAAATTCCTTTTTTCCGGCGACCGCGGTTATGGCACGCCCCCTCTCGCGCGATTTGCTTCCTGCCAGCCGCGCCTGACATTGGTCAGCAAGTTCTACAGGGACGCCAACCTCCACAGTCCGCCGCCGAGACGGAAACCCGCCACGAACACCCGCCCTCGCGTCAAAGGACACAAGCAGCCATCGCCCGCGGCCGTGGTGGCGAAAACCCGTCGCCGTCAGATGCTGAACTTCTCGTGGTACGGTGGAGGTCGTCGACAGGTGGCCGTCGTTACGGGAACGGCGCACTGCTACAAGGGGGGCGAGGGACTGGTATCCGTCTGCTGGGTCTTCGTCGGAGACCCAGCAGACCATGCCGACCTTCTGCCCCCGCAAAATCCATGGCACGCGGCACCGAGAATCCGGCGACCAACTGGCGATTTGGGGGCAGCGTCTCTCAGGTCATAGCGTGAGGCCCAACGGGGCTGGACCCGGAGCGCACTTATCCCACGTTGTTGCGACGTTTTTTGACGTTTGACCCGCCGCTCGGATTCGACGGCCCATCGCTCACAAGAGGTGTTCGGGAGTGTCAGGAGTCGATGCCAGGAATCACCTTGGTCGTGGATGCCGCTTTTCTCATTCGACGGGCGCGTTGCCGCGAAGTCTCTTCGGCAGGCCCCTCGGTCAACCTCTTCCCCTTCGCCGTAGTCGGGGCCGACATCGTCGGCTCCGCGCTGCCGTCGAGGGCATCACCGGCGCTGATTCCGGCCAGCCTTTCCAACCCGCGCGTGATGTACTGTTCGGAGAGATCGAACCCGAGATAGCTCCTTCCCAGCTTCTTCGCGACGGCGAGCGTGGTCCCCGAACCGCTGAAGGGGTCGAGGACGAGGTCCCCGGGCTTTGAGCACGTGCGGATGATCCGTCCAAGAAGCTGCTCGGGCATCTGGCAGCCGTGGAAGCCTTCGCGCTCCTTGAATGTCCCGGCGACGCGGGGGAAGTACCAGGT
>JANRLN010000093.1:0-5914 GCA_033762515.1 Planctomycetaceae bacterium
GGGGCTGTGAATAAGTTGACCAATAAGATGCGAATCCTTCCGCATTGCGGCCCCATCGCGCACACGGCTTAATTTCCGATGTGCAAGATGCTTTTGACCTGTTGTTGCGCGCCGCCATTGATCATTTGGAGGGCCTCAAACGACATGGAACAAAATTCGTCCAGGTCACGCCCGATAATCTTGCCGCGCTAACCACTGTGCGAACCCGCCAAACTCTCCCCGCAGCCACACCTGCCAAACCTAAACCCGCTCCAGCGGCCGCGGCCACCGCCAATGCAGACCCGGTTGAAGCGTGGCATGATGTCTGCCGCAACGCGACACGATGGCCAGTTCGTCGCCACTCAGCCAGACGACTTGCGAGCACAGCCAACAGAGTCCCGCTCCAGCGAGCGCCAATCGCGACCACAGCCGCCAGCGTCCGAGGATGATGAAGACCCATGTCGCCGGTGAGAGCCACGAGGCGACGAGTTCGAGGCGTTCATTCCAGGAAATTCGCGGCGTCGGCGCTGAGACTGCATCCTCGTCGCGGAACCACAACAGTCGCATTGCGTTGAACATCACCGCCAACGAGGCTGCCTCGTGAACGAGGGCGGCTGTCACGGGATCCAGCCAGCCCGCCGCGCAGGCCAGCACGCCAAGAACATTCAATCCCCCGGCGAAGCCGATGATGCTGACGCGAATGTTCTGCACCAGCGCCCGCGAGAGTCGCACCAGTCCGGGAAGCGTGCGGAGCGGATCGCCGAGCATGAGCACATCCCCGGCATTAGCGGCCAGGTCGGCTCCCGGTCGACCAATCACAATGCCGATATCGGCAGCGGCGAGCGCGGGAGCGTCGTTCACGCCATCGCCCACCATCGCCACCCGGCGGCCCGCAGCCTGTTCCGAGATGATCCAGGCGGTCTTGTCCGCCGGGGTCTGCTCCGTCGCCACATGGGCAAAGGCACCGAGTTCCCGCACGACGGCAGCCGACGGCGGGACCCGGTCGCCGGTCAGGAGCGCGAAGCGATCGATCCCCAGACCGCGCAACGCACGCAGGACTTCTCCGGATTCCGTGCGGATCTCATCCCGAACACCGATCACTCCCAGACAGTCGGCGTCAATTCCTACAAACAGAGGCGTCTGTCCCGATGCGACCAGTCGTTCACTGGCAGTGACGATCTCCGCCGGAATGGAGCAGGCATGATCCGTCAACTGACTGGCATTACCCACGACCAGTGTGCGTTCGACGGGAGTTTCCCGGCTGGTCCAGCGATCATCGGCGATTCCTGTCAGCGCCGTCGAACGAATGCGCGAGACGACTCCTGCCCCTGGTTTGGCTGTGAACTCGTAGGGGGTCGGCAATCCCGTCGAGTCGACCTCCGCCGCCTTTACGAGGACGCGGGCAAAAAGATGCTCGCTGCGACGTTCCGCAATCGCCGCCAGTCGGAGGAGATGCTGAGCGGACAAACCTGCGATCGGAATTCGGTCGCCCAACGTTGCTTCTCCGCGCGTCAAGGTCCCTGTCTTGTCGAACGCGAAGACATCAACGGTCGCCAAACGCTCCAGGGCCGCGGACCCCTTCACGAGGACCGCCCGTTTGGCCAGCCATGCGAGGGCCGCCATCACGGCGCAGGGAGTCGCCAGGGCCAGTGGACAGGGGCACGCCACGACCAGCACCGCCAGTGCCGGCAGCGCCGCGGTACGCCAGGAACCGGCGGCGAGCCACCAGCCCACGAATGTGACCCCGGCAGCGAGGAGCACTGCCGGCAAAAAGACTCTCGCCAACTGGTCCGCCGTGCGTTCGAGCTGCGCCTTCCGTGTTGCGGCCTGCGACACTAGTTCTGTTAAGCGTGAAAGTTGCGTTGCATCACCGACGCGTTGAGCGACGATCTGCAGCGCTCCGTGCTGATTGAGCGTCCCCGCAAGGACGCGATCGCCGAGCGTCTTGCCGACAGGCAGGCTCTCCCCGGTGAACGCACTCTCGTCGACGGCGGATTGGCCTGAAATCACTTCCCCATCGACGGGAATGCGTTCACCGGGACGGACGGTGAGCCGATCCCCTGCGACGACTTGACCCAGCGGCACATCCCGCTCGCCGGTCTCGCTGGAGAGATGGGCGTGCGGCGGTTGGAGTGCAAAAGTCTCGCGAAACGCTTGTCGGGCGCGATCGACCGTATAGCCTTCGAGACTTTCACCGATGAGGCTGATGAGAACGACGAGGGCCGCAGTTTGGTGTTCACCGAGGACAATCGCCGCCAGACAGGCGATCGTGAGCGCAAGATCGGCCCCGAACCGACCCGCTGCGACACCATCGAGCGTGTGGTAGAGAATTCGGGCGCCGCCCAGGAGCGCCGCCCAGAGCGCGTAGGAGTACCCGAGCAGCAGCGGGAGTGCCAGGAATTTGTTCGACCGCATCCCATCGATCAGCAACAGCCCGCCGACAATGGCGGTCAGGACGTAGAGCGGCGCAGACCGATAGTGGAATTCCTGCCGTGCCGCCTGCTGGGCGTCGCGGACAGGGTCAGAACGGAGCAGTTCGCAGACCGATTCGGGAACGTAATGCATGGGGCCGCTTGAAAAAGTTGTTGCGGCAACAGTTTACGGCCCGGCGAGTAGCGCGCACCAGCTTGCAGGATTGCGGATGCCTGCCCGATTGGCATCATCCTCTCGTGAAGTCGCAAATCCCAAATCTGAAATGCGAAATCCGAAAGAAGCCCTCATCTCAAATCCCAAAACCGAGGACCGATCGGAACGCTTCTGATTTCCGAAATTTGGATTTCCTCCGGGTTTCGTGCTTCGAGTTTTTCACCAATAAATTGCCCGATTAGGGCTTAGTCGTGCTTCCTTATGTCGGCAGCACCCACCCCTCACGATACTCCCGGCGAATGATCGCATCTGCTTCCGGGCAATCGACGCATTTGAGGTTGACCGCGTCGAAGGTGATCGGCTTGCCGACACGGTACGCGATGTTCCCCAGGTGGACCGCTTCCGTCAAATTGGCTGCATATTCGAAGTGGGAACCGGTGGTTTCGCCAGTACGGATCGCCCGCATCCATTCCTTGTGGTGGCCGATCGAATCGGTGATCCAGGGTTTCACCGGAGCGGCCGTCTTGCCGCTGTTGAGGAAGATCTTGTTTGTGCCGTAGTCGGCAATCAGGCGACCTTCCGTTCCCTCGAAGAGGACGGCCGAGCCCATCTTGTAATCTTCCGCTCCCGCGGGTTTCCAACCGCCGTGATACCACGTGAGGTGGACCGCCGGAGCGCCGCCGCGGGCGGGAAACTGGTAGTCGACCTGCATCTCGTTGGGACATTCGTTGTCGCCGTCGTGCCCCTTTTGCCCCTTGGCGGCGACAGTCGTTGGCGCGCCGAGTTCGAGCGCCCAGAACGGCAGATCCATATAGTGACACCCGAAGTCACCCAGTTGCCCGTTACCGAAGTCCCACCAGTATCGCCAGTTGAAGTGGAAGTGCCCGTCGTCGAAGGGGCGATAGGGCGCCGGTCCGACCCACAGGTCGTAATTGACGTGTGCCGGCGGTTCCGTTTTCGGGGCGCTCTTGAACGACTTCACGCCGCTGCCAAGCCAGACATGAACGCGGGCGACCTCGCCGATCAGACCCGAGCGAACGATTTCCACGACGCGGCGGTAGTTGGAAAGATCCGAATGAATCTGGTTTCCCATCTGCGTGGGAACCTTCGCGACGGCATTCAGCCTCCGCAGAACGCGGGCCTCGTAAAGGGAATGCGTCAGAGGTTTTTCGCAGTAGACGGGCAACCCCTTCTTCAGAGCCATCGCGACCGGGATCGCGTGGGTGTGGTCCGGAGTGCTGACGACGACGCCATCGAGACCGGGAATCTCGAAAACTTCTCGGAAGTCGACGAGCGTTCGGGCCGAGGGATGTGCCGCAGCTGCCTGCGCCAATCGCTGACTGTCGATGTCGCAGAGGACGGCGACATTCTCATGGGCGACTCCGGCCAGATTGGCGCCTCCGCGAGCCGCGACGCCGATCACCGCCAGGTTGAGCTTTTCATTCGCGCTCCGCGCCTCGGCCCCCAGCGCTGGGAGTCCCCGTGGTCCCCAACCGCTGGCAGTCGCCGTCCCTGCCGCCAGAGCTGCCCGAATAAACTCGCGTCGTGACCACATTGCACTCTGCTCCCCGCTTACGAAACCCATCGGTAGCGACTGATGTCGGTACTAAAGCAAGTTCCGCGGACCGCTGCAATCAAGGCGAGTCTCACTACCAATTCTGTTGGACGTCGGACGCGCAATTCCGCGGAAGTTGGCAGTCGTCAGCAATCCCGCCTCTGCGCGAGGGCGCGTTCGCTCTCGATTTTCCGACATGGCTAATGGCGTAACGTCAATTGGGATAAGGGAGTACGGCAGGTTGGTCAAACTCCTTCGAATGAAATCTCTGTCGAAGCTCCATGCGGCAGATTCTGCCGAACCCATCTAGACAGCCGCGTCGCGATCATTAACATTCCCCCCGCGCACCTCGCGGGAGGTCTGCGCCGGCTGGTTGCTGGTGTGGATCGCAGCCGCGTGACTCGGGGACTCCCCCGAACGAGGGCAAAGGCATGGCCGTTCGGTTGTCAGGACATTGGGGGATGACTGCAGCGGCGGTCCTGCTGCTGGCGGGGTGCCACCAGAACCCGTACGGGTACAACTACGGACCGTACGCCCCCGGACCGATGTACGGTCCCAGCATGGCGCCGCAGGGGGGCTACATTACACCGGGGCCGGTCTACGCTCCACAGAACTTAAGCCCGACTCCCCTGCCTGGTAATCCCAACTTTCCCAGCAATTCGGGGTCACCCACGTTGCTGAGTCCGACACCCTCCAATCCCGGCGGCAATCCGCTGAATCTGCGCCCCGATCCCGCTGGCGGGTCCACCGACGCTCCCCCGTTCCAGCCGAATCCGGGTGCCGGCAACCCACGGGTGCCCGACCCGCTGGAACCCGGTTTTGACAGCTCGCCCCCCCCTGCCGCCGCGATTCCGCGGGCAATGCCCTTTGCCGCGAATCAGCCGACGCCGGCGACATCCGTTTCGACCGCCTCGACCGCCGGCGACTTCTTCGAGGAACCGCGGCGTGTTCCCGTCGAAGCCGACCCGTTCAGCGACTCGTCCGCGGCGACGCAGGTTCAGACTTACGGATTCGACGGTCAGTCATACACCTGGCTGCGTGGAATCGTCGACTACGACAAAGACTCCAATACTTGGGCGATTATCTACAATCTCGCTCCTGACGTGGGAGACAAGTTTGGAGGCAGCTTCGTGTTTGCCCCGCATGACGACCTGAAACGTCTGCAACCCGGTTCGACCGTCCTTGTGCAGGGGCGCGCCGATCCTGGACGAAAAGACGGTCGGGGGAAGCCCCTGTACGAAGTCGTTCGCTTCGTCAAGATTTCGCCCCCTGAGAACGTCCAATAAGAGCCGCCTCGGCATCACGCTCACTTCGTGCGAGGCCCGGTCGGACGCTGTCCCAGCAGCGTTCGGTCGGGCCTTGCGGCTTTCCTGGAACGCTATCGCGTCAGCGGCGGCGGGATTAGGATGAGACTCCGCCCTGTGCTGAAGATCTCGTCCCGCCGGAACCATGAGAGATGTCTCCACGTCTGCTGCTCCTTGCCGGTGACTTCGTCGAAGATTACGAAGTGATGGTCCCGTTCCAGTGCCTCACCATGTTGGGATATACGGTCGACGCCATCTGTCCGGGGAAGAAACCTGGAGATCGCATTCGAACGGCCGTCCACGATTTTGAAGGGGATCAGACCTACAGCGAAAAACCGGGACACGGATTCACCCTCACCGCCGATTTCGCCTCGATCCAAGCCGCTGACTATGCAGGGCTGGTCATTCCCGGCGGGAGGGCGCCGGAGTATCTCCGACTCAATGACGCCGTTCTGCAGGTGATTCGCGATTTCTCAGCGACCGATCGCCC
>JANRLN010000094.1:0-22647 GCA_033762515.1 Planctomycetaceae bacterium
TACGACACTTATCCGCTGGACGACGTGCAGATCGGCCTGATCGAGGAGTATTCGAAAGGGTTGATCGAGACGATCGTGAAGACCATCGAAGGGGCGGTGGACGACTTGCAGCCGGCGACGCTGTCTCGCGGGGTGGGGACGTGCGATTTCGCGGTGAATCGGCGGACGAATCGCGAGCCGGACGTGCCGATGCTGCGGGAGCAGAATCTGCTGCTGGGGCCTGTGGATCACACGGTGCCGGTGCTGGCGGTCCATCGTCCTGATGGGAAACTCGCGGCGGTGGTCTTTACGTATGCGTGCCACAACACCGTCTTGAGCTGGCAGCAGTGGTGCGGGGACTATGCCGGGTTCGCTCAATACGCGATTGAGGAGCGGCATCCTGGAGCGACGGCCCTGTTTACCATGGGCTGCGGAGCCGATCAGAACCCGCTGCCGCGGCGGACGGTGGAAATCGCCCAGAACTATGGAAAACGGCTGGCGGATTCGGTCGATGCGGTGCTGGGGCAGACGCTGACCCCGGTAGCACCGCGATTGCAGACCGCCGTGGAATTGACGCCGCTGCCGTTTGGTCCGCTGCCGTCGCAGGAGACGCTCGAGCGGCAGGCGGCGGAACCGGCGAACTATCAGCAGCGCTGGGCCAGCCGGATGTTGAAGTTGTCGGCATCGCCGGGCGGCGTGGCGAAGGAGTATTCCTATCCGGTTCAAGTCTGGCGGCTGGGGAACGACCTGCTGTGGATCACCCTGGGGGGTGAAGTGGTGGTTGACTACAGCCTGCGGTTCAAAGGGGAATACGGCTGGGACACCTGGGTGAGCGGCTATTGCAACGACGTGATGGCGTACATTCCTTCCGAGCGGGTGCTGCTCGAAGGGGGCTATGAGGGCCAGAGCAGCATGTATGTCTACGGGCAACCGTGTGATCGGTGGGCGCCGGGGGTGGAAGTGCGCATCGCGGCGACAGTGCAGCGTGTGGTCGAGCAGGTTGGCGGGACCAGCAAGTAGTCGGTTTCGCAGTTGCGGGTTTGCGGTCAGGAATTTCCTTCGATGCAAAAGGTCAAGGCGTGCGGCGTGCTGGTGTTTCGCAAGGAACCGCGACCCGAGTTCCTGGTGATGAAGCACCGCCATCGCTTTGATTTGCCGAAGGGACATCTGGAAGAGGGTGAGACCGACATCCAATGTGCTCTGCGCGAGATGTGGGAAGAAACCGGCATCCCGCAGGAGTCGGTGCAACTCGACCCCGACTTTGAATACCAGGAAGTCTATTACCCCTATGACGCGCGCTTCGGCCCGGGCCGCGTGGAAAAGACGCTCATCGTCTATCTCGGGTGGTTGCTGCAGGACCATCCCATCCAGGTGACCGAACACGTCGGCTACGCCTGGCTGCCGTGGAAGCCGCCGCACAAGGTCCAGAAGTACACGTTCGACCCGCTGCTGGCGAAGCTGGAGCGGTTCTTTCATGAGCGGCATTTGCCATAGCGTGGAGTCCGCAAGGGAGTGGGGGAGAATCAGGGAGTGCGGGAGAGACCTGCAGTAACAAGATGTCCTGCACTCCCTTGCCCCCGCACTCCGGTCGCCGACAATTCCTCAGGCGACCCGTCGAGCGCCCCTCTGCGAGTCCCGATCCCCAACTCCCGAGCCCCCCACCATGCGCACCCGAATCCACGGCGGCACCTGCGTTCTCCCGACCGGCCTGGCGACGGTCGATGTCTTGCTGGAGGACGGCAAGATCCTCGCGGTGGATCCGCCGCGAACGGCCGCGGCGGATGAGGTCGTGGATGCGACGGGTCTGCATCTGCTCCCCGGCGTGATTGACGACCAGGTCCATTTCCGCGAGCCGGGGTTGACGCACAAGGAAGACCTGCGGACCGCCACGCGGGCTTGTGCGAAAGGGGGGGTCACCAGTTTTCTGGAGATGCCCAACACCAAGCCCACGACGACGACGGTGGAGCGGCTGGCGGAAAAACTCGACCTGGCTTCCGAAAAGTGCCTGGTGAATTACGGCTTCTACATCGGCGCGACCCCGCACAATGTGGAGGAATTGAAACGGGCCACACGGACGCCGGGGATCAAGATCTTTATCGGTTCGAGCACCGGCGACCTGCTGGTGGATGAACAGGCGGCCCTGGAGCAAATCTTCGCCGAGACGACGCTGCCCATCTGCGCCCATTGCGAAGACGAAGCCACTGTCCGCGCCAATGCCGCCGCGCTGGGCGGGGGTAGTGACTACGCCGATCATTCAAAAGTCCGCGACGAACGGGCCGCGGTGATCGCCACGCGGCGCGCGATCGATTTGGCGCTGCGGCATCATCATCGATTCCATGTGCTGCATGTCTCAACGGCGGCCGAGACCGAACTGCTGCGCGATCCGCAGGGGCTGATTACGGCCGAGGCCTGCCCGCACCACCTCTTGTTTAATATCGATGACTACGCCCGGTTGAAGTCGCTGGTGCAGATGAATCCGTCCATCAAGACCGCAGCCGACAATGCGGGTCTGTGGCAGGCCCTGAACGATGGGCGAATTCAAGTCGTCGCGACCGACCATGCCCCGCATACCCTCGCCGAAAAGGACCAGCCGTATCCCCAGTCTCCCTCGGGCTTGCCTGCGGTCGAGAACTCGCTGGCGCTGATGCTGGACAGCGTTCATCAGGGACGCTGCACTCTGGAGCAAGTCGTCCACTGGATGTGCGACGCCCCCGCCCGCGTGTGGGACCTGGTCGACAAAGGCCGCATCGAACCGGGTTACGACGCCGACCTGGTGCTGGTCGACCTGCAGAAGTCGCTGACCGTTCGGAACCAGGACCAGGTCACCAAATGCGGCTGGACCCCCTGGGATGGCGTGACCCTCACCGGCTGGCCCGTCCGCACGTGGGTTCTGGGGCGCACCGTCTTTCAGGACGGCTGCATTGACGACAATGTGCGCGGGCGGGAACTGGTGTTTGAGCACGGAAGAGGCGGGTATTGGGCGGAATCACGCTAAGGCAAAGTGCTTCCCGCCGCCTCGCGAAGTTAGCATTGGTTCTTCAGCGACCACAGCTGAGCACAAACATTGCTTCCTCAGAAACAACGGCTGTGGTTTCGTCCGACTCAACATCCCCACTCGACCGATTTGCGGAGCGGGAGTTGCCGAATCGATTCTGTGGCGACGATCACTTTCCGCCGCACCGATGCCTGCGCTTCGGACAGCCTCACAATCGACGAAAGCAGGCTGCGGAAGGGACTGCTGGGTTCAATCGGACGACGCGACGTGCGATACCGGTTGATCTTCCAATACCGCTGAAACTCCGCTCATGGCCGCCAAGGCAAAAATTGCGGGAGCAGTCGCTTCGACAACAATCCCGCCGAGACCACCAAGCATCGGGGACACCCGTCGTCCACCGTGACGTTCGAGAATCGAGTCGACGTCGTGAATTGCATCTTTCACTTGCCGTTCGGATAACTCTAACGCCTCGAAACGTTCTTGAGCGTTTGGGCGTCCCCTCTGACGCTCAATCGGGGGCGGCGTCAGCAGCAGGATCGCCCGCGCTGATTCATGAACCGGCAGATTCTGCAGGGTGTTCCTAAATCGCTCGTTGATTGTCGCCATTTTGTGACTCCATTCACTACGGTAGCATGGACCGTTTGGAAAGCACAACGTCCAAGGCTGCAAGGGGTTGAATCAGTCCATGCCCCCAGCGATTGTCGGGACGGGCGCGCCCCTTGGGATGATCGGCGGTTTCCCGCACGATTCTAAAGAGTTCGGCGACCTCGATCTCCTGGTTGGCGGCCATCAGGATCGCCAGAATCCCCGATACATGCGGCGCCGCCATCGAAGTTCCGTCCATCAGCCGGTACTCCTCTTGATTGCCGTCGGCGCTCGACGGAGGAACACAGGAAAAGATTTCGGCGCCCGGGGCGACGACGTCCGGCTTGACGATTCGGAACGGTTCTTCACCGGGGAAGTCCAAACTGCCCCCGCTGCTGAAAGAAGCGACGTCAACCCCGCCGTTCGACTTGGCGACGGCCCCAATGCCCAGCGCGAAGGATGAGTTCCCTGGACACTTCGTGGTTCCGTGCGAGTCGTTGCCGATCGCGACAACGGGGGCTACGCCCCGGTTGACCAGAAGTTGGAACAACTCACCGATCTTTTCATCGTAGTAAGAGACGCCTAACGACATGTTGATGACATCGGCGCCCGCCTGCAGCGACCAGACGATGCCGTCCATGATGGAACTCAGAAACGCTCGGCTTCCGAAGTGAATTTGAGCGACATGCAGTTCCACATCCGGCGCCACGCCGATGGCGACACCCTCGGCAGTCTCGCCCCCGGCGATCGTCCCACACACATGGGTTCCGTGCCGTTCATAGTCAAACGTTTCGTTCTCCGACAGGCGGAGTCGACGACCGGCCGGATCAATGATGACGAAGCCTTTGACCTTGCCCGCCAGGGTGCAGTGATTGCCGAATACGCCAGTGTCCAAGACCGCGACCTTGATGCCTGCCCCCTGGGTTCTCGATTTCGACCACAGTTCCCGGATGCGGAGACGGTCAAGTCCC
The DNA here is from genome assembly GCA_033762515.1 of Planctomycetaceae bacterium. Classification (GTDB taxonomy): domain Bacteria; phylum Planctomycetota; class Planctomycetia; order Planctomycetales; family Planctomycetaceae; genus DSVQ01. The sequence goes on from JANRLN010000094.1 coordinate 4,531, forward strand.
CAAGTACAACCTTTCTTGACATCCGCGGTACCGAGCTTACCGTCGCTGACCGAGGTCGGCCTGAGGAGATGCACTGGCTGATTGGGCAAAACGGCGATCACACCCGGTTGTTTGGCCAAGGAATGCAACGTCTCGCGGTTCACATCAATGGTCGCAACGGGGAGCAAGCCGCCGCCGGCCAAGCGATAACGCAAGGGGGCCTTGTCGCTCAGTTTCCTCGATGGTCCCGCCTGCAAATAGCCCTCAAGGACTGAAGCGAATATCGACTGGTTTGCCGAAACCTGGTCAGAGAGAAAACGGGCTCGAGTTACGGACTTGCGAAGCGCACGACCGAGCGATTCCAAGTCTTGCGCAGGAGGCTGGAAGACAACGATGGCAGAACGTCGACGTTTCGGATCATCGTCAGCGAAGATTAAATCAAAGGCCCCTGATATTGCTTCTGACGTTGCCGACATCGGCCCCTCGCATCAACTTTGCACTATAAAACTCTACGTCTCGCACGGCAGAATCCGACAAGCATCAACGACTCCGCTCTCGGCTGGAGCGTTCTGAATGCTGAATTCGTCTCAATCGCAACCATTAGTTGGCTTTGAGGGAAAAGACTAATTTCGACATCATTGGCTGTCAATCGACATCCTAGACTTACCCCTCGCAAAATTCATGATCTGCTGCACCGACAGAGTTTCTACCCATCCGTGATCCGACGCTGGTGTACGCCGCGTTTGTCGTTCTCAGGGAATCTTGCGGGGCCTCGTGAGCCGCGGTTGCGGCCGGGAGAGAATCGCGAGCGCGCCGCGAGATCGGCTTCGAGAAACGGTGGACATCATGTGGGATCGGATGTTGGCGGAATGCGGCGGTCGCGGGTTCGCCGTGGTGATCGGTCTGTGCCTGGGTTCGGTGACGACCTGGTGCATCACGCGCTGGAAGCGGCACTACGAACGGCAATGCATCCTGGACGGCGATGCGCGGGATACCGTCGTGATCGTGCAGCATCTGATCGAACGCGCACCGGCGAGTGTTCGCTCGGGTGACGATCGTCCCTTGACACTGCGACTGCGCTCTCTGGGACAGTCGGAATTGAACCGCGTCGTACCCAACGGCTATCTGGCGAATGTGCTGTTGCGTCGGGCGTCTTCCGTCAACCCGCACCACGCGCTGATTTCCATGGACGGAGCGGAGGGTTCGTATCTATTGGAGACCTTGACCAACTTCGTCTGCGACCGCGTGAGCGGTGCGTCGTTCGAACACGACCTGTATGTCATGGCTCCCTGCTGCGAACCGGCCGAGTTCTCCAAGCATCAGCCCATCACGATTCTGCTCATCTCCGTGGAGGACCTGAAACTGTTCCGTGATTGGACGGTCTGCCGCAATGTGCAGGTCGAGCACGGGACCGACGGGGCGCGGGTGCTCACGCTCATGGAGATGGCGCAGCGATTCGATGCCGAACAGGCCGAACTGGTGCGGCTGCGTCGGAGCGGGCAGCGGACGCGCTACGCGGAGACGATGTACACCCTCGACCTGGCACTCGATACCCGCGCGGCAAGCATCCCGTGCAAGCCGGTCCCGTGGGGCCGATTTGAGGGAGTGCTGCAAGAGATGAATCTCGAATAGCGATCTACACCAATTCTTGAATCACCGATCCCGGCTCCAGTGCCGGGATCGGGCGGCCGGAGTGGTTGAGAAAGCTGATGTGGGGGTCGATGCCCAGGACCTGGAACATGGTGTGATGAATGTCTGCGGGAGAGACCGGACGGTCTTGCGGGACTTCGCCGAGGCGGTTGGTGGAACCGATCACCTGCCCCCCCTTCACGCCGCCGCCCCCCATGAGACAGAACATCGCGTTGCCCCAGTGATCGCGGCCGGGAGTCCCCATGCTCATGGGAGCCCCGCCGTTGCCGCCGTCGTTCATTCGGGGTGTACGGCTGAATTCTCCGCAGAGCATCACCAGAGTGGTGTCGAGGAGCCCGCGCTGTGACAGATCTTCGAGTAACGCCGAGTAGGCCTGGTCGACGATGGGGAGCAGTCGCTCGTAGCTGGCCTTGAGATCCCAGTGATGATCCCAGCCGCCGAGGTGGACCGTGACGAACGTGGTCCCGGCTTCCACCAGGCGGCGAGCCAGCAGCATGCTCTGCGCCCAACTATGGCGACCGTAGCGGTCCCGCATCCGCGGATCCTCGGTCGACATGTCAAAGGCTCGACGAGCGTTCTCCCCTGCGACCATCTCGTAGGCGTCGCGGTCGAAGCGGTCCATGGCGTCGATCATCCCCGATGAATCGACATCGCGCCGGAGCCGGTCGAACCGGTGCATGAGGTCGGTTCGGCTCTCCAGCCGATCGATGCTCATGCCGCCGGGCATCTGAATGTTATTGACCTGAAAGTTGGCGGCGTTGGGATCCCCTTCCGTCTCAAAGGGGTTGGTCGCAACTCCCAGATAGTTGCCGCCGAAATAGCCTGGCCGCAGCCCGATGCTCATCGCGTAGGGGACGGCGGCATGAGCCGGCATGCCGGGCTTGCGGGGCCCGGTCAGTTTCGTGGCGATCGACCCGATAAAGGGGTACTTGCCCGGCGTATCCGCCCCGCTGGCGCCGCCGCGGCCGGTGAGAATGATGTGTCCGGCCGCGAAGTGATCGCCATTCTCGTGGTGCAGCGAGCGGACGATGGAAAACTTGTCGGCCGCCTTGGCCTGCAGGGGATAGAGCTCGGTGATCTCCATCCCCGGAACGTTCGTACGGATGGGATTCCAGAGTCCGCGATACTCGGCCGGGGCTTCCGGCTTCATATCGTACATGTCCATATGGCCGGGACCGCCGTCGAGCCAGACCAGGATGATTGATGTGTTTTTGCTGGAGCTCCCCTTGGGCGAGGAAGCCTCTTTGGCCTGAAGAATCTGGGGAAGGGTCAGCGCCCCCATGCCGGCCATCCCCAGTTGCAGGAAACTGCGACGCGAGTAGCCATCGCAATATTGGCCGGATTCACCGAGTTTAACGCGCAGCATGAGACCGTCTCCTGGCAGGTGACCGACCCAACCGGGGCGGACCATCGCATAAGCGGACTTGGATTTTATCGGCGGGGAGAAAGGGCGTCAATCAGTCGTCGTCTTGAGAATCCGACGGCGGGCCCCTCCGTCCGAAACAGGAGGTTTGGGAACTGCATTGATGAGGAAACCTTCACAACCGTCCATGACTGACTGGTTTCCCAATCGCATCTTGACCATATTTAAGTCCAAGAGTCCGGGCTTACGGGAGCCCAACGCCCTTCAATGGGCCGACGGTTTCTCGGTTCAGGAATCGACATTGTTAAACTCAAATTCGACCAATCCGCGCTGGTTCATGGTGAGCGTGATTGTCATCGGATCCGTTGTGGGTCTGCTGGGCTGGGTTGCCGTTTTAACAACGCCCCTTCCCCGGACCGGCACGCTGGAGGTCGAATCGTCGGAAATCCTGGTCCGCACGCGAGGACAGTTGATTCACACGGCCTTGCAGAGCGTCGGGGCCAGTTTAGCCATCTTGACGGCTGTGTGCGCCTTCTCCCATTCCAATCTGGTCCGGGATCAGACAACGGCCGTCGTGGGCGCCGCCCTGATGTTCGCCGGATTGATCGATGCCTTTCACATCGCCGTGCTCGATCAGTTTGGTTTTGGGTTTGAGGACGCCGCGCAGTTCGGACCATTCACCTGGGCGCTCTCGCGGATTTTTCACGCGTCCATCGTCGCGTTGGGAACCGGACCATTCGCCTGGGGGCTTTCCACCCGGGCGCGGCTGCCGTTTCGCGGCGGCTGGCTGCTCGCTGGCGCCTGCGCGGTGATGACATTCGGCACATTCTCGATCATTGAAGTCTGTGCTCAAAGTGAAGACTTGCCCGATGCGTTGCGTCCGCTGGCACGGGTCCCACGTGCGTTTGATGCGCTGGCGCTGATCATCTACCTGATTGCAGGGGGGGTGCTGCTGCCCCGATTCTACAAGCGTCATCCCAGCCTCTTCTCGTACGGTCTGCTGTTGAGTCTGGCGCCGCACATTCTTGGGGAGTTGTTCGCCGCCTTCGGTTCGCGCAGCGCCTACGATAGCGCCTTCGTGACGGCGCAGTGTCTGAAGCTGGTGGGGTATGCGGTCCCGCTGGCCGGTCTGCTGGTCGATTACTCGCGGGTCTATCTGGCGGAAGGGGAATTGCGGGCGACGCAGGAGAAACTGCGCGTCGCTCGCGAGATCCAGCGCGGGCTGTTACCCCAACAAGCCCCCCACTGCCCGACCTATCGCCTCGGCGGGGTCTGCATTCCCACGGACGCCGTGGGTGGAGACTTCTTCGACTATATCCCCATGGCCGACGACTGCCTTGGTGTGGTTATTGCCGACGTCAGCGGACACGACCTGGGCGCGGCGATCCTGATGTCGCAGGCCCGCGCCTATCTCCGCGCGGAAGCGTCCTATTCGAAGAATCCAGCGGAGTTGTTGTCCCGCGTCAACACGTTCCTCTGTCGCGACGTCCGCGACCGCCGGTTTATCAGCATGATGCTGGTGTTGATTGATCCGACCAAGTCCGAGATTGTTTATGCGGCGGCCGGCCACGGCGGCTATGTAATCAGCGAAGGGGGCCTCGTCCGGGAGCTGCCCCCCACCGGGCCGGTGCTCGGAGTGCTCGAAACCGATTTTGAGATGGGCGAGCCGGTCACGCTGGCGCCCGGACAGTCTATGGTCTTGATCACCGACGGCTGGCCGGAAGCGAACAGCCCGTCAGGTGAGGCCTACGGCATGCGGCGCGTCTATGAAGTCCTCGCCGCCAATGCCGACGCCGATCCGCAGACTTTTCTGGACAGCCTGCTCCACAGCGTGCTCGACTTCCGTTGGCAGAGCCCCCCGGAAGACGATTTGACCGCCGTCGTTGTCCAGCTCCCGAAGGATTCTCAGTCGGAAGGCTCCCATCCTCGGCAGCCGAAACAGCCCCAACTGCAGGCCACGGCCTGAGCGGGACCGGCGCGAACCTCCCCGCACCCATCCCGCCCGCTTCCGATAGCGAACTGAAAGTTCGTCGGATCTCCGGGATTTTGCGTCTGAGGATTGAGAATTCATCCTCGCCTGCGACAATCCAGCGTTTCGCTGATCTTCCCCCCTCCGAGCAAAGTGTCCGCATGCCGTTTCATCACGCCGTTCTCGCGAACGGTCTTCACATCGTTGGCGAAACATTGCCTCAAGCGCGCAGCGTGGCGTTCGGATTCTTCGTCCGCACCGGCTCGCGGGATGAAACCCCGGAGGTCAACGGGGTGAGCCATTTCCTGGAACACATGGTCTTCAAGGGGACCGAACAGTTCTCGGCGGAGGATGTCAATCGACTGTTCGACGACGTCGGCGCCCAGTACAACGCGTCGACAAGCGAAGAAGTCACGCTGTTCTATGCGGCGGTGCTCCCGGAGTACTTCGCCCAGACCTTTCCGCTCCAGGCCGACATCCTCTTTCCGTCGCTGCGGACCAGTGACTTCGACACCGAGAAACAAGTGATTCTCGAAGAAATCGGCATGTACGACGATCAGCCGAGCTACGTCGCTTATGACGCCGCAATGCGCCGACATTTTCAGGGACATCCGCTCGGACAGATCATCCTGGGAACGAAGGAATCGGTCGGCGCGCTCACCGCCGAGCAGATGCGGGCGTACCATGCCGAGCGGTATCGCGCCGGGAACATCGTCCTCGCCGTCAGTGGTCGCTTCGACTGGGAGGAAGTTCAGCGACTGGCGCAGCAGAGCTGCGGTCACTGGCCCGCGGGAACGCCGAGTCGAGTCCATCCCCCCGCGACGCCGCAACGGTCGACTCAATGGATCGCGCGGACCCATCTGCAGCAGGAGCAGATCGTCCAATTGACCCCCGCCCCCTCGGCGACCGACGAACTGCGATTCGCCGCAGAATTGCTGACCGTGATCGTCGGCGACGACAGCAACAGTCGCCTGTATTGGGAACTGGTCGACCCCGGTCACGCGGATTCGGCAGAAATCAGCTACAGCGACTTCGAAGGGGCGGGCGCCTTTCTGACGTACCTTAGCGGCGAACCCGACGAGACAGCCGCGAATCTGGCGCGCATTCAGGCGATCTGCGAAGCCGTCAACCGCGAGGGCGTGACCGCCGACGAACTGGAACTTGCCAAGAACAAGGTCTCGACGCGAATTGTGCTGCGCGGGGAGCGGCCCATGGGACGGTTGTCGTCGCTGGGGCACGATTGGCTGATTCGTCGTGAATACCGCAGCGTCGAAGACGACCTGCACGTGTTGAACGCCCTCACGCTCGCCGACATGCGACGCCTGCTGGATCGCTTCCCCCTTGTCGGGACCACCACCGTCGGCGTGGGACCTCTGTCCTAGGCGGATCTCAGGGCGTCGGGGCTGCCTGCACCTCAAAGTTCAGCGAGCGACGCGGACTCGGCGTCGCCCTGCGATGACGCCGTCGATTCAATGATGCACCCGTGGTTCATCTTTGCGTCCACGGTGATAGATCCCGAACGCAAAGAACGCCAGCGCGATCAACCCGTACCCGACGGCGACATCCCACGCCCGGTAGGACATCGCAGCGGCGCCGGGCGTGGCGCTGACGAACAGGAAGTCGACAATGTTTCCCTGCAACACGAACGCGTGAGTCAGACCAACGGCGGCAAATGCGGCCGCCAGAATTGCCCACAGCCCAGCCGTAAAAAACTTCCGATCGATTAGAAACGCGGAGATTGCCGCGAGGAACATGCAGGTGAAGATGTAGCCCCGTTCCATGGAGATCATCCCTTGGAGCAGATAGCCGTTGAGTTCGACTGACCGGTTGGCGGTCAGCAGTTCCTGAATCGTCTTGCCGCCAGACGCGAGAAAGGCCCCTTGAACGACATTAAAACCCCACGCGGCAATCGCGGGAAACAGCCCCACGGCGACCGCGGGGGCGTGTTCATCGGGAGTCGCTGCAAAGGCTTGGGCCGTGATGATGATGCCAATCCACAGCACGATCGCGACACCGGCTTCGATCGGGACAATCGCGTTCACGATTCCCACGGTGCCGGTCAGACACAGCGCCGTGATCGCCACGCCGTTGAGCGTTGAATAACCGGCACGGGCGCCGAGGCCTTTCCAACCGGGGTGGCCGATGTAAATCGTCGTCGGAAAGCAGCTCCCGAACAACGCGGCGGAAATCGTCCCGACGCCGTTGGCGGCGAGGGAGGACATCGTGCTGTAGCGATCGCCGCCGGCTTCCGCCGATTCGATGTTTTGGAGGCTCCCGACGAGATTGAACAACCCCATGGGAATGATCACCGACAAATGCCCGATCCAAAGCTCGGGCTTCTGCAGCAGCGCCAGGACTTCCTGACCCACCCAGGTCGGTGGGACGAAGCCGATCCCCTGAAGCGAATCGGTGATCGCCTGAGGGCGCATCGCGGCGCCAACCAGCCACGTCGGGGCGTTGGACCAGAACTGCGGCAGCGCCGTCAGGCCCCAGGCCGTGAGCGTCCCCAGCGCTACGGCAATTAATCCACCCGGCAGGTGCCAGGGAAACCGAACCTGCGAAAAGTACGTGATCAAGACAATCGCCAGCGGCAGCATGGCGATGAGCGGCTTTTGGAAGATCTGCAGAGCAAAGCCCATCGAGATGAACCCGATTGCGATCCCGGCCAGCGTCGACAGCAACGCGGCCCGCGGCGTCCGCCTGCGGACGCTCTCGGCGACGAAGGCCCCAAAGAACTCGATCAAACCGCTGCCCACGCAGGCGACCAGTCCCAGCTGCCACGCCAGACGTGCGGCATCAGCCGGCGACTTGCCGGCCTCGACCGCCTGTCGAAAAGCCGGCGCCATCACAAAAAAGACATACACCAGGAGCGACGGCGTGTTGATGCCATAGGGCAGCGCCGTGACATCGCTGCGTCCCTCCCGTTTTGCCAGCCGATGCGCCTGCCAGGCATAGAAGACGTTGCCGATGAGAATGCTCACTGCGGCGCCGGGCAGGATGTACCGCGTCAACAGCACGGAACTCTCCCCCGTCATGCCGCAGAGTCCGCCGCACAGGCCGACGATCAACAACAACTGCACGAGGTTGTCGATGAAGAGTCCAAAGAAACCATCAATATCGCGGCGGACGAAGAGCGGATAGGGGGCGGAACTCATGGCTGAGGGCTCGGAACCTGGAGGCGGGAAAGTGAAGGGTCTAGGACACGGCGTTACGTTTTGAGGCGAGATGCCATTCGGAAACGCTCGCAATTCGATGAAGTTTTCGCTGTGCCCTCCCAGTTTCTGCTGATTCGAGAAGGGCAAGTTCCAATGGGTCCTGGAAGAAGAATTCTTCGCAGCGGCGGACGACGACCACTCTTGAAGTTTTTTTCCTCATTTGCTTTGATTTTGCGCGATATGGAAGGATCGTTGTTCTTTCAAGGATGGATGATGTCTACGACTACTTGGGCGTCCGTTACGATCGAGCGGGCTGCCAGCGATCTGGCTTTTGAGATTGGGCAACAAGTCGAGCAGTTCCTTGTCGATGCTTCAACTCGACTTGCGACAGACCGCGGCGACAGTATGGTCTCCCCCGAACTGATCCTGGAAGTTCTTCAGGCCGAAGCATTGGCAACATTGATCGAGTCCATCCGACCGAATCGAATGGGTGAGCAGCTTGGCTCCATCGGAATCAACTCATCGCGAGGCGCTGCCTAATCTTGAGGATCGAGACGCCCAAGACGCATTGAAGGCCAAGGTCGCGGAATTTCGTTCGCTGGTCTTGCATAAAGCCGAATTTTTCACAGCAAGCGGAGCCCCTTCTCTTAGGAAAGCAGACATTCTCGCGGCGGCCGATGAGATTCTGAGTGGCGCCATCGGACAGAACCAAAAGACACGCGCGTTCGACGTCATCACTCGCGCACTCTATGAAAATCGCCAGGCGGAAACTGCGGCCCAATTCATGGCCGTAATCTTGTTTGGCTTCGGGTTGGTGCTGTTTCTTGTAGCCGTGTGCAACTCCGATGCTGGAACACGTGTCTCGGCGATGATCAGCGGCGCGGCTGTCGAGTTTCTCGTGGTCTTGCCATTCACGGTGATCGTGAACATTCGTCGTCACAATCTCGCATTGCGGATGCTCGGACTGGTTCTCGACCGCGTGGAGGACCCGGTTAAGTTGGCGCCATTGCTGAAGGAGTTGTTTCATTCCGTGGTCGCCGGACGGTCCGAGAAACGGGGGCTGCGTTCATGAATTGGCTGCCGCGATTCGGAGATTCTTGGCTCTCGCCCCCGCATCGGTTCCAGGATGTGCTCGGAATTGTGGTCGCGCTTGTGGAATGCGACGTTAACCAGACCGAAGCGGAATCCAGGCAAGCTGCCGAATCGACGGAGCGTGCGGAATCGGGAACAACTCCGATCCCGATTGACTCGTGAGCAGCGATCGACATCACGAGTTGGTACTACTCCATCCCGGCCGCCTTCCTGGCATGCGCCAGCACATCCGCGATTTTCACCGGCGCTCCGCCCTGGCGTTTGCTTTCGTCGGCGGCTTCCATGAAGGCGTAGATTTCCAGCGTCTCTTCGGGCGAGACGGGGACTTCACCGGTCTTGAAGAACTTGACGATCTCGACGGCCAGCGGGCGGTAACCGCCGAATGCGCCGAGATCCACTTTGCCCTTGTCGCCAAATGCGACGCCCCCGTAGCCGCCGGCCCCTTGGCGGATGCCGCGGAAGGTCCCGATGCGGCCTTCTTTCCAGGTGCCAACCGCGAAGTCGAATCCCGGCGTCTGCGTGCGGGCGACGGTTTCACACCCGGTTCCCATCACTGTGAACAGAATTTCGACGCCGTGGATCCCATACCAGAAGAAATCGGGATGGGTCGCTTCCAGCGAGCACGGGCTGTAGGCGTCGCAACCCAGGACATTCCCAATCTTGCCGGAACGAATCTCCTGTGCCATCGCCATGTACCGCAGCGACGACGACGAAAAGACCGGCACCCCGTGCTGTTTGGAAGCCTCGAAGATCGCCACCGCGTCGGCCAGGCTGCCGGCAATGGGTTTGTCGATGAAACAGCGCTTCCCCGCCGTCAGCACCGGCAATACTTGTTCCAAATGCGGCCGACCGTCGTTGGTCTCCAGCAGGACGCAGTCGACCTTCTCCAGGAGCGCCGGGATCGAATCGACGATCTCGATCCCCAAATCCTGAAACTCCTTAGTGTAGCCCGGCACCCGTTCCGTGCTCGACTTGATGTCGGGGCTCCCCTTCGGGTAGGCCGCAACAACCTTGCACCCCGCCACATCTGGTTCGGCTTTAGGGTCATTCAGCAGTTTGGCGAACGCCGGGGCATGCGAGGTGTCGAGACCGATCACCCCCACGCGAATGATGGCGGGGGGGACGGGTTCTGCGGCGGCGGCGGGGGCGTCGGGTTTCGCCAGAAACGCCAGATCCCAGACGAACACCGTTTGATCCTGCCCACCGGTCGCCACCTGGCGGCCGTCAGGGCTGACGGCCAGAGCGAGAATCTTGGCTTCGTGAACTTCCCCAATGGCGAACTCAGCGCCGGTCCGCGGCGTCCAGGCCCGGACGGAATGGCCCCCCTTGGCCCGGCCCCCGCCGATGCTGACAACAACGTCCGTTCCCGGCACGAACTGCACGGAATTCACGGGACGCTGATGCTCGCCGAAGTATCCCAGGATCTTGTCAGCCGCAAGGTCGTAGACGATCGCGCGCTCATCGAGGCCACCGGTGATCATGAGTTTGCCGTCCGGGGAGAACGCAGCGCACAACGCGGCCCGCGCGTGGTCCGTCAGCGTTTTCAGCGGCGCGCCCCCGGAATCACGCAGAATGACTTCTCCCGCTTTGGTCGGACGCAGTTCATCTCCCGCGACGGTCACACAGCGAGCGCCGTCGGCACTCCAGGCCGCACCGTTGACGGGGTAGCTGTGTCCGGCCAGAGAGACCGACGCGCCTTCCGCGAGATTCCAGAGCCGAGCCGATTCGTCATCCGAGACGCTCAACAAAGTCCGCCCGTCGGGCGAGAAGGCCGTCGCCAGGACGGCGCCGCGATGGCCCTTCAGTTCGGCAGTTTTCTCCAGACTTTCAGGACTCCACAGTTGCAGGGTCTGATAGCCCCCGACCGCGAGTTGACGCCCATCCGGTGAAAAGGCCAGCGAAGTCACCTTGCCGAATTTGCCGGCGAACTGTCCGCGGCGCGTCTGGGTCGTCGCATCGAAAACCTGAACCTGATCTTTTAATCCCACCGCCATCCAGCGACTGTCGGGCGAATAGGCGAGTGAGTTCACCCAGCCGTCGAACTTGGGCAGAGACCCTGTGGGCGACCATTCGACGGCTTCGGAGACCGCGTCGCTCGCCGGTTTCTCGTCGGCCCCGAAGGCGACGGAACCATTCCAGGAAGCCAGACCCAGAACGAGAGAGCAGACGTACGGCAGCGCCCGAGACAGCATTGAGACCCCCAGACTGTTAAGCGACAGAGCGTCGCCACGATTATGGGGGAGAACGCAGGTCGGTGCCAACCCGAGGGGGGAGATCGAACGCCTCCGGCGCCCGACGCCAAGGCTGTGTCGGACGGCCGGCTTCACGCCGCGCGGCGTTGGCGGCTGAAGTCGCCCTTGATGCTGGCCGGCAAATCGGCGCTGCAGCCGTCGCGCGTCTCGTACACCACCCGATTGAGATAGACTTCCCGCAGGAATTCGGGAAAGACCTCGAACTCTGCGACTGCCCGATTCCAGACCGCGGCAACCTTGGTGAAGAAGTCGAGTTCAAACCGGACGAGCACCAGATCCTGGACCGCCTGGACGGGATCCAAGTCACTCAGTTCCCAGGGGCGTCCACAGAGCGAGTAGATCGGATGGGGATCTGAGGCCCGGCCGTGCGCAGGAATCTCGAAGACTTCCGCCTGCATCCGTTCCGTGTTCAAGCGCGTCGGAAAGACCCGGCAACCGAGCGGCCGACTCTCATAGATTCCGCACCGACTTTGCCCGAGCGGCGATAGGGCCGTGGGGGGGCTTTCCACCAGGAAGCAGCACTTCGTGGTCCGTCGAAAAATCTGGCTCGCTTCGTGCTTCAGGCAGATGGCAAACGGCGTCTGTGGCTCATCCGCAAAGTGAAAGTGGGGCATCACCCCACAAGCAATTTGCCCTTCCGAGTCTTCCCAGCGGCAGGCGATGTCCGCAAACCGATAACCCAGATCCAACTCGATCCGCAGCAGATCCGCCCCCGTGACCGGGATCGCAAATGCCCGGCAGCAGCCGGAATGACAGCCCTGACACGGACTCATTGCACCGCTTTCTCTGAGGACGCAAATTGCAGACTCGCACCTTATTGTCGTCATACTCGGGCGAAACGCTACAATCGGAACGTGTCTCTCGTGGGGAAGACGCGCGAGAAATGCCGCTCCGCTTGATCCAGATCTCCCAGACTCACTCCCATCGTCGCTGCCACGACGGTTCAATGACGGACTGAAAGGCGATCAGTGCATCCCGATGTGCCGCCGCATCGTGAACGCGAATGATGTCCACTCCCTGTGCCGCCAGTGCCAGGGAGACCCCCAGCGTGCCGAACATGCGTTCGTCCACCGGCTTGCCCAAGACCTTCTGCAGGAATCGCTTGCGGGAGTGTCCGATGAGCACGGGACGGCCGAGTTCACGAAACACGCCGATGTTCCCCAGAATGTCCAGGTTGTGCTGCGCCGTCTTCCCGAATCCCACCCCCGGGTCCCAGACAAGTTGTTCCGCCGCTAGCCCTGAGGCCGCGAGCGACTTTTGTCGTTCGCGGAAGAACTCGGCGATCTCCGCGACGACATCCTGATAGGTAGGGGCGTGTTGCATCGTTTGAGGCGTGCCCTGCATGTGCATGCAAATCACCCCCGCACCGAACTCCCTGCACACGTCGGCAATTTCAGGGTCGGATCGCAACCCCGAGATGTCGTTGATGATCGCAGCCCCCGCAGCGAGAGCTTCCCGCGCCACGCGTGCCTTGGTGGTGTCAATGGATAACGGAATCCGAACCTGCCCGGCGAGCCGTTCCACCACGGGGATCACGCGCCGCAGTTCCTCCAGTTCGGAAACCGGCTCTGCTCCCGGACGGGTCGATTCTCCGCCGAGATCCAGCAAATCGGCCCCCTCATTTTCCAGTTGAAGCGCATGCTCCACCGCCGCGGTCGCGGCGAGAAACTTCCCCCCGTCGGAGAAGCTGTCGGGGGTGATGTTGACAATCCCCATCACGAGCGTCCGCTCCCCCAGCCGTAGCTTGCCGCCGCGGATTTGCCATTCAAACGTGACTTGTCGGGGACGAGACATCGAGATCTCCTGTGACCCGGCGGGGGGAATCTACCACAATTACCCACCGCAACATACTTCTGTGAAACACGTTACAGCACTTGTCCTGCTGCTCAATGACGTTCGAACGTCACTGGTCAAGTTGATCCACCGGGAGACGGCGGGACTGCCGTTCCCCGCTGTCCACGTGAGCCGTTTCGGAGAAAAACCAGTAAAAATGGGAAACCTAAGTTGAGTTATCGGGCGAAGTCGCTAGCCTGAAATGGTGCAATCGTCGCATTGGGATGTTCCGGTGCGGTCGTTGCAGGCGTCAGTCCCGGAGAGACGCATGGCTGGGATGCCGCCCCGTGGGTTGATCATTGACGGTCGGATCGAGCTTGTCCACGGATTTGACAGCCAGAAGTTTCGTGTTCGTGTGATTGAGGAGTGTTGAGATGCATCGTTCTCTGTTGGCCGCCAGTGTCGTCGCGATGGCGGCTTGGCTCGTTCCTGTCCAGTCGGCGGAAGCCGCCCGCCTGTTCATGCGCTCAAGCGGCGACTGCTGCGCCCCCGCGGCCACCTGCGGCGGTTGCATGGAAGTTGAACACTGCAAGCCGAAGCGGATCAAGTGGAAGAAGTCGCGCCACGAGTGCTGCGAGACGACTTCGATGTGCGCACCGACCTGTGCGGCCCCCACGACGTGCGCAGCTCCGATGACCTGCGCGCCTGCGCCGTCATGCTGTGCCCCTGCTCCGACCTGCTGCGCACCAGCCGCTCCGTCGTGCTGCGCTCCGGCCCCTTCCTGCTGCGCTCCGTCAGGAGCACCCGCCCACGCTGCGGCCCCCGCGGTTGAGGCTGCTCCGATGGCCGTGCCCGCTGAAAGCGGCGTCAAGACGCCCCCGTCTCCGCCGGTCGAGCCGCCGAAGTAGATCGTCAGCACGTCAGAACCGCCCTCGTCGAAGAGCCCCCGGTTGAACCGGTCTCCGCACACGTGAGCGTCTGTTACGCCAACTGAATCAACAGCCCCATTCGGAACTCCGGATGGGGCTGTTGTCGTTCGGGAAGGCGTTGGGGCATTCGGAGAACAGAAATTGGCGAAATGACGCATGCAAATTCACTGATCAATCCGTTACTCTAATCCTCGCTGGAGTCGAGTCGACCGGGAGGTAACGCGGATGCTCGCACGTTCGATGATCGTTGGGTGGGTCTGCTGGCTCTCAACGGCAGCACCCGCACAAGAGATTTCCAACCCGGTCGCGGTTCGTGTCGATCAACTGATTACCGCACAAGCTGGTCGACCGGTGGCCCCACGGGTGGACGACGCCGGCTTCTGCCGACGCGTCATGCTCGACCTCGCGGGGCGGATTCCGACCGCTGCCGAATTGCAGTCGTTTGTGGCTGACGGGAGCGCCGACAAACGCCGGGGGTTGATCGATCAACTCCTCGCCGGCCCCGAATATCCACGACGCATGCGCGAGTTGTTCCACGTCGTGTTGATGGAACGGCTCGGCGATCACGAGGAATGGTCGAAGTATCTGGAATCATCGTTCGCGGCGAACGTCCCCTGGGATCAATTTGTCGCCCGAATTCTGCGCCCGAATCCCGAGAACGAAACAGAGCGCGGCGCCGCGTTCTTTCTCACGAAGCGGCTGGAGAACTACGGCCAGCAGGCGGTCGACCTGCCGGGACTGACCCGCGATGTCGGCCGCATGTTTCTCGGAGTCGACCTGCTGTGCGCTCAGTGCCACGACCATCTATTCGTCGACGACTACAAGCAAGTCGATTTCCAGGGGCTGCACACGTTCCTGTCGCACACGTTCATTCGACAAGACGTGAAGTTCCCGGCGGTCGGAGAAAAGATCCTCGACAAGAAGACCGATTTCATGTCGGTCTTTATCAAGGAACCGAAGCAGACCGGGCCCCGGTTGCCCTTTGGCAATGAAGTGGAAGTTGCGGTCTTCGCCAAAGGGGAGGAATTCGCAGTCCCACCGGACAAGGCCACAAAATTTCCCGGACAGCCAAAATTCAGCCCGTTGACGATTCTCTCGGAGCAGTTACCGTCGGGCGCCAACGACCGCTTCGTGCGCAACGGCGTCAACCGCTTCTGGTGGATGATGTTCGGCCGGGGACTGGTTCACCCCCTCGATTTGTCGCACTCGGCAAATCCGCCGTCGCATCCCGAAGTGCTCGACCTGCTGGCGGAAGAGTTTGCGGCCCATCGGTTCGATATCAAGTGGCTGTTGCGGGAATTGGCGTTGACGGAGGCTTATCAACGTTCCAGCCAACTCCCTGCTGACGGCCCCGAACCTGCGGCGGATCGCTACGTGGTCGCGCTCGAAAAGCCGCTCTCATCGGAGCAACTGGCGACAGTGACCTGGACGGCGACGGGACACGCTGAGCCGCTGCCAGACGACGTTCGCAAGAAGTTCATCGCCGCCTTTGCGAATCCGCCGCGGGAGCCGGAAGGAGACTTCGCCCCCTCGGTGAAGGCGGCGCTCTTCCTGTCGCATGACGCGACCGTCTTGAGTTGGCTGCAGCCGGGCTCCGGCAATCTGGCCGAACGATTGACGCAGAATGCGGACACGTCCGTGCTGATCCGAGATCTCTACCACACGGTCTTGAGTCGCGACCCGTCGGAAGAAGAATCGGCGATGTTGACGCAATTCGTCACACAGTCAACGGATCGCCCGAAAGCGATAGGACACGCGATTTGGGCCTTGCTGACGTCGACCGAATTCTGCGTCAATCATTGAGGACTGCCGATATGCCCTCGCAATCCCTCTGCAAACCCTGGGAGCACTCGCTGTCCCGCCGTCAATGGCTCGGCGGGATGGCGGGGGCGTGTGCCGCCGGCGGACTCGCTGGTTTCCTGTCGCCGGAAGCCCTGCAGGCGATGGAACAACGCGACAAACAGGTGCTGTTCGTCTGGATCGACGGCGGCATGAGCCAGTACGAAAGCTGGGACCCCAAGCCGAATACGCAATTCGGTGGTCCGTTTCGAGCGATTCCGACCACGTTGCCGGGGGTCCATTTCAGTGAGTTGTTGCCCCGAACGGCGCGGGTAGCTCAACACCTGACAGTCGTACGGAGCATGTCGACTCAGGACAATTCCCACTCCGCGGGCGTGCCCCGCATCCAGCGCGGCGATCCCAAGAATCGGGGCGTGACCTATCCATTCTTCGGTTCGTCGGTGGCGAAGCTGCTCGGGCCGGGTAAGAGCGGCTTGCCCCCGTACGTGTCGATCAAACCCGGCAGCGGCGGGTTCATCTACCAGGACGCCGGATTCCTCGGTCCGAAATACGGGGCGCTGGCGTTCGGCGACGGCAAGCCCCCGGAAAATCTCCTGCGTCCTGAGACCATCTCCGAACAGGATGACGCGGCTCGCAATGAACTCCGCAAGTTTGTGAATCGGCAGTACGCCGAAAGGCGCCGTCAGGAGAATGCGGAAGCTCAGGCGTTCGTCTTTGAAATGGCGGCCGCCCTCTTGCGTCGGCAGGAATTGTTCGACGCCACCAGGCTCAACCCGAAGGATATCGATCGCTATGGAACGCATGAGTTCGGCCGGCACATGCTGCAGGCCCGTCAAATGCTGGAAGCCGGCGTAAGGTTCGTCAAGGTGACGTCCTACGGTTGGGACACTCACGGCGACAACTTCCACGGTCACAAGAGTCTCATGCCCCGATTCGATCAGGCATTCGCTTCGATGATTGAAGACTTGCACCAGCGGGGCATGCTCGAACATGTCCTGGTGATCGCGATGTCGGAATTCGGCCGAACGCCGCGGATTAACGGCCACGTCGGCCGCGATCATTACCCGGAGGCCTGGTCCTTGGCCCTTGCCGGCTGCGGCGTGAAGCGCGGCGCCGTGGTCGGAAAAACTACCGACAACGGCGTGTCGGTAGACGGCGAAGGGTACGACATCGGCCACATGTTCCACACGTGGTTCCAGTGTCTTGGTATCGATTCCAAGGCGGTGGAATTTGACAATCACGGGCAGCCGCTGCCGATTGCGCATGATGACATGCAGGCGGTTGCCGACGTCTTGGCGTGAGGCCAGGCGGAAGTGGTGAACTCTCAAGTCCCAAACTTGAAATCCGAAAGAAGCTGCAATGTCGAATGGTTCAACGGGCAGTTGTTCGTCGCATGTTTGAGATTTGCGAGTTGCGGTTTCTTTCGGATTTCGTGCTTCGGGTTTTGGCATTCGGAGTTTGCCACGGCTGACCATTTCTGACCGGACCGACAGGACTTTGAATCCATGCTCTCTGCCGACACGTTTAAGACGATTTTCGAAGCCAAGACCACCACTCAGATCACGCCGACACGTCAGTTCGGCCGCGTGCGGTTCACTCCCTGCGGCACGACGTTGCTTGCCGCCGGTCATGATGGATTGGTTCATCGCTGGAGCCTCGCCGGAGAGTCTCCCGTGGAATTGCCGCAATTGACGGGTCACAACGGCTGGGTGCAAACCGTCGTCTGCCGCACCGAGGGAGAACTCGTCGTCTCGGCCGATTCCTGGGGGGGACTGCGCTGCGGCGGGTACCTTGGGGACGCACCCGCGGTCGCCTGGACCAAAGCCGACGCGCACGACGGCTGGATTCTCGACGTCAGCCTCAGTCCCGATGGGAGGCAACTCGCCACTTGCGGCATCGATCGGCTGGTCCGCGTCTGGGATGCCGGAACAGGGACGCTGGTGCGCGAGCTTCCAGGTCATACGACCGAAGTGTTCTGTGTGCTGTTTGCGCCGGACGGAAGGTCTCTCTTTTCCGGCGATCTCGACGGCCGCGTTCGACAATCTCACATCGAGGACGGCAGCCTGATCCGTGAATTCGATGCGGCGTCGCTGCATCTCAGCCATCGACTGCAGGAAGTCGGCGGCGCGCGGCACCTGGCCATGTCGGCGTCGGG
>JANRLN010000095.1:0-2716 GCA_033762515.1 Planctomycetaceae bacterium
AAATACCCTCTCCAAACCAAAGTGACCGACGAGCAACTCCAGGCGGTTCAAATCAAACGACACAAGTTTCACGGAGAATGGAATTACACGATCCTCCCTGCCAAATAACTTGCTCAAGTTGTTTTGACGCGCGCCCTAAGATGCGATTGCCCTGGGTTGACGACAACCTGCTTAAGGTCGACTCTGTCAATTTGTTCTTCGCGTTGATTCCTGAGGTCAAAGACAGTAATCGAGAGCGCCTCGGCCTTTCGGACTTCACCGACGATTACGTTGATGGGCTTCACAACAACCTTGACCAGGTCAGCTTCCGCCGGATCTGCAGCCGTCAAAGTAACCACTGATGCAGCGAAATACGAGAGCGAGGTAAACAATAACATACGTCGGGAAATCATCTTCCGCCCTCCCAATCCCGCACAGTTGGACCCCACGACTGACTGCTTGTACGCTGGCAGTTCACCACCGGAGGCTGGGGCCGGATCAGTTAGTGCAGTTCCGGCCTCAGGCAATCGGCTCGAAGGATAATCCCACAATCCCAATAGCAGAGCAACCAGAAGAAGCATTTCTGGAGTGAACAATCGACGACGTGCACGGCGACCGCCCAGACCAGTCCCAGCGTATCAACCGCGATGCGACGCTTGCGTCCTTGCAGCTTCTTCCCGTCGTCGTAGCCTCGCTGGTCGCCGCCCAGCTAGCTCTCGACTTTCGACCCTCCTAATCCAGCGATACTGCCAGCCAGCCGTCGGCGGAGCGGAGGTCTGTGAGTTGGAGCTTGGGTTGATCGGCGGGCCAGTTGGGGATGTCCAGCGCGCGCGGGATGCGCACTGTGGGAAAGTCTCCTTCAATCGCCTGACGGATCAGGTTCGCCGCCACGTCCGGCAGACGTTCACCGTTCGTGGAGACGATGTCGATCGGTCCCCGCACGAGTTGCCATTCGCTCCCCTGGTTGACGAGTTGCAGCGGCGTGGAGATCAGCAACGGGGGCAACAGGGCCTGCCCGGCGGGCCTGAGGACCGCGCGGATTTCAATCACCATCCGCCCCTCGCGGAAATGAAGGCTCAGAGGGTTCACCGCATCAAACTCGATTTCCGTCTCGAGCGCGGCGTTGAGGCCCGGCAGACCGGGGGCGTCGTCGGTCTTGGGCTCTCCGCCGAAGAACTTCGTGGCGCGATCGAAGACCGCTCGAAGTTCGCGATCGGTCGTCTCTTTCCCTTCCAGGTTCAACCGCGCGACCAGGCCGTTGAGGAGGCCGTCATGGAGGTACAGGGTGATTGCATGCGGCCCGGCGAGCGAACGGGCCGGAGTGGGGATCGCCGGGGCCTCCGCGGCGACGGCGACTCGCGAGGCATAGTGCAGATGGGTGTCGGTGGTGAGCACGCGCTGCGAGGTGGGCAGGAGTTTGACCTGCTCCAGGGCGGAGCGCACGCGGGTCTGCAACTGTTGATTGGCCAGCCCGAGTTGCTGATCGACGCCGCCGTCGAACGTGGGGAAGACGCGACTGGCGACCCGGTCGCGACCGTAGGCTTCCGTCTGCGGGCGCTGCTGTTCGGCGCGCGAGAGGGCGATCTTCTGGCCGACGCGCTGCAGAATCGTCCCGTCGAGCTGGGTCGCCGCCGCCACCGGCTGATTGAACGAGCGGGCGAACACCGTGGCGTGCCGCGTCGAAAAGACGTTGCCGTCAAAGAAGACGTCCTTATAGGCGTGGAAGTCCTGGCGACCAACCGACTGCACGGCCCCCTGCCCGGTGCGGCCGATCGTCACGCTGTCGACCTGTCCCTGCAGCACAAACACGCCCGCGGCATAGTCGTAGGAGGGAATCAAATCGAGCCGCAGACTGCGTTTGGTCCACTGGTCCCCGTCAACCTTGGCCCCGAAGATGAAGTCGTCGATTCGGCCGGGTTCGGCTTCATCGCGAGCGACGAAGCGATTCAGGAAGGCCTCGGTCACCACCAGATGGAAATTGTGAGGCGTCGTGGTGAGGGTCGGCGGAGCCGCGCGCTGGAGCAAATCGTCCTGGGCCGAAACGTCGGACGTCGCACCGAGCAGGCACAGCGTCGTCGCGACGACGGCGCAACGAACCCACCGCCGAGCAGCGAACCCGGCTCGAGACAGCGAAGAGCTCCATCGATTGGTGCGGCACATGGCGGACTCTCGGCGGACCGCGGCAACTCTTCCGGCATCGACATCCTGGTCACCGGAACGCCGCGCATCTTGCCCAAAGGAAGGGGATCTCAACCAGACCCGCCGACGACGGAATTGTGCACCCGGAACGTCAGAGCGCGTTGCTTTTTGACAACGCGTCGCACGATTCCGTCAATTCCGTCCGGCGACCTTGACGATTTTGCCGGTTGCGGGACGGATTCGCGAGAGTGCGCCGTCAGATTTCGGTCCGCGCCAGTTCCGCCCACATCGCGCTTGTGAACACGAACGGCGAACGGGGCACGCGCGACCAGTCAAATCGCTCGACCAGTGCCGCCGCCGGAACGGGGCTGGGCGACTCCTGCAGTCCGCACGTCCAGGCGAGGAACCCGACGAGTCGTTCGGCAGGCACGCCTTGCTCGCGGAGCAGCGAAATGCGGGTGTCGCCGTGCCGTTTCGCCAGCCGGCGACCATCGGGCCCGATGACCAGGGGGACATGGCCGAACTGCGGGGGCGTCCAGCGAAAGGCCTCGTAGAGCGCGAGCTGGCGGAACGTGCTGGGGATCAGGTCGTCGCCGCG
>JANRLN010000096.1:0-2234 GCA_033762515.1 Planctomycetaceae bacterium
CGTCGTACCAGGGCGTCCTCTCGCTGGTGGTTACCACGTTGTCGCCGTCCAGGGCGCTGATGGGGAAGAAGGTCGGCTCCGGGCCGTCGATCCGGCGGATGAACTCCCGGAACTCCATGCAGATCTCCTCGAAGACCTCCCTCCGGAAGTCGACCAGGTCCATCTTGTTGACCGTCACCGCCAGGTTGGGAATACCCAACAACACCGAAATGAACCCATGCCGGCGCGACTGCGGCAGAACGCCCTTTCGGGCGTCAAGAAGGATGACCGCCAACTCCGCCGTCGACGCACCGGTCGCCATGTTCCGCGTGTACTGCTCGTGACCGGGCGTATCGGCAATGATGAACTTGCGCCGCGGCGTCGAGAAGTAGCGGTACGCCACATCGATCGTAATGCCCTGCTCGCGCTCTGCCCGCAGGCCGTCGGTCAGCAGGGAGAGGTCGATGGCACGCCCGGAACGGTTGATCTTCGACTTCTGGATGCTCGCCAGTTGGTCTTCGTAGACGCCCTTGGAGTCGTAGAGCAGGCGCCCGATCAGGGTCGACTTCCCATCGTCCACGCTGCCGGCCGTGCTGAGCCGGAGGAGCTCTTTCTGTCGTTCCTGCTGGAGAAACTCCTCAATGGTGGCTGGTGTCGCCGTCATGAGTCTAGAAGTACCCCTCTCGCTTTTTGATCTCCATGGAACCTTCCTGATCGTGGTCGATGACGCGGTTCTCGCGCTCGGAACGCCGCATGAAGAACAGCTCGTGGATGATCTCCGGCACCGAACGTGCCTCGGAACGGATCGCCCCGGTGCAATAGGTGCATCCGAGCGATCGCATGCGCGACATCACCATCTGCGTCTTCTCACCCGGCAACATCGGCGGATTGTGCTCCACCGGAATCAGTGTGTCGCCTCGAACCAGCATCTCCCGCTCTTTGGCGAAGTACAGAGGCACCAGCGGGATGTTCTCGACGTGGATGTACTGCCAGACGTCCAGCTCCGTCCAGTTGGAGAGCGGAAAAACCCGAATGCTCTCCCCCTTGTCGAGCCGGCTGTTGTAGATGTTCCACAACTCGGGACGCTGGTTCTTCGGATCCCACTGCCCGTAGCCGTCCCGGAAGGAGTAGATGCGCTCCTTGGCGCGCGACTTCTCTTCTTCCCGCCTGGCTCCCCCAAACGCCGCATCAAACTGGCCGTTAGCCAGCGCATCCAGCAGCGCACGAGTCTTCAGCAGGCCGCAGCACTTCTGCGTTCCCAGCTTGTACGGGCTCGCCCCTTCGGCGATCGCAGCAGTGTTCGTATGGACAATAAGCGTGGCACCGATCTTGGCCGCGAACTCGTCCCGGAAAGTCGTCATCTCGCGAAACTTGTACGTCGTGTCCACATGCAGGAGCGGAAACGGTATTTTGCCGGGATGGAACGCTTTCTGCGCCAGGCGGACCAGTACGGAAGAATCCTTGCCGATCGAATACAACATGACCGGACGTTCGAATTCCGCCGCCACCTCGCGCAGGATGTGAATGCTCTCCGCCTCGAGCGCCGCCAGATGCGACAGCGTTTCCCGGGTGATACCCGACTCTGCGGTCATGCTTGCTGTGTGAGCGATACTGTTCCTCGCCATAGTGAGAAAATCGGAAATCCCCTAAAGCCCATCTAGATTATGATACTACTAAAACGAACCCGGTTCCTACCGATGAGATCGCTGGAGCCAAATGCTAGCCATCGTCGGAATCCTGGTCGTCATCGGAGCCATCGTCGGCGGGTACCTGCTTGAACACGGAAATCTGCTGGTTCTGTTTCAACCAGCGGAACTGGTGATCATCGGCGGCGCGGCCGTCGGGACGGTGTTGATTGCCAATCCACTGTCCGTCATCAAACAACTCGTCACGGGGCTGCTCGGCGTCTTCCGGGGCAGCAGATACACCAAACAATTCTACCTCGAACAGTTGCGCATGCTGAACGACATTTTCAACTACATGCGCAAACAAGGTACTCAACGGATGGAAGTGGACATCGAAGAGCCCGACAAGAGCCCTCTTTTCACCAAGTACCCGGCTTTTCTTAAAGATCACCACGCCCTCCACTTCTTCTGCGACACCATCCGCATGACCATCGCCGGGGGGGTTGGTACTATGGAACTCGACCAACTCATAGAACTAGACCTCGATGTGCACCATCACGAATCGGCCGCCCCGGTCGCGGCGCTCTCCACCGTGGCCGACGCGCTACCGGGGCTGGGCATCGTGGCAGC
>JANRLN010000097.1:0-12874 GCA_033762515.1 Planctomycetaceae bacterium
CGTGAAACCTGGAGAGCGAATACCGCTCGATGGGAAAGTGATTGCGGGTTCCAGTCACGTCAATCAGGCCCCCATTACCGGCGAGAGTCTGCCCGTCGAAAAGCAGATCGGCGATATGGTCTTCGCTGGTACGGTGAACGGGAATGGGGCGCTGGAATTCGAGACAACGAAAGCGGCGGATGACACGACCGTAGCCCACATCGTCCGCATGGTCGAAGATGCCCAGACGCAGCGGTCGCCGAGCGAACAGTGGGTCGAGACATTTGCTCGCTATTACACACCATCCGTGATGGCGATTGCCCTGCTGATTTTCCTTGTGCCGCCTTTCATTCTGGGACAGGCATGGGGGGATTGGTTCTATCGCAGTCTCGTGCTGCTGGTCATTGCGTGCCCCTGTGCGTTAGTGATCTCGACACCGGTGAGCATTGTCGCCGCTTTGGCTGTAGCGGCCCGGCAGGGTGTCCTCATCAAAGGTGGCGTGTTCATCGAAGCCCCTGCAAGACTTCGTGCCGTCGCCCTCGACAAAACGGGAACGTTGACAGAAGGACGCCCCAGTGTTCGAGCCGTGATCCCACTAAATGGGCACTCGGAATTAGAACTTCTGGAGCGGGGCGCTGCGCTGGAAGCTCGGAGCGAACACCCCTTGGCCGTGGCGATCCTTGAACACGCCCGCTCTGCTGGTGCCAGTATTCAGCCTGCTGAGGATTATCAGGAAATCCCCGGCAAGGGCGCCTCAGGTCGCTGGAATGGCGAGGCTTACTGGCTCGGCTCCGTTCGCCTCTTGCAAGAGCGCGGGCAACAGACGCCTGAAGTCCAGCGCCGTATTACCAGTCTCGCTGACCAGGGACAGACTGTCGTCGTGGTCGGGAACGAACAGCATGTTTGCGGCTTGCTGGCACTCTCAGACACGGTGAGACCGACCGCCAAGTCCGCTCTGGACAGACTCAGAGCCGCAGGCATTCAGCATATTGTCATGTTGACCGGTGACATGGCGACGACGGCTGAAGCGATTGGCCGCGAGGCTGGAGTCGATGAGATTCGGGCCGAGCTTCTCCCCGCCGAGAAAGTTCACGCCGTTGAAAGGCTCGTTCAAGAATACAAGCATGTGGTGATGGTGGGTGATGGAGTCAATGATGCACCGGCCTTGGCCACCGCCAGCCTGGGTGTGGCCATGGGCGTGGCCGGAAGCGATGCGGCCATCGAGACGGCGGATATCGCACTCATGTCGAATGATCTCACGAAGCTCCCGTGGGTTGTGGGGCTGTCGAGACGAACTCTGCGAATCATTCAGCAAAACATCTGGTTCTCTCTTTTGGTGAAAGCGTCGTTCGTCCTACTGACGTTTGTCGGGTACTCGACACTTTGGGGAGCCATCGCTGCGGATACGGGAGCCTCGTTACTCGTGATCTTCAATGGGTTACGGTTGCTCAAGGACTGATAAAACGAACCACATTTCTCGCCGGCTGCGAAAGGAACCGTCATTATGCCATCATGCTTTGGCAATTTGATCATGTTCAAGGAAACATGGATCACCGAGAGCTAAAGAATGAGCCTGCTGGCCCGAAGAGGGGCATAGTTCGAAGGTGATTGCTGCACAAAAAGAGTGTTCCCCGCTCGGAATCCACCTCAGGCTCTGGTGAACCGTGGGCCACGCCTCCTCTGTCGCATTCCGTCACGGGGGCGAGTTCTTGCGAACCCCCGCGACGAAACACTCCGACGGCGACGGTGAACCGCAAAGTCCAGAGAGAATTGGTTAGAACCCAAGGCAATCAAAGATCATTGGCCGTAGCTGGTATCCACATCGACGCGCGGCTCTAGAAGTTCTTCGACCAGTTCTCTCGCGAAGGGAGAAATTGGACGGCAGAGGTTGAGCGTCTCCAATCGGTCCAAAAGCGGCCAATCAGCCAGGAGACGGATGTCCGATTCCACGAATTCGACATCCCAGTCCTTGTCCTATTCGTCATCTGGTTCGTCCTCATACGCGGGGTGCAGCCAGATCCGCAGGACATCGACCCGGAACATCAACGGATGGTTCAGCCATTCAGCAAGATGTGATCGATAGGTATAGAGAGAGAGGTCTATTCGCGCCAGTGGGGACAAATTGAAGCTGTCGCCGTCTACAACACACATTGGCAGTCCCCAATCGCCTTCCTCGATTTCAAACAAAGGCAGTCCCCGATAATACTCCGTGCAACAGACAAGATGCTCCATATCGGCGAACCGATTCGTGCGGCAGATCCCCGGCAGGAGGTCCAGAAGCCTCTGCAAGCGTTCCGCAGCCGACTTGTCTTCCCAGGGAAAGTCCCGAAAGAGGCTCCTTTCGCCTTGATCCATGCCGCGCCTGCTGATTCCGACATACGGTTGCTGGCATTGCAAACGGATGAACTCGGCGTAGTCTCCGGCACCGTGTTGCTCCAACCAGTCTGCATACGTCAATCTCGGCGTGTCGTCACGCGGCGCAGCGTGGATCGCCTCGATAAGAGTCAGTTCCTGGTCCGTATATGGTTGTTGCTGCATCGCCGTTCCCCATCCAAGTCGACATAGACGTCCCGTATTTTATCCGCCAGAATCATTGATCTCCGCTTCGATTCGACGCAGCATGTCGAGCAATCGCTCGAATGCAGGCGGTTCACCGAAGATCATTTCCTGCATCTTGCGGTAATCCTGCTCCAGTTCCGGCAGGCGAGCATCGGGAGGGACGATTCGGAGCGTGCCCGGCTTGGCATCCGTGTACCGTGCCCAGGCTGCGGGAAAGAAAACTTCCTTGTGCCGGGCGACCTTCAGCAGCAGTTCGGTATCCTTGATTGCGGCCCTTCCCAGGTCATGCTCGTACAGTCGCACAACGTCGTAATAGTGCCTCGATTGCCGATCCCGGAACTTCTTGTCTGCCGGTGCATGGTGCCACATATGCAGCACCGTGGCTTTCTCCCAGAACGTTCGTTCGGCAGCCAGGACATGGACTTGGCATCCAGCCTCCTTGAAGACATTGGGAAAGTCCTCCGCCGCGTAGGGCGTGACCGTGGCCTCAATGGCTGGCCAATGATCCGAACGTGCTCCAAATTCCATCCGCACGGCTGACCGGATATAGGCCGGTTCGTCGGCGGGATGGTCATGACGTTCTGCCGGATAGTGGAACAACAAGGTCTGGCCGTCCGGATCATCCTCGGCCAATTCCAGGTCCCAGGTCGTTGAAGGCGGTTCCCCCAGAGCGTTGCCGAAGGATTCGATGAGTTGCGGCAGCAATCGTTCCCGGATGACACGCTGGCACGTTTCAGTCAACGCTTCGAGTCCGTGCTTCCGCTTCTTGCCAGATGTGGCGTTGAGCGGATCGCTCTCGCCGCCGAATCCCAGTCCGGCCCGGTCGAAGGACAGGTCCACGTCTTCCGAAAAGCGTTCGATGATCCCGAACACTTTGGACAACGACGTGCCCCCCTTGAAGAGCAGTCCGGCTGGGGGATTGTGCAACGTGAACAACCGCTTGAGCGTCCAGCAGACCCAGAAATCCTTTTCGATGATCGCTGGCGTCAGGCCGCGTTGTCTTGCGGTTTCCGTGAACAGGTCCGTCCGGTCAGCAATGGAGAGCCGTGCAATGTCATCCATGACCGGCCACCTCCAGTTCTGCCTGGGCAATCTGCCGGACAACAGCAGCGATCCAGTCAGTCGTGTAGCGGGCGTCCTGGAGCAGCCCCCGCCGCTGGTCTGCTGACAGGGCACGCCGAATCTGACCGATCACCTTGTCGTCCACGGCGGCCTGCCCCAGATGTCGCAGGGCCTGAAAGACCATCGCACTGGTCCGGCTTCCCACCGGCAATTCTTTCGGAGCGGCATGGCGAATCTGAATGGTCGTATTGCCGATCTTGACTTGGCGAGTCCGCCCATCGCTCAGGTAAACAGGCTTGGCGGGCACCTGCGTGGACAACCCTAATCGGTTGGCGGCTACCGCACCGGAAGGAACCACTTGGCTGCCGGTCTGCCGGGCCAGGGCGTCGGCAATTTCATCCAAATCGGGGCCGAGGGGGATTCCCAGCCGGTCATTCATACGCGGATAATGGTAGAGGCCGCGTCCCAGCCGCAGGATGTCGCCATTCCTGACCAGCCGTGAGAGCGACTGGTCGGCGGCATCGCGGCTGCCCAGATCGAGAAAGTCCTTCGGAATGAAGACCTTTCCCCGGCCCTGGCTTTGAATCCGGTCCAGAATTGTGTCTTGTACGGTGGTGGTCATGGCTCTTACTCCTGTCAGAAAAGTGTATGCGAGTTTCTGACAGAAGGCAAGATCCGATTATGACGTGGTTTCCGAATAGACCGCCCGGCGGTCGGTTTCCAAACCGTGTGCCTGTTCGGAAAATGACAGCAAAACAACGGCCTACGCCGTCAGCACCTTGAGGAGTAGGCCCCAAAAGTGACGGACAAAAACACCAGTGTCACCTTTCGCAACCTTCATTCCGGCTTTGGTTTATCATCCTCGATTTGGCGGCGCAAGCCCGCTTCCCAGCCCCGGACTCCGGCGATAAAAAGTTCAATTGGCGTCCTGTCCTCTCCGCTTGATTTTGCAGTGGCATTGCGTTCAAGTTGAGGTGGTGTTGTCTTGAAATGGCACGGGTATTCCCGGGCCAACATTCGCAATGGGGAGCATGGTTTTTTCATTTTGATTCTGGGTAGAAGGGGCCGTATTTTTTGTAGAGTACGTGCTGAATTTCAACCGCTCGCGCGCGAACGACGTCATACCCGTGGTCGAGTTCGGAGTGCCCGAAGAGTTGAAGGACTTTGTTGTCCCGCTCGATGAGCGGGATGTCCTGCCGCGCGGTCTGGAAATTGCGATCGAGGCTACCGACCGACAAGGCCATGCTTAGATCGTGTTCGTACGCTAGGCTCTTGTCCCGGGCCATCTCCGACAATCCGCACACCATCCAGCACACCCGCTCGTACGGGTGCGGGTATGCGCTCGAAAGATCGCCCAGCGTCATCGACCCGTGGGACGTCCACAACCGGGAGATCAGGGCGACGGTGGCCACCAGAACCCTCCGGTGCCAAACACTCACGGGAACGGTGATGAAGTCCGGCGCCTCGCGGCACCATTCGTGGAACAACCGTCCCTCGTCAAGATCGACCACCAGCCCCGCCATCGTGTGACGGTCGGCGATGAACTCGAGCGTCTGGCTCGTGATCGGGTCCAGGGCGGACCGGCGGGGCGAAGCGTCCTCGAAGGCGTCCAAGCCAAGTTCCGTCTGGCAGAAGCGGGCGTGGCCGAGCGCGAAGTGCATGCACTCGTGCATGGCCACGTACCGCATGGCGATGTCGAACATAAATGTCGCGAGCAGGTTGTTGGTCAGAGGAGTCTCTTCTTCGAAGCGAGTGATGTCCGTCAACGCTTGCGTGGCGGGGTCCTGTAGTCCTGACCAAACGGTGGGGAGCGGGATCGGGTCGCTGTAGACGACGAGCCGGCCTCCGGGGTCACACAAGGGCAAGCCCGTAGCTTGGTCCATCCGCGTGGCGAAAAGGCGACATGCCTGGTGGGCGATGAACGGAAGCCCGACGAAGAGCCCTGCGGCCATGGCCCTCTCTTCGTGCCGAATGGCGGCGTTGAATCCCGGGTTGTGAACGTATGCGAGGTAGGAAGGCAATTCCTCTTCGGGCTGAGAGGGGGAGAGTCGGGCCGGGCTGATGGCGTCGTTCAGATAGCGAAGCGGGAGTTGCCAAAGCAGTTTCACGTCCTCGTCAAGCGCCGTGAGGTCGACAATCCCGCCGTGTGGCCGAAAGTGGTTCCAGATTCGAAATTCGTCTTCCGCCATATTGCGACCACGTTAGAACAGTTGGTACTCGTCGAAGACAATCGGCTCGTACGAGGGCTGTCCTTCGCTCAGGTGGGTCAGCCCTGCAGATGGTGCCGTCGGAACCAGGCGAAAGTCGCCACCGCTCAGTTCGATCTCGAAGGCTTTAAAGCCGATTGTGTGAAACTTGTTCGCCTTGAAAACCAGAACACCCGCGTGCGAGAGGCTTGAGTCGATCGACACTTCAACGGCCGGGCCGGCCGGGTCGAACGCCACCGGCGAAGCCGCGAGCCCTTTCGTCGAACCGCCCTCGCCGATCATGACGAACTCCTTAGCCTGTAACACCTCGCCTATGACGAAGAGCCGCGCGCCAGGCACGTCCGACAGCGCCGGGGCCGGTTCGGCATCCGTGAACGCCTGGCTCAGCGCCGCGAGCGGCACCGACAACAGCCGCATGTCGCCGAAGCGGAACGAGACGCGGCTCTTCTCATCGAAAACCGCCTCTAGGCTCGACAGCGTCGCGCGGAGCCAGTCACAGGCCATCCTCAGCCCGATCCCGCGCCTATACTTCGCCGTCGCGGCCTTCGCCAGTTGGCCGGCAGCCCCGACGGTCGCCTCCGGCACGCGAACTCCGACGAAGCCGTCCGTGAGAGAGCCGAAAAGCGAAGGGGGAACCTTACCCTGCCGCACCAAGAGCCGACACGGTTCGTAGTCCGTCCGCGGGATACGTAGGGCGTTGAAGCCTAGCGCGTTGAGCTGCGCGAGCAACGGGTCTCGGCACCAAACCATGACTACATCCCTCGGTTTAGCTTCGACATTGAGTCCAGGATCTCCAGGAAAACCAAGACTATATTGTAATAAATGGTCTCTTGAGCCGATATTTCAACCGAGCGAGGAAGTGGGGAATTTCCTTGACGGCTATGTGAGCCAAAATGGTCCATTTTTCCGTGA
The DNA here is from genome assembly GCA_033762515.1 of Planctomycetaceae bacterium. Classification (GTDB taxonomy): domain Bacteria; phylum Planctomycetota; class Planctomycetia; order Planctomycetales; family Planctomycetaceae; genus DSVQ01. The sequence goes on from JANRLN010000097.1 coordinate 6,720, forward strand.
TTTCACAGAAAACAACCTCGCAATCCCAGGATCCCAACCCCTCACCCCGGCGATAAAGAGTTCAAACGGCGTCCTGTCCTCTCCGCTCTGATGTGACGCCGCACTCTTGTTGCGGCCGCGGTCACCTGCCTTGACGGGACCGCGGCGTCCGTCTCTTCCTTCCACGCCTGATGTTTCGTCGAGCGGGTCACGCGCGGGCATGGAATCGAGGTCGGTTTCCGGTCTCCTTCCGCCCTTGAATTCCGTCGGCTCCCCAAAATGCGACGAGCGTCGTTGGGCCGGGAACGCTTCGCAGGGCCAGTTGGCCCCGGTGGAGATGGGGGCATCCTCGGCAACAGCGTCCAGCTTCCGGAAGCGGATCTATTGAACGCCGTTTGATGAACGCCGTCTGAAATTCCGGTGGCCAAACCGCGGTTGAATTCCCGCCTGCTGATCCCCATGGAGTCTTGGGAGTCTTGTTTTTCGCCGTTGGTCGGTGACATACGGAGCCGTCTCCAGAATGCCGCTGCTCTGCAGGGCCGCTCCTCAGGCTGTCAGCGTCGGAAAGTTTTCAATGTGCATTTCCCCGGTCCGGCCGACATACTGCACCCGTCGCCCGGTGATCTGCGTGAAGTATCCGACACACCCGGCCGCCATGATGCGACGGAGGAACTCGGGGAAGAGTATCTCCCCACGCTGAATGGCCCGCACCGTCCGTTCGACAGCCGCGGCGTCGAACGACTCGGCGATCACTTCCCGCGGTCCCCCCGTAGCGAGCACGTACGACTCGCCGCTCGGCAGATAATAGGTCGTTTCGTCTCGGGTGAGGTCCAGGTGATACCGCTCGACGCTCACCGCATGCAGCCTCCGGACGACCTCCGGGAAGGAGATCTCTCCCTGCAGCGACTGCTCCTTGCATTCCTGGATCACTGCCACGCATTCCGGACTTGTCATGACTCGCCTTTCTGGTTGGGGGGTTACTCGACGGGCACGTTCTTCAGCGCGTGTCGCCGCACAATGTCCTTCATCAGTTCCATCAACTGCATTCGCTGCTCGTCGCCGAGATGTCCGAAGAACTCAGCGTCGTTGGCGTCCGCCAGAGCCGACAGCCTCGGGATGAGCTTGCGCCCGGCCGGCGTGAGTGCGACGGTCTGGAATCGCTTGTCGTCCTGGCCGGCCGTCCGCGTCACCAGCTTCTTGGAGAGCAGCCGGGCGACGAGCTTGGAGATGGCCCCACGGGTCATCCCGAGCGCCTCGGCGACGCCGCTCGGGGCGGTCGCGCCGGACGCCAGCAATTGCCGCAGCACGACCCATTCGGCGACGGTGACGCCGAGCGCCTCGACCTTCTGGCGGAAGGCGTGGGAGACGCAATTGGATACGAAGCGAAGCCAGAACCCGACGTGCGCATCGAGCGGGCTGGGTTCAGATGGCACAACACACCTCCGTCCGAACAAGTTTCCTAGGAAACTAGATCCACGGTCCACAGCCCGGTCAAGGATTTCTTCGCCGCCGGAAAGCCCGCAATCGCCAGCACCGGGACCATCACCCGGAACCCTCCCACGAGCATCGCCAGCCCGCCAAGCCGATAGAGATCGGCGTCATGAAGGCCCTGGTCCAGGGACGGACTCCGGATTTGATGTGGGAGACAGGGGAAATGGCAGCGACAAGGAATATCGCAAGTCATTTATGAAAATGAGTTTACAGACAATTCTCTACTCCACACCACAACATCTGTACAAAAATCCAAAAATCTGAAAACAACCCATTGACTCACAAAAGACCACAGTGAACAATAAGACACATACGACAGTGCCGGATGAGATTGGCCAGTGGGCGCCCTGTCGCAGCAGGGTCGACTCGCCCACGCTTCGCGCCCGTCTCTTCCGGGGAGAATTCCTGACGCGCGTGCACGCCTCGGCCGCGGTGCTGGTCACCCCGCTGAGATTCGTTTGCGTCGTGGACCTTCCCGATCCGGCGCCGTCGGCGAGGGCGGGAGCCGCAACCCCCGCCGGAGATCGCACTCCGTGCGCTCTCAGGTTTGCGCGCTGATCTTCGCACACACGCGGGCAGACCGTCGGAGAATCACGGCGGTCCCAACCCGAAACGATAGTTCCCCCGAACACCCGGTGGGACGTGACCTCAGAAATCACGTCCCGCCGGTTCGCGGGACCTCAGGACATGGAGGATGGACAGCCGGTAAAGACGATTGAATCGGGCAGAGACGAGACGGGAGCGGTTGACGGGACCTGGGACGCCCTCCGGGCTGTCGGCGTCCCGAGCCGGGCCGCGCTACTGTTGCGTGATCTGCTCGATCAGACTTCCCAATTCTGAAACGCTGGACACGACGTAATGCGCCCCCATCGCCAGAAATTCCTGTTCGATCGTGGCAGTCCGTGCGCGCCGTTCACGCTCAGTCAGCGCCGCGACCTCCCTTTCCGACAACCCGAGCGCGTTCCCGGTTTGGGTCACCGCGACGGTGATCGCCCCCGCGTTCAAGCCCGCCCCGATGCCGATGGGAGTATCGTCCACCACCACAATGGAACTCATGGGATAGACGCCCAGCTGCTGGGCCGCAAGGAAGTTCATCCACGGCGCGGGCCGCCCTGCGGGGACGTCATCCGAGCAGACGAGAACCTCCGGAGCATAACCTTGAGCGGCGGCGAGCGGGGCGACCACCTCCATCAACTCCCGCGTGTATCCCGTGGTGGAACCAATTCGGATTCCCTTGTGGCGGAGCTGCGCAATCGCTTCGGGAACACCGGGGATCACGTCCGAACCCGCGGCCAGCGTCGACTTCTGCAGCGGCAGAAAATCGTGGTACATCGCGTCCACATCGCCGTCGCTGGGTGTGCGGCCATAGCGGTCACTCCATTGAGCGGCGATGCGCGGCAACGCCGCGACCGCGGCTATGTGATCCCGCTTGGAGCGCCCCATGGGACCGCGGGCTTCGGCGACCGTGATCTCGACGCCGCGCCGCTGAAAAATCTCGACGAAGACCTGCGTCGGCGCGCGGCTTCCGTAGTCGATCGTGGTCCCCGCCCAATCGAGAATCACAGCGGAAATCGTTCCGCGAGACAACGTCATGACCAGCACTCCCAATCGTGTTCGGCCAGTCCGAACGACAGCGTCATCCCGGCCCCGCCGGTCCCCGTGCGAATGTGCACTTCCGGTAACGGCTCCGCTGCGAAGATGGGGGCCGTGAGATGCTTGGCATAGATTCCATGCCAGCGTTCGGCGATCGTCCAATGGGGCAACCGCAAGATCTTGCCGAGTTCGCGAAGCATCAATTCGTCAATCTGCGATTTGTCGAATGGCTCAATCTCCGCCGCGTATTCATGCGAGTCCCCCAGAATGACTTCTCCCCCGTCATTCTGCGACGCCATCACGTGAATCCCAAAGCGATCCAGCTCTGGACTCTCCCATGCAATGCGCTGTTTCAGCAGATCCAGACTGGGGCAGACATCGAAGTTGTGATAGTGCCGCAGCGTCAACCCACTGGCCAGATGCGGTCCCAACCGCCAGCCCAAGGGTTGCGGCGCGGTCTTGAGCATCTGCAGCTTGCACGGCTTCAGACCCGACGTCGCGAGGACTTCGGGAAACAACGTCGCAAAGTCGGCCCCGCCGCAGATGATCACGCGATCGAACTCCCAGCGTCGACCGTGAGCGCTGCGGACTTTTCCAGCGTCGACCTGTGTGATGGTGGTCTCGAACTCAAAATTGACGCCATAGGTCGTATTCAACCACGACGGCAGCGCGCGCAGGGTCGCCGGGGGATTGACGCACAGTTCTGTCGGACTGAACAGGCCGCCGAGCAGACCTTCCGGATTGGCCGCAGGGCTCCGAGCCACCACTTCATCTCGGGTCAGCAGGGAGCAGTCAACCCCCAGCGCCGCCGCTCGAGCGTGAAACTCCTGCAGCACCACCCATTCATCATCGCGATGTGCCAGATGGATCGAACCGCACGGCTGCACCCACAGCTTCGCCTCCCCCGCCAATCGCAACCAGCGCTCGCGACTGCGCAGGGCAATGCGACGGCATTCCCCGGCCGGCTGTCCGATCGGCCAAACCATGCCAAAGTTGCGAATCGAAGCCCCGCTGGCCCGCGCCGAGCGTTCGAACACAGTCACCCGATGCCCGCGCTCCGCCGCCGACCAGGCCTGTGCCAGACCGACAATCCCCGCACCGACGACGCCGATCCTCAGGGAAGACAAACGAGTTCTCCACGAAACAGACAACTGGCTGAGGGCCGGAATCAACTCTCAAACCTCAACTCTCAAACCTCAACTCTCAAACCTCAACTCTCAAACCTCAACTCTCAAACCTCAAACCTCAAACCCTTTACCTGATTCAGGTAACGGGCAAAGTGCTCCAGGGGCGGCGTCGGCAGCTGCGGGACCTTGGCCGCATCGTCCCAGCGACGCAGGTTCAGGGCCGACTCCAGCAGTGGATGCGTGCGAAACTCCCACTGCTCGGCGGCCGACATCGGCCCCCCCTGCAGTTGCAGACTCAACAATGAGGGAGGACTGAGTTGCTCCTGATAGCCCGGTTCGACCGCACACAGATACCGCTTGGCCGCGACGTGCAACCGCACCGGTTCCACGACGTTCCTTGGAAAGCGTTGCTCCAACCAGCGGGACGCGAGGGTTTCGTGATGATCGTCGATGCCCCGTTCCGGGGCATCCTCCGGCAAGTGATGCAGCAGGTGACCGATGTCATGCACGAGCGCCGCCGCAATCAAAGCAGCGTCGCTCCCGGCCTGTTCCGCCAGAGTCGCCGCCTGCAGCGCGTGCTCCAACTGCGACACCGCTTCTTTCCCGTACTGCGAGTCGCCGTATTCCCGAAACAAACGGAAAACTTCCGCAGTCGCGGGATGCAAATCGCTCCTATCGGTCGCGGTCATCGCGGGGATTCTCGCAGATTCTGGATCGGAGACAATCCTGGAGGCCCAGGTGCGGACGATATACTACCCCCCGCGCGTCTGGAAGACTCAGGGCTTTGAGAACGTCGTCAATCGCCCCGGGAGCATGCATGGACTCCGAATTGATGGACCAACCCGAACTGAGCTCGGCGATTCGTCGCCGAGAACTGTTCTGGGGCATTTGGGCGGTGGCCGCGGCATTTGGCTGCTATTTCTGCATGTACGCCTTTCGCAAGCCGTTCACTGCGGCAGGCTATGGCGACACCACGCTGTGGGGCCTGGGGTTTAAGACGGTGCTCGTAACGTCCCAGGTCTTCGGGTACATGGTCTCGAAATTCATCGGAATTCGGGTCATCGCCGAGATGCCTCCGCAGCGCCGGGCCATCTCGATTCTGATGCTGATTCTCGTCGCGGAGGCCGCCCTGGTGCTCTTCGGCGTCCTGCCCCGCCCCTGGAACGCCGTGTGCCTGTTCCTCAATGGGTTGCCGCTGGGTATGGTCTTTGGGCTGGTGCTGGGTTATCTCGAAGGCCGCCGAATGACGGAAGCGTTGACGGCGGGCTTATGCGCCAGCTTCATTCTCGCAGACGGCGCGACGAAGTCCGTCGGAGCTTGGCTGCTGCAACACGGGGTCGTGGAAGACTGGATGCCCGCGCTGGCCGGCGCGCTGTTCCTGCTCCCCCTGGGGATTTGCGCGGCCATGCTCTCCCGCGTTCCGCCGCCGACCGATCCCGACATTTCCGCCCGTTCCGAACGCACGCCAATGACCGGCGCCGAACGCCGATACCTGGTGAGTCGCTATGCCGCCGGGCTCTTCCCGTTGATCGTAATGTACCTGCTCGTGACGATCGTCCGCAGTCTGCGGGCCGATTTCGCTCCCGAGATCTGGCAGGGTCTGGGCGCGAAGCCCGACGCCGGGATGTATACCCGCTCGGAGACCTGGATCGCCCTGGGAGTCCTGATCGTGAATGGAGCCGCGGTGCTGATCAGCGACAATCGGCGGGCGTTTTTCGCGTCGCTGGCGACGTGTGGTCTGGGAGTGACTCTGCTGACGATGACCCTGCTCGCCCAACTGTCGGGAGCGATCTCTGGCTTCGCATTCATGGTGCTCATGGGGTTAGGGCTGTATCTCCCTTATGTCGCGATGCACACCACCGTCTTTGAGCGGCTGTTGGGGATGACTCGCGAACGGGGCAACCTTGGATTTTTGATGTACCTCGCCGATTCGGTCGGATACCTCGGATATGTCTGCGTCATGCT
>JANRLN010000098.1:0-13356 GCA_033762515.1 Planctomycetaceae bacterium
GATCGCCAGGCTCGACGAGCAGAAGAAGGCGGCCAACGCACAACTCATGCAGTCGACCGACGCCAAAGACGCCCTGCGGCTGCACAACGAAGTCGAAACGCTCACGGCGCAACTGACGGAAGCCGAGGAACGCTGGTGCGCTCTGCAGGCGGAGATCGGCGAAGGCTGGTGAGCGGGAAATCCAATCGCCCGAACTCGCCAGCAGGCGGCCGATGCTCACGTTGTGCGGGGTCGCGAGACCCGCGCACAACGAGCGCACAATACGCACAACGGGGCGGCTGAACCAACATTTCCCGGTCGCGATTGTGGCCACCCGTCTGGGCGAACCTGTGCGGACACTCGCGCCCAAGAAAAAGTTTCGCAGACTGTCACAAATCGGGTCTCCCCGTCGTCCTTGATGCAGCAGCCCGGGGTGTTTCGCCTCGGATTGACCACTGGGACGATTTCGAGGGGACTTTCATGAACCGGGCATTCATTGCGCTGGTGATCGGGACTGCGTTGGGGGCTGGCGGGGCGTCGCTGTCGCATCCACACAAAGACGATGAGTCGGTGAAGGTCATTTCGGCCTGGGACCTCAAGGAGCAGCTCGACGGCAAAGCGACCAGGGCGACGATGGTGGAAGTGACGCTTGAGGCAGGCAAGGCGGGCCTCTCGCATCGTCATCCGGGGCCGGGTCTCGTCTATGTCCTGGAAGGTGAGTACGAACTCGGAATTGATGATCAGCCGACGAAAGTGTTCAAGGCCGGGGAAGCCTTCTACGAGCCGGCCGGGTGTCTGCACCGGGTCTCAAAGAATCCGGCCGCCAAAGGGCGCACGCGACTCATCGCGGTCGTGCTGCATCCGCGAGACGTCCAGGAGATTTCGGTGCCGGAAGTGGGAAAGAACTCGCAACGGTGATCAGCCGCCATACACTGCAGACAGTGAAATCTGGCGCGGGCCGTCGGTTTTGCCCCAAAATGAAAAGTGTCAGGTCGCCATGAACGTCAATCACAGCGAGCTGCGACCGCGGATGATGTCGGTCGCCTATCGCATGCTCGGCAGCGTCGCCGACGCTGAAGACGCCGTTCAAGACGCCTTTCTGCGGCTGCAGGGGGTCGAAGACGTCACCTCGCCCGAAGGATTTCTGGTGAAGGCCACCACTCGGCGTTGCATCGATCAACTTCGGACGGATCGTCGGCGCAAGAAGTACATCGGTCCCTGGGTGCCGGAACCGATCGCCACGAAAGAAGGCATGCAGAACAGCGCGTTGGCCGAATCCCTGAGTCAGGCGTTCCTGCTGATGCTCGAGCGCCTGACGCCGAACGAACGGGCCGCGTTTCTGCTGCGTTCCGTGTTCGATTACGAATACGCGCAAATCGCCGAGGTGCTGGGCAAGTCGGAGGTTCACGTCCGGCAACTCGTCAGTCGGGCGCGATCGCGGTTGATGCAGGACGCGCCGCGGTTCCGACCGGCGCCCCACGAAGCCGAGGGATTGGCCGAGCGGTTTGTCGCCGCCTGCCGATTGGGAGACGTAACGCTGGTCGAGCAATTGTTGACGGAAGACGTGGAAGTCCACTCCGACGGCGGAGGCAAGGTACCGTCGGCGCGGGTCGTCATCCGCGGGCGAAGTCGTGCCGCCCGGTATCTGGCGGGTGTGTTCAGCCGGAAGTTTCGAGACCGAGAACTGCGTGTCACGACCGTCAATGGTGAACCGGGCGTGGTGCTGCTTTCCAACGACGCTGTGCGCCACGTCATCTCGCTGCGGATTGAGGACGGAGTTCGGGGCGTGTACCTGACGAACAACCCCGACAAGTTGTCGCACTGGTCGGTGGCCGAAATCGATTGAGTCGCTGCCCTCTTCGCGCCGAAGCCCCGCGTGGCCCTGCACAACCAGTGATCGGGTCGGCGGAGCGGACCCCAAAACTCTGATCCATTCCCACTGAGGGAACCAACCATCCGGGAGCGCTTCTGGTGCGCCCATGACCTCAGCTTCAACAGAAAGAAACACCATGAAGATCGTCATCATCGGGGGCACAGGATTGATCGGCAAGAAACTCGCGCATCACCTGCGTGACGGGGGCCATGAGGTCCTCGCGGCCTCCCCATCAACGGGTGTGAACGCCGTCACCGGCGAAGGCTTGAGCGCAGCGCTCGCCGGCGCCCAGGTGGTCGTCGACGTCGCGAATTCTCCTTCCTTCGAAAACCAGGCAGTGCTGGCATTCTTCGAATCATCCACGCGGAATCTTCTTGCGGCCGAAAAAGTCGCCGGAGTGGGGCATCACGTGGTGCTGTCAATCGTGGGGACTGATCGATTGCCGGAAAACGGCTATTTCCGTGCGAAGCTGGCGCAGGAGGAACTCATCAAGGCCGGCGGCGTTCCCTACACAATCGTCCGCGCCACGCAATTCTTCGAGTTCGCGGGGGGAGTCGCCTCTCCGGCGACTGACGGCCATACGGTCCGGTTGCCCTCGGCGATGATGCAGCCGATCGCAGCAGCCGATGTGTCCGCCGCGTTGGCCCCCATCGCGATCGCACAACCGCTGAACGGCACCGTCGACCTGGCAGGTCCCGAGAAAATCCGCATGGACGAATTCGTCCGCCGCTTTCTGATTGCGAGCGGCGCTGCGCAGCAGGTGGTTACCGATCCTCAGGCTCACTACTACGGTTCACCCGTGGACGATCGCAGTCTCGTGCCCCATGGCGACTCGCTCATCGGGTCGACGCGCTTCGGCGATTGGCTCAGCCTCAATGTGCGTTAAGCAAACAGAGTGCCTGATGAAAACACTCGAAATCGCCATGCCCCGGCGCGATGGCCTCGCGAAGGCCGAATTCACCCACAGATCGCCGATGCTCTGATTGGTAGCTTCGAGATACGGAGATCTTTGGGATTGCGTACTTCGGATTCATGGCTTCTCCTTCTCAAGCTATTCGTCGCTCCCCTCATCCAGCCATGCTTCCGAAACAAACCGTCGCAGCTCCTGCCGAGCGCGGTGTAGACGTGTCTTAACCACATCGCTGCTCACTCCCAGGATCGCGGCGGCTTCCGAAGTGCTGAAACCCTCCAAGTCGCGGAGCTGGATGACGGTGCGGGCGGCGGAGGGGAGTTTCTGCAGAGCCTCGCGGACGCCGCGGCGCAATTCTTCGCGGGAGAGTGCTTCCACGCCGGGTTCATCGAGCGACGCAGGTTCCGCGTCTTCCAGGCTCAGGGCCGGACGACGTGAGCGGCTGCGGAGTTTCATGCGGCAGGCATTGACCACGATGCGGTGCAGCCAGGTTCCGAGTTGAGCTTCCTGGCGGAATGAGGGGAGGTGGCGCAGAGCCGCGACGTAAGCGTCCTGCACCGCGTCAACGCAGTCGGCTTCGCAGTCGAAGAAGCGTCGGGCGACCGCCAGCATCCGCGAGCGGTAGTCTTCCAGCGTCTGTGCGAGGAGTTGCAGGTCATCGACCGCGCCGGCGGCGGCAACGGCGGGAGCGACATAAGCGGGACGGGGGGCCAGAGCCGCGGCACAGCGGTGGCGCGAAGCGAACAGGGTGGTCGTCATACAGTCCTCACAGAGAACAGGGCGTGAACCATGCGCGACATTGGCGCCAACACCACCCGACGGTGGTGCAACCGGTCGAGCAGCGCCAGTCCGCGGGGATCGACGAAACGGACGTTGGAGAGATCGAGATGCACGCGTTCGAGCGGTTCGCCGATTGCATCCACGGCGGTCTGCAACTCGTCGACCCACGGTCCGATCAACCGCCCCTCCAGAAGGAGCAGCGGGTCGGCGTCGGTGGTTTGCGTGGCGGTGATCCGCAGCATGAACTTGATCTCGGTGGCGTGTTTCGTCGCCAGCACGAGATTGCGATTGCCGTACCAGACCCAATCGCCCCGCAGAAAATGGTCTGCAAGACGTGTTCTAGAAATGACTTGCGGAAAATCTCCGGCGCCGGAGCTCGCGACGGGACCGGGTCGGTCCCACGATCGGCCCCCACGAAATTTCGTGGCCGCTACGAGGGGTCGTGGTCGCCGCGCGCGATCCCCAGCTTCTTCAGCCGGCTCCGCAGCGTATTGGGGTGCAGTTCCAGAATCGTCGCGGCTCCCTGCGGGCCTTCGATAACCCAGTCGGTCTGCCTCAGCACGGCGAGAATGTGCTGACGTTCAATCGATTCCAGGGAGGCTCCGGAGGGCGGCGATCCAGGGGCCGCCGCCGTTGTCGCCCCAGGCAGCATCTCGGGTTCGACTTCGACGATGGAACCATCGGTCAGAATGATCGCCCGCTCGATCACGTTCTCGAGTTCGCGAATATTCCCCGGCCAACGATAGGCCCGCAGCCTCGCCAGGGACTCCGCACTCATCCCTTCCACCTTTTTCCCGATTCGCGTCGCGAACTTGTCGATCAGGAACTGCACCAGCAGCGGAAGGTCGTCGCCGCGGTCCCGCAGCGGCGGGAGCACCAGCGGAAAGACGTTCAGCCGGTAATAGAGGTCCTCGCGAAACGTCTTCTCCGCCACGGCCTGCAGGAGGTCGCGATTCGTGGCGGCGATGACTCGGACATCGACCTTGATGGGGGCCTTGCCTCCCACCCGGTCGAACTCCTGTTCCTGGAGCGCCCGCAACAGTTTCGACTGAGATTCCAGGGGGATTTCGCCGATCTCGTCCAGAAAAATCGTCCCTCCGTCGGCGAGTTCAAAGCGTCCGATTCGCTTTGCGATCGCGCCGGTGAAGGCCCCTTTCTCATGGCCGAAAAGTTCGCTTTCCACGAGTCCCGTGGGCAGCGCCGCGCAGTTCACCTTAATCAGGGGCTTGTCGCGCCGTTTGCTCGCCGAATGAATGGCCCGGGCGATCAGTTCTTTGCCGGTTCCGGTCTCGCCGCGAATGAGCACGGAGGCGTCGGTCGCCGCCACCCGCCGGACGCTGCTGAGGATGCTCTGCATCCCCGGGCTGCGGCCGATGATCTCCTCGAAGTTATGGACCGAGTTGATTTCTTCCTGCAGGTACTGATTTTGCGCCTTCAATCGCGCCTGTTCCTGCTCCATCAGCACCCGTTCCGTGATGTCGATGAACATCGTCCGAGTGAACGTCCCGCTGGGATCGGGTTTGGACCACCATTGAATCCAGACGGGTTGGCCATTGTCTTTGCGGCGCAACTCCAGCACGACGCCGCTGGTGTCGGTGCCGCTGCCGATTGACGCAAATGCCGCCGCAATCCGCTGTCTGGCCTCCGGGGTGTCGGGAACCAGCGAGATGCCCATCGTCTCCGAAACCTCTTCCGGCCGCATTCCAAGGATGCGCAGAGCGGCCTGATTGGCGCGGATGAATCGCGTGTCCAACCCCTCGTGAACGTAGGCGATCGGGGCCTCTTCAAACAGATCGCGGAAGCGTTCCTCGCTCTCGCGCACGCGTTGCTCGGCACGCAGTCGGTCCAGCTCCGCCGCCGCGCGGGCCGCGAAAATCCGAAAGGTGAACAGCAGCCGCGGCTCGGCGGGCATCGGCGCACTGTCATGGATCGCCAGATGTCCCAGCACCACCCCCCGAGCATCGCGCAGCGGGACGCCGAGATAGCTTTCAATGCCGTTGCAGTCGCGAAAGCGCTTGCAGACGTCGGTGGGATAGTGGCACAGGTCGCCCCGAAACACATCTTCGCAGGGCGTTCCCGGCAGATCCCATTCCTGCTGGGGCAACTGGACCCCATGAGACCAGTACGCCAGCGTCCGCACGCGGGTGTTGCTCGCGGCGAACTCTGCGACAAACGCCGACGAGACCCCGGTGGCCAGGCTGAGGTTTTGCACGAGGCATTTGAAGAAGTCTTCCCCAGTTGCCTGCGCGGTTCCCTGGACGATGGCCCGTAAGGCCGACAACTCCGCCGCGTCAACGCCGTTGTGTTCCAGGTCGTTCCCAGGTGTCGGCGCGACGCCGGGACTCAGCGTGGTCTCCATCGGAATCCTGCTCGGTAGCGTGGTCGTTGCCGGAAGACGGCGTTCGCCGCAGTGACAAATGGGCGGCGGTCGCACAGTGTAGCAGCCGCGAGGGCCGTCCGGCGTCTGGACAAAGATTCGTGTAGAATTCGGGAGCCTCGCGCCCCCGTCGGCCGAGATTCCGCCTCCAAGGTCGACCACCGTGAACACCGATGATCCCCCCGTCGAACGCGAACCGTTGCGGCTCGATCAGTACCTCAAGATTCTGGGCGTCGTCGGCACCGGAGGTCACGCCAAGTTCCTGATTCAGAACGGCGAGGTCCTGGTCAACGGCGAAGTGGAGACCCGCCGTCGCTGCAAGCTCTTCATCGGCGACGTCGTCGAAGTCGGCGGACAGCAGTTTCTCGTGGATGAAACGGTGACGTTTGACTGACTCCGTTCACGCAAGTGTTATTTTTGAAACGGGTTACGCGGTTTTTCTCAGTTGGTCGTCGAGGTCCCCGTCGTTCCGCATCAAAGTTTCAACCTGTTTTCAGGGAAGAAGTTACGCACAACCGCCCCGAATTCTCTGCAGTCCGTGCGCCCGAAGACCGCTGTGGCACGTGCGGTACACCACGGGGCAACGCATTGGGTTCCATGTCGCAAGGTCTTGATTAGTTGTTGTTTATGTTGGATTCCTTGGCACCAGTCCGAGAGGCTTCCCCAGATGCGGTCGGATTCCTGATTCACAGATCCGCAGATTGGTTTTCCGATGAAGCTTACTAAAATGTAATAAACCCGGATCTGGGGAGAGTGTACGCGTGCGCGCTCGCATTCAATCCCGACAAGAAACCGATTCCCAATTCGTTCTCGTTGCCCGAGAGCACGATCTGCAGAAATCAGGAGACCGAGGCAGTGCTCAGTGCAATGGATCTCGAACGAGAGACCTCCCCTGCGGCGGGGACGTTCGATGCCGATCTTCTGCGTCTCGCGGTTGGCAATGCCTTGGTTCAGTTCGCCGAACGCGTGGGAACCTCGTGTGAAAAACAGCGTGCGTACCGATTGATCAACGAAGTGGCCGAGTGTTGGCCCGGCCGCCCCGACCAGATGTGGTGGAAGTGGCTGATCGAGGCGGGCCGGTCCCTTGAACTCGATTTGCGGGTTGCCGATGTCTCTGAGCGAGACCTGCGGTCCGTCGTGGAATCCGACACGTTCGTGGTGACGTTGGCGGCTGACGGCTCCACCCTCGTCGGCCTGGAACGATCTGGAAGACGCGGCTACACCTCGCGCCGCCTGGACGGGAAGCCTCCCGCCGAGTCGAAAGGGATCGCCGCTCACCCGACCGAACCGCTGCGCCGCGTTGTGGTCGATGAGCGTCACAGCGCGCTGTCGCATTTCGGGCCGCATGAGCATGTTCCCCCGCTGCAACTGCTGTTTCGACTCCTGCAGCCGGAGTCGAAGGACATCTTCGCCGTCCTGGTCATCTCCAGCATCGCCGGACTGTTGATGCTCTCGGTGCCGGTGACGGCTCAGCAGTTGGTTCGGACCGTGACATTCGCCTCGCTCTACCAGCCGATCGTCGTGTTGTCGCTCATGCTGCTGGGGATCCTGGGGTTCGTGGCCGCCCTGACAACACTGCAGACTTACGTCGCGGAAATCATTCAACGCCGGTTGTTTGTGAAGGTTGCGGGCGCCGTCGCGCGGCGGTTGCCGCAGACCGAGGTCGCGGCCTGGAAGCAGCACCACGCCCCGGAGCTGATGAATCGCTTTATCGACGTCGTGATTGTGCAGAAAGTCGTCGCGGCGCTGCTGGTCGACGGCGTGGCCATCCTGCTGTCGACGCTGATCGGGATGAGCGTGATGGCGTTCTATCACCCATTTCTGCTGGGCTATGATCTGCTGCTGCTGGCGTTGCTGACGGGCATTATTTTCGGCCTGGGTCGCGGCGGCGTGCAGTCGGCGATCGGCGAGTCGCGCGCCAAATACCAGGTGCTGGCGTGGCTCGAAGACGTCGCCCGTTGTCCCTCCATCTTTCAGGCCTTCGGGGCCGCGGAATTGGCGGCCCAGCGTTCCGATGCGCTGTGTTCCGCCTATTTGCAGCAGCGGCGGGCGCACTTCCGCGTGTTGCTGCGGCAGATCGTATCCGTCCTGCTGTTGCAGGCCGTGGCGACCACGTCGCTGCTTGGTCTGGGCGGCTATCTGGTGCTCAACGAGCAATTGACGCTCGGGCAGCTCGTGGCGGCGGAGTTGATCGTCGCCACGATCGTCCTTTCGTTCGCAAAGCTAGGCAAGCAACTGGAAGGCTGGTACGACCTGCTGGCCGCCGTCGAGAAGTTGTCGCACCTGATGGAACTCCCGGTGGAGTCGCGAGCCGGCCTGGTGGGGCTGCCGCGTACGGGGCCGGGGCAACTGGAAATCCGTCGCGGCGGGGACTCCGACAGGGGCGTCTTCGTTGCTCCCGGCGGCTGCGCCGTCCTCGAAGGCTGGGATCAGGCCGCGTCCCAGGCACTGCGGGAAACGTTGCAGGGGGGCCGGGACCGTGCCGGGATGATCGTCTTGCTCGACGGCGTGGACCTCGCCGATTTTCGCCCGGACATCATCCGCGCTCATATCACCGTGTTGAGCGATGTGGAATTCCTGCCGGCGTCGATCGCCGACAATGTGCACATTCACCGCGCCGGAACGACGGACAAAGATGTGCTCGACGCCCTCGACGCCGTCGGCGTCAATGAGGAATTCCGGGCCGCCGGGAGGTCCGTCGCCGACACGATGCAACCCAGCGGCTGGCCGTTGACGGAGTCGCAGTGTGTGCGGCTGGTGCTCGCCCGCGGGTTGGCGGGTCACCCGCGCGTGCTGGTGATTGATCGCCTGCTCGACGGCCTCGGCGACGACGATCTCATCGCCCTCGTACCGCGGTTGTCGCGCGTGCTCGGGGAGACGACTCTGCTGGTGATCACCGATCAGGCACGCGTCGCCCAGCTGTTTGCACCAACGGCATAGCCCCCGCCCGATGTTCCGACATGCGTCCGCTGGAGTTCCCTCCGGGGAAAGGAGATTTGTCATGGCGACGTCTGCGTCATTCGACTTGCCGCTGGAGCGCTGCAGTCTACCGCTGGCCGATCTCACGCGTTCGACGAAATGGGCGCGTCGGGTGGCGCTGTGGCTGGTGTTCGGGCTCTGCGTCGGGAGTCTGGGAGTCCTGTTTCTCCCTTGGCAACAGTCGGTCGCCGGGAAGGGAAGGGTCGTTACCTACGATCCCAACCGGCGATTGCAGGAGATCGACGCTCCCATCTCCGGCCGCCTGACGGAAATCAAAGTGGGCCTTATCGAAGGAACGCACGTCAACGCGGGGGAGGTGCTGATGAAAATTGAAGTCATCGATCCGATCCTGCAGACCCGGCTGGAAGAACAACTGCAGGCGCAGAAGCGGAAACTCGAAGCCGATCGGACGATCGTGTTTGCGTACGAACAACAGGTGGAAGCCTTTATTGATGTTCGCGAACAAACCGAGCTCGCCCAGGATGCGTTCTTGAAGGTGGCGCAGCAAAAGCTCCTTGCCGAGCGACAGAACCTCAAGGCCATGGAAGCGGCCTACGATCAGGCCGAGAAGGACCGGTTGCGACGCAAGGAACTCTTCGAGCAGAAAGTCGAATCCCGTTACGAATGGGAATTGGCGGAACGCCGGGCCAAGGAAGCCGAGTCGAAAGTCGCCCAGGCGCGGGCCTACGTCTCCGCGGCAGAGAATGAACTTGAGGCAAAAACTGCCGAACGCATCCACAAACTGCGTGAGGCCCAGGCGAAGGTCGACTCGGCCACGGCCGTTTACCAGAAGTCGCTGTCGGATGTCGCAAGTACCGAAAAGGAATTGGCCGATACTGAGGGCAAGCGATCCCTGCAGGTTCAGCCGGTGGTCGCGCCATTGGACGGCTACGTGCTCAAGCTGCGCAGCTTTCAGGGAGGACAGATCGTCTCGGCCGGACAACCGCTGTTGGAGCTGGTCCCCTCCACGGCGGATCAGGCGGTCGAGATTAAGGTGGACGGCAACGATGCCCCGCTCGTGGCGAGTCTTGAGCCGCATCAACGCCATCGCAAGGTGCGACTGCAGTTCGAGGGGTGGCCGGCGGTGCAGTTCAGCGGTTGGCCCTCCGTCGCCGTCGGTACGTTCGGGGGAGTGGTGGCGACCGTAGATCGTTCCGACGACGGTCAAGGCAAGTTTCGCGTTCTGGTGGTGCCCGATCCCGAAGATCGCTCCTGGCCCGACGCCGAATACCTGCGGCAGGGAGCCCGCGTGAACGGCTGGGTTCTGCTCAATCAAGTACCACTGGGACAAGAGCTATGGCGGCAGATGAATGGATTCCCGCCGGTTGTGGCCATCGACGCCCCCGCCAAGGCCGACTCGCTGCTCCGCGGCAAGAAGTGACCCACCTCCTCAGAGGGCTGCTGACGTACGGGGCGCCGCTCCTCCTCGCGGGCTGCACGATGTCGCGTGTGCCCATCAATGGGCACACGGCACAGGCGCCCTCGAAGCCCTCGGCGGCTCGCACGGCGCCGACGGCGACGTCCATCAAGCCATCCACCACTGCCGAGGAGATCGAGCTGGTCAGCGCCGAGGACGAACCGGCGCTCCCACCGAGTCCCGAGACAGAGCGACTGGAAACTGAACCCGCACCGGCGCCGCTGCCGGGTCCGACCGAGCCGATCGGCCTGGAGCAGGTCGTCGACGCCATCTATCAGTCGTTTCCTCTGCTGCAGATCGCATTCCTCGACCGCAACATCGCCCAGGGAGAGAATCTCTCCGCGCAAGGGGAGTTTGACTTCAAGCTCAAGGCGGATTCCGCCAACACCCCCGAAGGCTTCTATCAGACGTATCGCAACGCGGTCGGGTTCGATCAGCCCCTGTACGGCGGCGGCAACGTGTTTGGCGGATATCGCATCGGCCGCGGCAGCTTCGAACCCTGGTATCAGGAACGGCAAACCAACGACGGCGGGGAATTCAAGCTGGGGCTCTCGGTGCCGTTGTGGCAGAATCGGTTCATCGATGAGCGGCGGGCTCAACTCTGGCGCACGGCATACGGCCGCGATCTGGTGGAACCGGAGATCCGCGCCCAGTTGCTGGTCTTCATTCGCGACGGCTGCGTGGCCTATTGGGAGTGGGTGGGGGCCGGTCAACAGAATCGCTACGCCCAGCGTTTGCTGGCCTTGGCCGAAGATCGCGACTCTCAACTGCGCCGCCAGGTCCAGGAGGGAGACATCCCCGAAGCCTTTCTGACGGACAACGAGCGACTGATTGTTTCCCGACGGGTGAAACAACTCGACACGCTGCGCAAATTGCAGACCACGGCCGCGAAGCTTTCGCTGTACCTGCGGATGCCCGACGGCATGCCGTTCGTACCGCCGCCGGAATTGCTCCCGCCGGGGTTTCCGGAACCACAGCCGATCACAAGGGAATTGCTGGATCAGGACATTGCCTTTGCTCAGGAACGCCGGCCGGAACTGCAGGCGCTGGACTACAGCCGCCAGATGCTGGGCGTCGACCTCTCGCAGGCGGAGAACCTGCTTCAGCCCGAACTCGACGCCGTGATCATCAACAGCCAGGACGTGGGCGGCCCCACCAGCAGCAAGGGAGACAAAACCCCGTTCGAACTGGAGGCGGGCGTTTACCTTTCCGTCCCGGTCCAGCGCCGCAAGGCGCGCGGCAAGATTTCCGCAGTGGAAGGGAAACTCGCGCAGAATCGTGCGAAGCGCCAATTCACCGCCGACAAGATCTCCATCGAAGTTCGAGCGGCCGTGATTGCGCTCGATATCGCCTACCAGGCGATCAGTCAGGCGCGGGAGGCGGTCCGCTTGAACGAGGAAATGCAGCGTTTTGAGCTCATCCGCCTGGAGCAGGGGGACAGCGATTTTCTGCGACTGAACCTCCGCGAGCAGGCCACGTTCGACGCCCGGGTCGCTGAAGTCGAGGCCCTGCAGAAATACTTCGAATCCGAAGCCGATTACCGCGCCGCCGTCGCAGCCGATCTCCCGGGAGCCGGCGCGCCGTAGGACCATTCCCCGGCGACGCGCCGCACGCAGTTCCAATCGCCTGCGGGGCGCGATCCCACTTTCGGCGTCTCCGCCTTAATCGCCGGCAGTTCGGGGCGTGATTCCAATCCGGATGACCTCCGGTTGCCGGCTCAACGCGAAGGCGGCGTTGATCGACGACAGGGGCAGCCATTCAGAGACCAGCTCGGCAAACGGATATCGCTCCTGCTGAGCCGCCAGGAAGTCGACAGCCAGCGCCAGGTGGCGGGGTGCGTAATTATGAATGCCCCGCAGGGTCAATTGGCGGCGCACAATCTGCTCCGGCGACACGGACATCGACGCTCCGGGAAAGACTGAGCCGACGAGGACCAGCGTGCCCCCCATCCGCAAGATCGGCACTGCGGCGGTGATCGCCTGACCGTGTCCCGAGAGTTCCAGGACGGCGTCAAAGCCCTGCGGATCAACGGAGTCGCGCATCACATCGCCCAGTTCCTCGGAAGCGGCACCGCGGGTGGCTCCGAATTCCATCGCCCGTTGACGCCGACTGGCCTGAGGGTCGACGCAGACCACCTGGGAGACACCCTGCGCATGAGCCATGGCGCACGCCGTCAGGCCGAGCATTCCCGCGCCAAAAATACAGAGAGAGCGGTCACGCAGTTCGCCCGCGGCTTCCAGTGCGGCGACGATGGTCGCCGTCGCGCAGCTCGCCGGGCAGGCCACCGACAGCGGCAACTCGTCGGGCAAGCGGACGATGGAGGTCCCCGGCGTGAGCAGGCAGTATTCCGCAAGTCCACCGAGCAATTCCCTTCCCGGTCGGAAGGCTTCGTGGCCGTACTTCACAGCCTGCAGACACTTTTGCGGCAGGCCGCGGCGGCAGTAGAAGCAGGAGCCGCAATGAGCCACGATGGCCCAGGTGACCCGATCGCCAATCTGGAGAGGTTGGCCCGCCACATCAACGGCGGGGGTTCCCAACTCCTCAATCTCCCCCACGATTTCGTGGCCGAGAATCGTCGGCACGGGAACGGTGCGCCGGCCGTCGAAACTATGCAGATCACTGCCGCAGAGAGTGCATCCCGCGACGCGCAACAGGAGTTCTCCGCGCCCCGGTCGGGGCGCCGTCAGTTCGCGGAGCGAGATGTGCTGTGGAGTCCCGTCGAAGACGGCGGCCAGCGCGCGGGTCATGTCGCTCCTTCGGTCGCGGGCGTCGCAGCGTGCCAGCGTAAAAAGTAGCTGCCGCATTGCAGCAGGCAGAGCACCGAGACACCTGCCGTCAACCAGCCTGCGAAGATCAATAAGCCGAGCATGTCGTGCGGCGCGGAGCTGAAATTCCGCGCCAGCATGACGCAGACATATCCGAGGTATCCGACCGAATCGGCGAGGTACATCAAAAATCCAAGGTTGCCCCGTTCGCGAGTCATCCCCAACAGCCGCTCAAAGACGGTGGTGTGCATCGCGACATAAGGGAGATACAGCCCT
>JANRLN010000099.1:0-24066 GCA_033762515.1 Planctomycetaceae bacterium
CCGGGGGGGCTTCGACGGCAATGTGCGCCTCTTCGTTGTGGAGACCGTACGGCTTGTCGCGGTGTTCTTCCCGGTCGAGATCACCCCCGCCGTCGCCGGCGCCGCGGCGCCTTTACCCCGTCGGGGTGCGTCGCGCCGCACGCCGACCGTCCCGACTCATCGGAATTCGGAGCGTCACGACGCACCCAACGATTGCGATAGGAACGTCTCATGCATCGCCTGCTGTTTTGCCTCGGATTGCTGCTCGTCGCAGGGTCGGTTGGTTGGGGAGCCGATGAGGCCCCGGCCCCGGTGATCGTCAAAATCTGGACCATCCCTGAGAAACTCGTGATCCGCGACGTGCACGATCCCCGCGGGTTGCTCGTCGTCGGCGCCGATGCCGCCGGCAAGACCTACGACCTGACGAATCAGGCGACACGCACCGCCGCCGGTCCGCAGGTGGCGATCGACGCCGACGGCTATGTCACCCCGGCGGCCGTGGGGAGCAGCGAAGTCGTGGTCGCCGCGAGCGGCCATGAAGTTCGCGTGCCCGTCGAAGTGCAGAACGTGGACGCCAAGTCGGTCGATTACGTCCGCGACTTCCTGCCGGTTCTCGGAAAGTTCGGGTGCAATCAGGGAACATGCCACGGGGCCCAGCAGGGACGAAAAGGCTTCAAGCTGTCGCTGCGGGGCTACGATCCGCTGTACGACTACCGGGCTCTCGTCGACGATGTCTCCGGCCGGCGGTTTAACCGCGCCCAGCCGTCAGAGAGCCTGATGCTCCTCAAGCCCACTCAGGGAGTGCCGCACGAAGGGGGCTTCCTGTTCGACGAGAATTCGCGGCCGTACAAGACGATCGCACAATGGATCGCCGAGGGCTGCAAGTTCAGCGAGACTCCCCGACCGGTCCGGCTGGAACTCTTCCCGGCGACGCCGATGCTGGAAAAACGGGGGGAACAACAGCAGGTGCAGGTCATCGCTCATTACCCGGACGGCGCCACGCGCGACGTCACCCGCGAATCGCTGTTCGAGGCCTCGAACTTTGAAGTGGCCACCGTCAGCAAGTCGGGCCTGATTCAAGCCGTCCGTCGCGGGGAAACCGCCGTTCTGGTCCGCTACGAAGGGGTCTACGGCAATCTCGATGTCGCCGTGCTCGGCAATCGCGAGGGCTTCGTCTGGCAACCCGCTCCGGAGCACAACTACATCGATCAGCACGTCAACCAGAAGCTGGAGCACATGAAGGCGCTGCCGTCGGCGATCTGCACCGACGCCGAGTTCCTGCGGCGCGTGTCGCTCGACTTGATCGGTCTGCCTGCGTCGGTCGCCGAAACGCGGGCGTTTCTGGAAGATCCGCGCGAGTCGCGTGTGAAGCGGGAAGCGAAAATCGATGATCTGCTCAACACCTCGGAGTACGTGGACCACTGGACTCTGAAGTGGAGCGACCTGCTGCTCTCCAATCGTAAGTTCATCAAGGAACCGGGGGTCTGGGCCTTCCGCAACTGGATCCGGCAGTCGCTCGCAGAGAACAAGCCCTATGACGAGTTCGTCTTCGAACTGATGACGGCGTCGGGCAATTCGCAGGAGAACCCCGCGGCGAACTACTACCGCATCGCCCGCGAGCCGCGCGAAGTCATGGAGAACATGACGCAGGTCTTTCTGGGGACGCGATTCGTCTGCGCCCAGTGCCATGACCACCCCTTCGAAAAGTGGACTCAGACGCAGTATTTCGAGCTGTCGTCGTACTTCGGCGGCGTGGGGCGCCGCGGAGCCGGGCCCGAGGCTGAGGTCGTCTACGACTTGCGAAACCCCGCCACCGTGATGCACGGCGGCACGGGACAGCCCGCGCCCGCGAAGTTTCCCTTCGCGGTGAGCGGTTATGAAGCGGCCCCCTCGGACGTTCCCCGGCTGCAACTGGCCAAGTGGCTCATCTCCAGCGAGAACCCGTATTTCGCCAAGAGCCTGACGAACCGGTACTGGAGCTACCTGATGGGGCGCGGGATCATCGACCCGGTCGACGATATCCGCCTCAGCAACCCGCCGTCGAACCCGGCTCTGCTCAATGCTCTTACCGCCGATTTCGTCGCCCACAAGTTCGACCTGAAGCACCTGTTGAAGACGATCACGTCGTCACACACCTATCAGCGGAGCTTTGTTCCCAACGAATGGAACAAGGACGACGACATCAACTACTCGCACGCGACGCCGCGTCGACTGCAGGCCGAGCCGCTGTACGATGCGATCATGGTCGCCTCGGGGGCGCCGCTGGGAGTTCCCGGAGCTCCGACGGGGTTCCGGGCCTCGCAATTGCCGGACGCCTCGGTGAACGTGCCGTTCCTCGACATGTTCGGCCGCGCTCCCCGCGAGTCTCCATGCGAGTGCGAACGCTCGTCGGAAGTCAGCCTGGCGCAAACGCTGACCCTGATCAACGGACCAACGATTTCCGACGCGATCGCCCATCCGCAGGGTCTGATCCAGAAGCTGGTCGCCGCCAACACGCCGCCGCGGGAAGCCGCGACCGACATTTACCTCTCCGTCCTGAACCGCCTGCCGGACGATACGGAACTGAACCAGTCGATTCAGTATCTGACGGAGCAGGGTCTGCAGGCGGGGGGGCAGGACTTGATGTGGGCCCTGATCAACAGCCCGGCGTTCCTGTTTAACAGGTAGTCAGGGGTCAGGGGTCAGGAAAAGAGGAACCCGGAAACCGAGGGGCCATGCCCCCTCGGTTCTTCGGTGATGCAGCAGACGGATCAGTCAGCCCGCTCAACGACTCTCGGAGCATCCGGATGACAACCATTCATGCCATCTTCGAGAACGGGGTGTTTCGTCCCACAGCGCCGGTCGCCTTGCCGGATCGGACCGAGGTCGAATTTGAACCCCGAGTGGTGATCGCTGATTCAACCGCTGCTTCGCAAGATCGGCTCCGGGAGCTGCTGGCTGCGCGCTTTAAGTCCGGGAATCGAGAGATCGCCGCGCGTCACGATGAGCATCAGCCATGAGGACGGTGTTCCTCGACACCGTGGGATTGCTCGCCTTGTGGGACGAGGACGACCAGTGGCATCCTCAGGCCGAACGGGCCATGACTCTGTTGCTGCAGGCTCCTTGTCTTCTCGTGTCGTCAAGTTTGGTGGCTCTCGAATGCGGCAATGCTGCCGCTCGAACACCTTATCGCCAGCAGGTCGTGGACTTCAGGGAAGAGTTGGCACGGAACGGTCACCTGCTGGTCCCCACGAGAGTCGACGAAGAGCTGGCTTGGGCGAATTACCGGCAAGGCTCAGCGGGACAGCCAGGGATCGTCGACCACGTATCGTTCTTGCTGATGCGCCGCCATCAAATCACGCAAGCATTCACAAACGATCGTCACTTTCTGGCGGCTGGTTTCGAGATCCTGTTCTGAAGCAGAACTGTGCGATTGCCGTTGATCCTGCCTGAGGCTGCCCGCCGCCATTCCACATTCTCTGAGAACTGCATGACAACTCCATCGTCCAATACCATCCCGCGCCGAACGGTGCTGCAGGCCGGCGCAACGGGAATGCTGGGAATCTCGTTGCCCCAAGCTCTGGCGGCAAGAAATGTCTCGGCGGCGACGCCCGCCTCGCCGAAGTCGGTCCTCATCGTCTTCCTCACCGGCGCCTGCAGTCATCATGATACGTTCGACATGAAGCCCGAGGCTCCGGCGGAGATTCGCGGAGAGTTCCGCCCCATTGCGACGTCGGTTCCCGGAATTCAGATCTGCGAACACCTCCCCCTGCTGGCCGCGCGGGCGCACAAGTACGCCCTCGTCCGGTCGATGTCGCATGGGGACAACAACCACCTGATGTCGACCCACCACGTCCTGACGGGGGCGTTTCAGCCAGGCGCCTTCTTCGACAAGGTCGCCTCCCGCGACGACTGGCCCAGCTACGCCGGCGGCTCTGCGTACCTGCGGCCGCGGAGCGACGGCATTCCCAGCGGCGTCAATCTGCCCACCTTCCTGATGGAAGGCCCGCTCACCTGGCCCGGTCAGCATGCGGGCTTCCTCGGTCCCAAGTACGACCAGTGGCAGATCAACGGCGACCCCAACGACAAGAATTTCCAGGTCGATGCACTGACCCTGCCTCAGGGGGTCGACGTCCCGCGGTTGGACAAACGCCGTGAACTCCTCGATTCCCTCAACCGTCAGCAACGGCATCTGGCGGACATCGCCCAGTCGCAGAAGCTCTCGAACGAGCAGCAGCTCGCCTTTTCGATTCTGACGTCGAGTCGGTTCGCCGAAGCGTTCCAGTTGCAGCGCGAGTCGGACGCCGTCCGCGATCGCTACGGACGTCACACGACGGGGCAGTCCCTGCTTCTCGCCCGGCGACTGGTCCAGGCGGGGGTCCCCGTGGTGCAGACCAACATCGGCCGGGTGCAGAACTGGGATCATCACGCGGCGATCTTCACCACGCTGAAGGGGCGGATGCTGTCGCCGCTGGATCAGGGGGTGTCGGCGCTGCTGGACGATCTCGATGCGCACGGGATCTTGAACGACACGCTGGTGATCATGCTGGGGGAATTCGGCCGCACGCCGAAGATTAACGCCGCGGCCGGTCGCGACCACTGGGGGCCGTGCTTTTTCGCGATGTTTGCCGGAGCGGGGGTGCAGGGAGGTCAGGTGATCGGCCGGTCGGACGACATTGGCGCGTATCCGGTCACCCCGAAGTTCTCGCCGGACGACCTGGGAGCGACGGTCTACCAGACGCTGGGGATCGACCCGGAATCGGAGCTGCGCGATCGCCTCAACCGCCCGGTGCGACTCAACAAGGGGAAAGTGATGTCGCAACTCTTTACGGGCGGAACGGTTTAGGGGACACCTGCGTCCCGGTCCCGAGAGTGATCTCGACCTCCCCTCACGAATCTGCTAACACCCCTGCCGATTGCGGGTTTGTGGCGACGATCGACGTCGAGGACGGGGATTCCGGGATGAGTGTTGCTCAGCGAATTCGTTGGACCGCGCGGGGACTGCGGCATGTGATGTTGCGCCAACCCGCCTCATGGAAATTCGTCCCGCGGTGGCTGCAGACCGTCTGGAGCAGCGACAGCCCGCTCCAGCGCCGGCATCCCTGGGTCACTTACCCCGCGCTGTCCTGGCTGGATCAGAACGTCACTCCCGACATGCGGGTCTTTGAATTCGGCTCGGGGGGCTCCACGCTGTATTTCGCTGAACGGGCCGCGGAGGTCTTCTCGGTCGAGCACGACCCGGAATGGCACGCCGCCGTGTGCGCGGCGCTGGCCGCTGACGATCTGCGGAACTGCCGCCTGCAACTCATCGAAGCGACATCGGCCCAGCCCGGCAAGCCCGACCTCTACGCCGCCGAGCGGAAGCCCGTGATCGGTCGCCGATTTGAGGCATACGCCCGCGCCATCGACGCGCATCCGGACGCGTCCTTCGATCTGGTGATCGTCGACGGCTGGGCGCGGCTGGCGTGCATTCAGCACGCGCTGCCGAAGATCAAGCCGGGGGGCCATCTGCTGCTCGACAACTCCGAATGGCCGGAGTTCCAGTCGGCCCATGAGCACTTGCGCGCCTGCACCAGCCAGCGCTTCGCCGGACTGGGGCCCTTCGGGGCGCAGCCGTGGGAAACGACGGTATGGCGGATGGATCAATCGCAATCGCTGCCTGCGGCGGCGTGAGCGCTGGCAACCTTGAAGCCCTGGGTTGGCTAACCCTGGGCTTCAACTCGCGATACGAGACGTTTACTCCCCTTCGTCAGACGTGCTCAGCACCGCCAGGAACGCCTTCTGCGGGATTTCGACCGCGCCGAACTGCTTCATCCGCTTCTTGCCTTCCTTCTGCTTCTCCAGCAGCTTGCGCTTGCGGCTGATGTCGCCGCCGTAACACTTGGCGGTCACGTCCTTGCGGACGGCGGAGATGGTTTCGCGGGCGATCACGCGGGCGCCGAGCGCGGCCTGCAGCGGAATCTCGAACTGGTGCCGGCTGATTTCTTCCTTCAGCTTTTTGCACACGGCCCGGCCGCGGCGTTCCGCCTGCGAACGATGGACGATCACCGCCAGGGCGTCGACCTTTTCGCCCTTCACGAGGATGTCCATCTTCACGAGGTCGGCCGGCCGAAAGCCGATCACCTCGTAGTTCATCGTTCCATAACCCTGGGTGATGCTTTTCAACTTGTCGTACATGTCGAACACGATTTCGGCGAGGGGCAGCTCATAGACAAGCTGCACCCGGTTGGGGCCGAGGTATTCGGTCGTCAGATAGGTCCCGCGGCGGTCGGAGCTGAGTTGCATGATCGCGCCGATGCGATCGCTGGGGAGAATGAAATGCACCTTGGCGATCGGCTCGCGGAACTCCTGAATCACTCCAGTGTCCGGGACTTCCTGCGGGTTGTCGACGTGCAGAATTTCACCGTCGGTCTTGAGGATCTCATAGGTGACGTTGGGCGCGGTTTGAATCAGATCGACGTCGGCTTCCTGCTCCAGCCGCTGCTGGATGATCTCCATGTGGAGCATCCCCAGGAAGCCGCAGCGAAAACCGAAGCCGAGTGCGTCGCTGGTGTCGGGCAGAAAGGTGAAGCTGGCGTCGTTCATCGCCATCTTCTGGAGTTCTTCACGCAGGTTTTCGAAATCGGTCGCGTCGACGGGGTACATCCCGCAGAAGACCATCTGTTGGGGGATCTCGTAACCCGGCAACGGCTTCGCGGCACGATTGTGGAATTCCGTGACCGTATCCCCGACGTGGACGTTCGCGAGTTCCTTGATGCCCGCGATGATGTATCCCACCTGCCCCGGCCCCATGTCGTCGCAAGGAACCATGTCGGGACGGAACTGTCCGATCTCCAGAACGTCGTAGGCCAGCCCCGCCTTCATGAAATAGATCTTCTGGCCGCGCCGCAGCGTTCCCTCCATCACGCGCACATACACGATCACGCCGCGGTAGGTGTCGTACTTGCTGTCGAAGACCAGACACTTGAGCGGATCCTTCGGGTCCCCCTTGGGGGCGGGCATGCGCTCGATAATCGCCCGGAAACAGTCGTGAATGCCGATGCCGGTTTTGCCGCTGGTCTTGATGACATTGGTGGTGTCGAGGCCGACGACGGTCTCGATCTCCTCCAGCACTTCCGGGATGCGGGTGACGGGGAGGTCGACCTTGTTGACGACCGGAATCACCTCCAGATTGGCGTTGATGGCGGCGTATGCATTGGCCACCGTCTGCGCCTGGACTCCCTGAAAGGCGTCGACGAGGAGCAAGGCCCCTTCACAGGCGGCCAGGCTCCGCGAGACTTCGTAGTGGAAGTCGACGTGGCCGGGGGTGTCGATGAAGTTGATCTCGTAGTTCTGGCCATTGTAGATGTAGTTGATGGCGACCGCCCGGGCCTTCACCGTGATGCCGCGCTGCCGTTCAACTTCAAGGTCGTCGAGAAGTTGGTCTCGGAATTCCCGTTCGGTGATGGCGCCGCTCTGCAGCAGCAATTGGTCGGCGAGGGTGCTCTTGCCGTGGTCAATGTGGGCGACGATGGAGAAGTTGCGGATGAAGCGTTGATCGAACATGGGCGGGCGGGTGTCGCAGGGCGGACGGATGTTGTGTGGGAACAATCGCTTGCGACGGAAGTTTCCGTCCGCGGAGAGGCGCTCGCCGACGGTCCGGTCGCGGGCGAGACTCCCAGATTCTAGCGGACCGCAGTCGGCATCGAAACGTCAGTCCCGACTTCAAGTTGGGACCCCCTCGTTCGGCCTCCGTGGACGCGAATCGTCCCGCGGGCGCGGCGGCACCTTTCGGCAGCCCGGCGGTGTAGACTGCTGCGGAAGGCTCCCCCATCTGCCGAAGGATTGACGCATGAGCGTTCTGGACATTTGGCAACTGCTGGCCAACGTTATGACCGTGTTCGGATTGCCGCTGGCCATTTACACGTTCGTCCTGGAACAGCGTAAAGAGCGCGACAATGAGGATGAGGAGGTCTACCAGTTACTGGCGGACGCCTATACCGATTTCCTGAAACTGGTGCTGGACCATTCGGAGTTGAAGCTGCGGACGCAGGCCGCGACTCCGAATCTGACGGAGGATCAGCGCGAACGCATGCTCGTGCTGTTTGAAATCCTCATCTCGCTGTTCGAACGGGCCTACCTGACGGCCTACGATGACCACATGACCCCCAAGCAGCGCCGCCGCTGGCATTCGTGGGATGACTTCATGCGGGAGTGGTGCCGTCGTGAGGATTTCCGCGCGGCGCTCCCCACCCTGCTGCAGGGAGAGGACATCGATTTCGCCAAGTACATCCAGCGGATCGTGGCGGAAGAGACCGGGCGGCAGCCGAGGTCCAAGCCATTTGAACCGGCGACGCCATAGTCGACCTTCGCCGAGCGACGATTGGGCATCTTGCCTTGGCGAAAATCGAACGGGATCAGGCGTTTCCACACGGGCCGGCAGCCCGTGAGGCGTGAAACTCCAGGGTCGGCGGGGTGGCTCCCGAAACCGAGACGGAAAAACGACGCAGGGCACAGATCCGGGATCATGAAAGCTCCAGCCCCTTTCGGCTCTGGAACTTTCATCGATCCGAGACTTGTGCCCCAGCCGCGATTGACGGTGACCACGCGAGGCGATCACGTTCGTCAATAAAGATTAGTACCGACGACCGCTGCCGCCGCCGCCGCCGTAGCTGCCGCCGCCGCCCCCGCCGCCGTAGCTGCCGCCGCCGCCGCCACCGTAGCTGCCGCCGCCGCCGCCGCCATAACCGCCGCCGCCGCTGCGACGGCCGCCGCCACCGCCGCCGCCGTAACCGCCGCCGCCGCCGCGATCTTCACGGGGACGAGCTTCGTTCACGGTCAGCTGGCGACCGCCGACGTCGGTGCCGTTCAGGGCAGCGATGGCTGCCTTGGCGCCGTTTTCGTCAGCCATTTCCACAAAGCCGAAGCCCTTCGAGCGACCGGTGTCACGGTCCATCACCACTTGTGCCGAACGCACTTCGCCATGCTGCGAAAACAGCTGCTCGAGCGTGTCATTCGTGGTGCTGTACGTCAGGTTGCCCACATACAATTTCGTACCCATCGACAGTCCTTCTCTCTTCGTCCTGCCTTACCTGACGTCCTCTGGAACCGGTCTGCGAGACGAAACACAGAAACGAGCGAACGCCACAGCGGCGGCCGCTCCACTAACATGCTTTACGACAACGGATGGTTGTCGGAATTGCCCCAAGGGAAAAGTGCATTCATCAATCGTCGCTCCCGACGACATCGTTCCACGCGTGCTTCAGAACCATGTCCAGGAGATTCATTCATGTCATCAATGTCGAAAATCACGGATCGGCCCAGCATCTAGCAGGAAATCACACCAGCGAGGGCTGATTCCGGCGGGGTCCATTTGCAGGCGTCAGGCCGATTCCATCCCGGTGTGAACGCCGCCGACCCACGGAACGCCAACGCACAGACGCGATGCGATCGCATGACACTGGGAACACGACGCTGGCAAACCGCGTGATTCGAACACTCAAGCAGAGGAAAAACGCACATCCGGGAAGCAAACCTGAAGACGACAGACGAAAGGCGTTTAGACCCGGGAAAAGCGACATTCTGCGAGCGTCGAGCGGGAGCGTTCCTGAGGCAACGAGCCGAGCGACTGGATAGCGTGTTCTTGAATTCTTGAGAAGGGCACCCGCAAGGGTACGGCTACGATCTCGGCCGTTCGAATCAGGATCCGATCTCAACCGCTGTTCGCGAGAATAGCGGTGCCATGCAGATTTGGCAAGGATGAGTTTTCAAAAATCTGGATGCCGACCCCATTCCGCCTCGCTGCAGAACGCGGCCGCCCGAAAAGTTTGACATTCGGGCCGCTCCCGACCATTCCCATCAGATTCCGTCCCGTCGCGTCGACCCCTTTCCCCCTCGATCATGGCGCTGGATCCCACGCCGATCACCGCCGCGCAGCCGCACGGCGTCGCCGCTGCTGCAAAAACTCGGTAGGGTCTAGTCGAGGGCCTGAGCCCCCGCGAGTGCCACAAGATAATGGGCGGTCTTCCGGGGCGGGCAGAGGGACCAGCATGCGACGCTATGTTTCCCTGGTGGTGATTCTCGGCATCCTCGCGATGCTCGGGGGGATGTTCTACCAACTCCTGGCTCCATTCCTGTTGCCGATGTTTCTGGCCGCGATGACCGCGATTGTCGCCGAGCCCCTGCGGGCCTGGATGTTGCGGAGATGCGGCGATCGACGGACGTTGGCCGCCGGGCTGACGACGGGGCTGCTGGTTTCCGGGGTCCTGTTGCCGGCGCTGGTGACGACGAGCCTCGCCGCGACGCAACTGGTAGGGTTCACCCAGGAATTTCTGTCGCTGGATCTGGCCGATCAACGCGCGCACCGCCGGGAGCTGATTCAACCGGCGCTGGATCTGGTCGCCACGTGGTTTCCCCAAACCTCTCCGGAACAACTGCAGCAGGAGATCAACAAGGGGATTCGCGCCGCGGCCGACCGGATCGCCGGCAACACGCTGGCTTTGGCCTCCTCGACGATGGGGGCGGTGGTCGGTTTCGTCGTCGCGACGATGGTGTATCTCACAGCGCTGTTTTTCTTCCTCGCCGACGGCACGAACCTGATTCGGGCTCTCCGAGAACTCGTGCCGGTGGAATCCGAGCAACAGGAACGAATGGCGCTGGAGTTCACCAAGGTGACGCGGGCGGTTGTGACGGCAACCCTGTTGGCGGCGATCGTGCAGGCCCTGCTGACGGCCCTGGCGATGCAGGTGCTCGGATTCGGGCATTTCCTGGTGTTCCTGGTGATCACCACTGTGGCCGCCCTGATCCCGATGGTTGGAGCGTGGCTGATCTGGCTCCCCTTTGTTTTCGTGCTGGCCGCCGATGGCCGCTACGGCGCCGCGGTCGGTCTGGCGCTGTTTGGATGGTTCGGCATCAGCCTGGTCGACAATATTGTGCGTATGTATATATTGAACTCCGATGCCCAGTTGCATCCTCTCCTGGCGCTGGTGAGCGTGCTCGGCGCACTGGAGGTCATGGGGCTGTGGGGGATTTTTATCGGTCCGATCGTGGCCTCGTGCTTTACCGCCGCCTTGAGAATTGCCAACCAGGAGCTGCGGCTCATCCTGCTCGAACCGCGTGACGTTCGGGCGGCGCCCCCCGCATGACGCGTCTGTGTCGAGTCCCGCCGGCGCCTCCGCTGATCGTGTCGTCGCAACGCTTGCGATGATCCCGGTCGCAGTCCGGACGTTCGAATTCAGCAACGGTCGGAGTCCACGATGTTGCCGGGTGGTCGGGGGAAGAGATACACTGCCCCCTGCAAGAGTTGGCTGCGACACGTCGCAAGAGTCGATTGCCCGTCCGACATCTGGGTTCGCACTTCAGGATGATCTCCCATGACGACGCCCTTCCGCGTGATGTTTGTCGTCCTTCTCGCCGTCGCGTCCCTCGCCCGGCCGGCGGCTGCGGCCACCGAAGAGCAAATCGAGTCGGCGCGGCTGAAGGGGATTGAATTCATCAAGGCCCAGCAAAGCCAGGATGGGAGCTGGGACTACCCCAACTACACCACGGGGGTGACCGCACTGTGCACCCTCGCCCTGATCGAGAACGGGGTCCCGCTGAATGACACCGTGGTCGACAAGGGGTATCGCTATGTCAAGAAGCAAGTCAGCGAAGTCGACAACACCTACGAAGTCGCGTTGAGCGTCTTGCTGCTGGCGCGCGTGGGCGACCGGCTCGACCGCCCGGCGATTCGCATCCTCGGCGCCCGGCTGCTGGCGGGGCAAAACGAAGGGGGCGGCTGGGGCTACAAGTGCCCCAAGGCCGATTCCTCCATCCTCACCGGAACGAAGCGCATCGAGCGGCAGAAAGGACTGGGGGACAATAGCTGCACTCAGTTCGGAGTCCTGGGGCTCTGGGTCGCCTCCCGGTACAACGTGCCGATCGAGGAAGCCATGATCAGCGTGGCCTCGCGGTTTCTGGATGGCCAGAACGAGGACGGCGGCTGGTCCTACGCGCCCAGCACCAAGGAGAAGCCGGAAGCCTCGCGTAACGCCATGACCTGCGCCGGACTCTTCTCGTTGACGGTGGCACGCGCGACCAAGATTCGGGAAGAACAGCGCAAGCAGGGTTCCGCAACGACCACCGTTCGGACAACCGAGTCCAAGGGGGAGAAGGAGACGCTGTTGGCGGACCCGACGTACGCCAAGGGATTTAACAAGGTTGGCGAGTACGCGGCTGGAGTCGGTCCGGGGGCCGCGAAGTACTTCCTCTGGTCCGTCGAACGTCTGGGAGTGCTGCTCGGGCTGGAGACGCTGGGGCGCGTCAACTGGTTTACCCAGGGGGCGGACGCGCTGGTGAAGACGCAGCGTCCGGACGGCTCCTGGTCCGAAGGCAAAGACCAACTCGCCGACGCGTCGTTTGCGATTCTCTTCCTGCGGAAGGCGAATCTGGGAAGCGACATTTCGCGGCTGCTGGAAGGGGAGCCTGATCAGCAATTTTCGATTGCGAACCGTCAGGGCACGCCGCGGTTCAATACGTTTCAGGACGCACTCGCCGCCTCTCAGGCCGGCGACACGATTCGGATCGACGGCAACGGCCCCTTCAAGTTCAGTCATGATGTGTTCGACAAGGATCTGACCATTCAGGCCGGCTATGGCTATGAGCCGGTCTTCGAACTGGAGATCGGCCTCAACAAGCTGGGGTTGCGTTTTCGTCCCGATAAGGACGTCGAGGCGCAACATATGCTCAAGGTCACCGCGGGCACTTTGACCTTGGAAGGTCTGCGACTGCAGTTCGACCCCCCGATCAGTTCCAAACCGCTCCCCTGGAAGGCCGCCGTCGTGGCCGGGGGGACCTTGAGGTTGTTGAACACCTCGATTTCCGAGGGGAATCGACGCGGAATGGCGGGGGTGGTCGTCACCGGCCCCGGCAAGCTCTATGCCCGCAATTCCATGTTCGTCGGCGGACGCGCCGCGGTGGAAGTGGTGGCGATCGGAGAGGCGCAGGCGGTGACCCTGGAAAACTGCCTGTTGTACGCCCCGATTGCAGCGGCGGTGATCAACGACCCCGCCAAGAAGGCGGCGGCGGACGTGAGCTGGAGATTGTTCAACTGCTGCGTGCAGGCCGACGAGTGTTTTGCGGCGGCGGGCGTCACTGGAAACATTGCGATCGAGTCGTACCAGACCTTGTACAAGTGTGAATCGCTGGGGATGTCGCTGCTGCCTTCCACAACGAGCTCGACCGGCCGAATTTGGAAAGGGGAGCAGAACGTTTACAACGTCAAGAACTGGCTGGGATCGATGGGGAAAGCCAACACCAAGGTGTCCAGCCCCTCGACCTTCGCCAAGTTCTGGAACGAAGCCGATAAGAGCGGCGGTGGGCAACTGATCGCCTTCGTCAACTCCCGGAAGAACGGCGCCTTCGCACACGAGTTGAACCCGCAGGATTGGGACCTCGGCGAGAAGTCCGAATTGTCCCTCTCGGTCATTCGCTATGGGCTGGCGGCCCCAAACGTCGGACCGGGAGGGGCGTATTCGCGGTATCGCGAAGACTTCCGCTATAACGCCTGGAAGCGCGGCGAAAGCGAACCCGAAATTCAGCAGACGACGAACGTCGCTGCTGAGAACTAGCCGCGTTGTCCGAGAGGGATCGCGCGCGGACTCGGCATCCATTGGCAGCGACTCCGCCGTTTTCTGGACCCTTCTGATCCCCCCATGGATGAACCTCAGATCCTGCTGGATGACGGTCCGCTGCTGGGAATTCTCAAGCCGGCAGGC
Source organism: Planctomycetaceae bacterium (assembly GCA_033762515.1). Lineage (GTDB taxonomy): Bacteria > Planctomycetota > Planctomycetia > Planctomycetales > Planctomycetaceae > DSVQ01. Next base: position 13,692 of record JANRLN010000099.1, read on the forward strand.
CTGCTGACTCAGGGAACTCCCGGCGGGATTCCCACGGTCGAAGGGTGGGTCAAATCGCATCTCAAGCAGAAGCACCAGAAGCCGGGAAACGTTTATCTGGGGATCCCGCATCGCCTCGACCGGCCGGTTTCCGGGGTAATGGTGTTCGCCCGCAATTCCAAAGCTGCGGCGCGGCTCGCCGAGCAGTTTCGCGAGCGACAGGTGCGCAAATGCTACCTGTGCGTCGTCTCCGGCGAACTTCCAGATCGCACGGGGACGCTCTGCGATTGGCTCCTCAAGGATGCTGCGGCGGCCCACGTGACCGTGGCGCCCCCGGAGACCCCCGCTGCGCGTCGGGCGGAATTGCGGTATGACGTGGTCGCCGCGCACGACGGCCGTTCCCTGGTGCGCATTGAACTGTTGACCGGAAGAATGCACCAGATTCGCGTGCAGCTGGCGTCGCGCGGCTGGCCCATCGTGGGGGATTTGCAATATGGATCGACGATTGAAGTGCCGCTGACGCGGTCGGAAGTCGGATTTCGGTCCGACGTGATCCTGTTGCATGCCGAGCGGCTTGAGTTGCGGCATCCGATCCGTTACGACTCGGTTTGTCTGACTGCACCTCTTCCTGAGTTCTGGCGGCAATCGGGCCTCTGGACAGGCTCGCTATAGTTAAGCGTGGCTGAGCTGCATCACTCAGGTTTCCAATCGCACGTTCTCCAGCAGGATTCTCAGATGGCTGCCGCCGTCCCGGAAGTTGGTTCCAAGGCTCCCCCATTCGATTTGCCGGCCTACCCGGAGGGGCGCTACAAGCTGAGCCAGTTCAAAGGGAAGCAAAACGTGGTGCTGTACTTCTATCCGAAGGACGACACGCCGGGCTGCACCACGGAGGCTTGCGAGTTTCGGGACAAGATCGACACATTCGAAGGGGCCGACACCATCGTCCTGGGAGTCAGTTGCGACAGCCTCGACTCGCATGAGAAATTCGGCGACAAGTTCGATCTCCCCTTCCCGCTCCTGTCCGATGAGGACCACGCGGTTGCGGAAAAGTACGGCGTGTGGGTCGAGAAGAACATGTACGGCCGCAAGTCGATGGGGGTCCAGCGGGCGACCTTCCTGATCGACAAGCAGGGCAAGATTGCGGCTGTCTGGCCGAAGGTGAAGGTGGACGGCCACGTCGCCGCGGTGGCCGCCGCGCTGGCGAGCATTGACGGTTAAGTTTTGGGCTCGCCCGCACCAGGCGGCGATATCGTGCAAGACTGTTCGCGGCTGAGCGCGTCAATTCCCAGCTTCCGTGTGGCTCATGTTCCAGAAATTGTGAACCGCACTTTCTTGATGGACTGTTCTTTGGTGAATGGCATCCTGCCGGGCTGCATCATCATCCAATGGTGCGCATAGGAGAGCCACAACTCGTAGTCCCCGGAATCGTTGGGAAGCTTCACAGATTGGTTTGCGCGGCCTTTGTGATCTTCCTTCCATTGGATATCCAGGCTCCTGTACGGCTGTTTTTTCTCCGCGTGAAACTCACCGCTTGCCGAGGGGCGCGCAAGAGCGAGTCTGAAGCGCAGCAGGGGTTTCGAATTGTTTTCCTCGATCTTGTCTGCAGGCTGACGTCCGAATCGAAAGAAGTCGTCGCGGTTGCCTGACACTTCAACGACCACGTCGACCTGCTGGCCCGGTTGAAAGACCAGTGGATTGGCGGTCAGGTCTTTCCCCCCCAGACTCAATGATGTGAGCTCGAATTTCGGTGCATCTTCTGGATCGGGATAGGACGCGACCGTCGCGGGATGGCTGCCGCAGCCCGACAACGCGGTCGGTGCGCAGACGATTGCCCACACGGCGATTCTGCGGACCACTTGCGGAAGATTCATCACAGAGTTTCCCTCGGCGTTGACGGATTCTTGCTCGATAAACCGGGCGCGCCATGCAGTTGAGGTGATCGAAACGCTCGCGCGACGGAATTCCGACTGCAGGCGGGCTAGTGGAACTCTTCGGTTTCCCCACCCGCGCGGGTTCCGACGGCCCTCCAAACCGTGGCGTCGATCGAATTACTGACGAATCGAACCGATCCATCGCAGAGGGTGAGATTGGCCCCGCCAGTGTGATAGCTGGACGCGGCGACGGCAGTATATGCCCCGGAGACGGCCTGACAACCGACGCTGTTGGGGGGCGTGAGGTGCTGGTAGCCGTCGCTGGACACGCGGCTAAAAGAAACTCGCCATACGAGCGGCGGTACCAGAGAGATTCGGTTCGCTGCATCCAAACAATGGGCTGCGAATTCCTCTTCCTCGCCGCGCTGCCAGTTCTGCCGTGACGTCCACCACACAGCCCGAATCGGTTCCGCCGTTCCCGTATTCAGAATCCAAGTCCCGCCTTGCTGCGGGTCCTCTTCAGCTCCCAGCGTCAGCAGTTCAGAAAATAGAGCGGTCTGAGACAGGCCATCGGTCACCATCTTCCAGGAAATCTCAGGAAATCTGCGGGATGGCTGAACTTGCAAGCCATTGCTCGAAACAAAATCCGTCCCGCTATTCATCGGATAGCTGGCAATGAAAGCCTGCTGGTTGACGTACGCTCCAACAAGAGCATCCGCAGGACAATAATAGGCAGGCACATCGGCGTTCGCTCCCGCTGGAAACTGCGGCAGGGCCAGCAGTGCCTGCAACTCCGTTCGTTCAACGTAGGGGAGGAGTTTAAAGAGAGGAGTTAGCTGTGGGACCGCGCCCCACTGCTCGACGTATGACTGCGTTGCTAAGGCAATTTGTTTGAGGTTGTTTGTGCATTGTAGCCGCCGTGATGCGGCCCGAGCCTGAAGGACGGCGGGCAGGATCAACGACACGAGAATGCCGATCACCGCCAGGGAGATGAACAGCTCCAAAACCGTGAACGCTCGTCGGGACACCAAGTGATCTCCGTCTACCATTTCTCCGATCCTTTCCTGCAACAGCAACGAAGTCTCAGCGAATTCAATCCATGCTTTCGGTGAGTCAATCGCACGCGGGTCGGCGCCCGCTGATACCCACCATCACAGATGACTCTCCTTCGCCTGGAGACAGAGTCCCCGTGGTCGCTCCATCCCCCACGCAGACTTGGCGCGAAAGAACACGTGTTGTCAGTCGGGTCCCTCCAGAGGCACGGCCAACAATCGGTTGAACCACGTGACGTCGGCGTCTACCCCATGCGGCGGGTGAGAAAGTGCCGGCAGTAGTCGTGTTGAGTCACGGAGTGGAAGCCCCTGCCGCGAGAGCTTCGACGGAATGCTGACGCTGGTCTGCGTCATTGTCGCCGTCGGAATCCGCAGTACGACTGTCAGCGGTGAGCGGACCCGTTGAGTCGACAAGAGCGACCTGGTCGTTATGTCAGATTCTAATCTCGTGAGTCTCGCCGCCGTTGATGCGTACGACTCGTGCGACGAGATGGCCCCGCCAGAGACATGCCTGTTCTTGCATTGAAATTGATCGGTGTCTGGGGGTTCCACTCGGATGGGCTCAACGGTGCGTCGTCGATAGCCCGATGTCTCTGCGGGCATGATCTTCGTCCTGCGCTCATTTCGGTTCGATGTGGGCGACGAGCCAGTCCATGCGATCAACAACAGCGCCAATGCCAGCATTTTTCCGGTTCATGGCGGGTCCTTGCGTGTGTTGATGGTCATGTCGTCATCCTTCCATGCGGGAGTGATGTGCTCCCTCTTAACATACAAATCATTCAGTTCATTGTCTCATGGAGATTTGAGAACATCAATATTAATTATGTATGAATGTGAGGATCTCGCGGTACACCGTTGTCTTTCTGTGGTCCGGAAGTGGTAATCCGTTTCGCCTGGGATTTCGGGATGTGGTCCTCGACCAGGCGGGAAAACGGGATCTGGGAGGGGCCATGCGCTGAAGAGCCGCGCACCGCGCTCGAACGGAACTGGCCTACAAGGAGTGCGGGCACAAGGAGTCCTGGACAGGAGATTCCAGGAAGCGCGGACGGCGGCGCCGAATTATGGGGTCGCTGCTTGCTGCCGGCGAACACTGTGCATCAAGTGCCGGGTGCTGGACCGCTCAACCAAGAATGCAGCACTCGCAGCGAACTCTGCAAACACGGTCGCTGAACGTGCCTGATCCGCGCCCGAGCGATGCAGATGCAGCAGATATCGCAGCGTCAGCGGCTGCAGTTTCTGCAACAGACGCGGCTCGGCAAAGCACAGCGACGCACCCATCCAGCCATCTTCCCGAACGTGCCAGTGACACGGATGGCCGGGATTGGCGGGGTGGTCGAAGAACGTGATCCCTTCGGTGGTGTCGGGCGTTGCGGGCCCGCTGTAGTCCATCCAGCGGGCCTGTTGTCCGAAGATCGCCGGTTCGCCCGCGCGGCCTTCACTGTCGACAATCTGGCCTCCGCCGAAGTAGGCCGACAGGCTCTTCGCCACTCGCACCGCGAGGAGGCCGAAGTTGGTCTTTCCCAGTTCCAGCTCGTCCGCCGTCGGGGTCAATGTGGTTTGAATTTCGAGGAACGTCTCCCGTTCGGGACCCGGCCGCACGGCGGCCACGACGTCCTGAGTCAGGAGTGCGCGCGGGTCGTGACCGTCGAACCAACCGAGCCGGACTGCCATGACCGCCTCAGCGTCCCCGTCGACATAGGCGAGCCATTCCTGTTGGCGGATGCGGGCGTCTCCCGTGTTCCCCCAGAAGTCGATGCCGAGCACCTTGTGGTGCGCGAACCAGACTGATTGGTGATGATCGTGATTCGGCGCTCCGGGATGCCCCATGCGCGTCAGTGAAACACCGCCGGGGCCGATGAGGGGATAGAAGAACGGACGCGGATAGCTCGGGTCAAAATTCCAGCGCAGACGTTCCTGCCCGTCGATGAGAAACTGAACCTGGTGGCCCGCGATCGGCAGCGCCTGGCAACGCGGGATTCGGTAATCGTTCGCCATCGCGCGACCTCGATTCTCGGGGTGGTTGCTAATTGGCGACCGGGCGGCCCCCGCGGTTTCGCGATCCTCACCAGCATCCATCGATCACAACCAGAGCTTCATCCGCTCCTTCAGCCCCGGCGGCAACCGCTTCATGACGGCACGCTCGATCTGATTGGTCTGATAACGCGTGCTGAAGTGCATTGCAATGATCAGCTCATTCTGGAATTTGTCGGCCCGTTCCAGAAAGTCTTCCAGATGCATGTGGCCGAACTTGTGGATTTTCTCTCGACGGTGCTCCGGACGGAAGAACGTCAGCTCGGTGATCAGAATCTGCGCCTGAAACACCGGCGGATAGCTGTCGAGTCCCGCCGGCGACGTGTCTCCGGTGTAGCACAGAATGGGTGTGCGAACTTCCGCCGTGACATCGGTTCCCGACAGCCGCAAGTCGCGGATCTGGTCCCCGCTGAGTCCCTGATATTCCGGCTTCAGCTTCCGTTTGCGGAGCCAGATGCAGTAGCCGACCGACGGCACGGTATGGGTGGTTTCGAAGATCTGCAGCACGTGGTCGCGCGAGAGTTCGATCTCCTGGCCGGGCTCGACGCCGACGAGGTCGCAGACCATGCGCCCGCGATCCAGGCGTTGCCAGGCCTTGAGCATCCGATCGACTCCTTCAACGATCGTCGAAGGGAGATAGATGGTGGGCGGGTCCATCTTCATCATCCGTCGGCGCGCGACAAAGACCGGCAACGCCGCCATGTGGTCCAGATGTCCGTGTGTGATGCAGACCGTCGGCGTCCCCATGAATTCCCAGGGGCTGCCGCCGAGGTCGAAGCCCAGCTTCAGCTCCGGGACCCGCCAATAGCTCTGGACCGCGGCGCGCGAGTACCCCTCGAGGGTCAATCCGCGGTGCTGCAGGGAGCTGAAGGGAAGGTTGTCGAGCATCGGCGGGGGCCATCAAGACCAAAAGGATTCGGTGCGACGTTCGCCGGCGAGGTCCGGCGAAGTCTTTGAAGACACGGCAGTCGCAACCCAAGTTCAGTCGCGGTGGAAACGGCGGCTAGGGTTTCACCGGTTTGCCCGTGGAGATGCTCTTGGCTTCGGCATGGCACAGGTTCAGCGCATCGCGGGCGAGTTCCGCGGAGAGGAGCGGCGCGGGGATCCCCGTTCGGACCGCATCCACGGCCAGTTGCAGTTCTGCCGTGAATCCCGCACACCAATCGGCGCCGGCCTTCAGCTTTGGAGAGACCACTTTCCCTTTGGAAATGACCGACAAGGGTCGGTCAACACACCATTCGCCGCCAACTGTGCCCGCGGAGAAGAGGACCGTGGCCTCTTCAAAGAAGAGCTCGTAACCGTGGGCGAACTGCAGCCCCTCGGCGCAGATGCCGCCGCTGACGGCGGTCACCGTCGGTCCCCCCTCGGGATAGAGGTACTGCGAATGGACGTGGTTGACGAAACCTTCCTGCAGCAGCCCGCGGGACATCACTTGCTGAGGTTGCCCGCAGGTGAGGCGGATGAAATGGTTGTCGTGAATGTGCAGGTCGATGCCCCAGCCGCCCAGCTTGCGAAAATCGGACATGTCTCCCGACCATTTCGGCGGACTGATGATCCGGCGGAAGTGCGCCGCGAGGAGCTTGCCGTACTTCTTCGACTCGATGCAATTCGCGGCGAACTGGAACTCGGGGAAGAACGGCAGCACCTGTCCGACCATCAACATCTTGCCGGCCTTCGCGGCGGCGGCGATCATGCGGTCAGCCGCCTTGGGGTCAACCGCGATCGGCTTTTCGCAGAAAACGTGCTTGCCCGCCTTGAGGGCGGCGACGGCGACCTCTTCATGCTGGTCGTTGGGAAGGCAGATGTCGATGAGTTCGATGTCGGGATCCGCTAAGAGCGCGCGGTAGTCGTCGTAAGCGCTGATTTTCGAAAGATCCAGCTTGGGCCCGCGCGGCCCGAAATTCCCCTGGATAGACGTCCAGTCTCCGGACAGCTTCTCCGCGCTACGGGTGCAGATGGCGGCAACGCTTCCACCCTTGAGCTTCGATCCGCTGGGTTTGCCTGCCTCTGACAGCTTGGTGGCTGCGGCGAAATGCGCCCAGCCCATGAATCCGATCCCAACGATCCCGATCTTGACCATCGCCTTGCTCTCCGGGGATTTTCGCCGACCACTTCGCGAGTCAGAATCCCGATCCAAAGCAGGAAATTCAAGTCTGACAGCAGGTTTCGTCAATACCCCACGATCGAAGCCGCTCCCGCCGGAAGCCGGAAATCGGGCCTGCACAGAAATCAGGCACGGGCCTTTCGCCTGTATTTCGCGCGTTGCGTGCACACTGAATAGGCATGTGGATCGCGGTCGCCGGGAGGCTTTGCGGGCGTTGTTCTATGTAACGTGCTTTCTGGTATGTGGTTGCGTCTTTTGGTTGCGGGGGTTTGCGGCTTGCGACTGGGGCGGTCGCCGCGTCTGTGGCGATTTGTGTTTTGTTGCTCACAATTCCGAAACGCGCTGGATTTTCTCGCGGGCGGGTTGTTATCTTTGTGACGCGGTTTCATTTTGACAACACTTCGGTTCGCGCAATGTATCGCGCGGGTGGGGTTCGAGGGGGTCAGACGCTGGTCAGTCAGAAGCTGGAGATAGGCCTCTGATCAGTGCCGGAACTGTCCGGTCTGAGGTCTCAAGACAGTGGGTGTCTTGGGGATCTTTGGATCGGGTTGCCACAAGGATGCATCAGGCAAGCAAAAAGGGTCGGATCCATGCTGGTATTGTCGCGAAAGCCGGGCGAGAAGATTCTGATCGGCGAGAACGTCACAGTGACGATTGTGCGGATTGGTCCCAACACCGTCCGCCTCGGAATCGACGCTCCGCGCGATATGAATATTGTCCGTGAGGAGCTCTGTCAGGCCGCACGCGTCGGCGACGCGGGCGATGGCGGGGAACACGTCGAGATCACTGTCTAGCCCCGCACGCGGGGTGTGATCTTGGCTTCGCAAGAAGTCTGCGCTCGGGGTCTACCCCGAGCGTTTTTTTTGCGCGGAGCGCCATTGTGCGGAGAGTCGCGGGGGCGGTTCGCCGCCGGTTTGCAGTTCTCCTCTGCGATCCGTTCACAGGGCGTACTGGTTACAGGGCGTACTGGCGCCGGAACTTGCGGGGCGTCAACCCGGTATGCTTGGCGAACTGTTTCGTGAAACTGCTCTGGTCATAGAAGCCGGTTTCATCGGCGATCGCCGCAATGCTGCGGTCGCTATGCACCAGCGCCTGCGTCGCGGCGTTGATGCGCACCCGCAGCAGATACTGCTGCGGCGTCATCCGGAACAGAGCCTTGAACTTGCGGTCGAACTGGCTGACTGACAGGTGCACCAGGGCCGCCAGATTTTCAATGCGGACTCGTTCCGCGTACCGTTCCAGGACGTACGACAGCACCTGTTCCAACTCCTGGTAGGGCCGCAGAAGAGATTCGGTGCGCTTGAAGTCGCGCATCACACCGGCGATTCCCAGGACCGAGCCGTCGGCTCGCAGCAGCGGGGTTTTGCTGGAGATGAACCAGCGCAGCTCTCCCTCAGCGTCGCCGACGAGCCAGACTTGATTGGGCAGCGGGCGGCCGGAATCCATCACCCGCTGGTCTTCGCGGACATACTGCTCCGCCAGATGTCGGGGGTGGAAGTCGAAATCCGACTTGCCGATCACCTGGTCGACTGAAGTCAGGCCATGCAGGCGGAGCTCGGCCTCGTTCATGAGCATGAATCGACCGCGGGCGTCCTTTGCGAAGAAATAGACCTCCGGGAGAAAGTCGAGCAATTGCAGCAATTCCACCGGGCTGGTGAGCTGTGCGAGAAAGTCGGACTGCAGTGCATGTTGGGTTGCCAGCGCCATGCGCAATAAATACCAAAACTTGCGGAGTTGCTACAAGACGCCTCCGCTGCTTCCGGCGTACAGTGACGTGAGAATGCGTCGAGGTTTTTCGGCGGAAGTCTCGTCCGCGGCGGGCGAACCTCGTAGGATAGTCGGGATCGAGCCATCGACCAAAATTGATTCTGCTTCTCGGAAGCGTCGGCGTCTGTCGAGCCAGAGGGCTCTGTAGAAACCGATCGTGAAGCATCCGTGCAAAAGGACGTTGAACCATGCTGAATATTACCGGCAACGGCATCGCCCACACTTGCGACGGCCTGTCGCGTCGCGACTTTCTGCAGGTTGGAACCCTGGGGGCGGTGGGGTTGACGCTGGCAGATCTCGCCCGCATGGAAGCCCAGGCGGCCGCCGCCGGTCACGGCGCGGGACGGAACGAGCGGTCCGTCATCATGATCTTCAATCTCGGGGCGCCGAGTCAGCTGGATACCTTCGATCCGAAGCCGAACGCGCCGGCGGAAATCCGCGGTCCGTTCACCGCGATCAACACCAGGTCGCCCGAAATTCAGTTGAGTGAGATTCTTCCCCGGCATGCCGAAATCGCCGACAAGTTTTCGCTGGTGCGGAGCTGCAATCACAGTTCGCCGGCGGTGCATGATGCCGGTTGGCAGATGATGCAGACAGGGCGCTTCTTCACCGGAGGGGTCAATTCTCCGCACGCCGGGAGCGTGGCGAGTTACCTGATGGGTCGCCGCACCGATCTGCCGGCGTTCGTTGTGCTTCCGGAATTGATGGGCGCCGGCGGGGGCAACTTGCCGAATGGACAGGCAGGGGGCTTCCTGGGCAAGGGGCATGATCCGTTTGTGCTCAACGCCGATCCTTCCAAGCCCGATTTCACGGTGCCGGATCTGTTGCCTCCCAAACAAATCGGAGAAGCCCGGCTGGAGCGTCGCCGCAAACTCCGCAACGTGGTCGATTCGACGATCGACTCGTTCGAGAAGAGCGAGAACGCGGCTCTCATGGACAGCGGTTTTCAGGCCGCGTTCCGCATGATGACCAGTCCGCAGGCCCGCGAGGCGTTCGAACTGACCAAGGAGCCGACGGAAGTCCGCGAACGTTATGGGATGACTCGTTTCGGCCAATGCTGTCTGCTGGCACGCCGCCTCATCGAATCCGGTGTGCGGTTCGTCACCATCAACACCTTCCTGACGGTCTTCAACGAAGTGACGTGGGACATCCACGGCACACTGCCGTTCACGTCCATCGAGGGAATGAAGAACACCGTCGCACCGATGTATGACCAGGCTTATTCGGCGCTGATTCAGGATCTGGACCAGCGCGGGCTCCTCGGGAACACCCTGGTGTGCAACGTCGCAGAATTCGGTCGAACGCCGCGCGTCAATCCCGCGGGAGGTCGCGACCACTGGCCGCAGTGCTGGACCAGCTACTTCGCCGGCGGGGGCGTGCAGGGTGGCCGCGTGATCGGCCGCAGCGACGCGATCGGGGGATATCCGGCTGAGCGACCTGTGGGCGCGAGCGACTTGGTGGCGACCGTCTTTCATAGTCTGGGCTTTGACGTGGAACAGCATCTCCCAGGTCCCGCCGGCCGTCCGTTCCCCCTCGTCGATTCGGGGACGAAGCCGATTCTGGAGTTGTTC
>JANRLN010000100.1:0-8858 GCA_033762515.1 Planctomycetaceae bacterium
AATACTGCCGACGTTTGGCGAGGTATTGCTCGCGATCCGGCCCCGGTCGCTTGTTCGTGGGGCTGATCATTTCCACGACGGTGATCAGGCGCTGACCTGCGGCGTCGCGAATCTCCAGAAACTTCTCGCGCAACACATCGAAAGCGACCGGCAGTCGACTTTGTATCGGCGCTTCGATGGCCGCCACGGTCGCCGTCGCTACAGGGACCACGCCACCTGCGACATGCACATCGGGACGGCCGATGAGTTGACGGGATGTTGCGTCCAACTCGTGGACATAGACATTCTCGTCCATCCGCACCTGGTAACGTCCACGCAACTGGCGCGACAGTTCCAGCCGCAGCAGCGTCACCAACACGCCGTGAAAGTCGTGCCAGACGTCGGAGTGTTCCAGATACGGGTCCATTCCCGGAAACGGTGACGGCATCGCGCGGTCCTTAATTAGTCCTCACCCCGCGCAGCAATTGCTCCACCCATGCTGCATCCACTGTCCTCAACGGCGGCCAGATTCTGTTCCTGTCGAGATATCTCTCAAACTGGGCCTCGGCGTAAGTTTCATCGAACGCCGTTTGCAGATCGACGTCCACAGTTGCGGGCGCAGTCAGCGGCAACGGCAACGTCGGCAGGCGGTCGCGGAGAGAGATCGGCCACACATCCACTTCCGGCCGCAAGTCCGCGCGACTGATGGCGACGCAATAATCGCAGGAGGGGAGCCCGATCAGGGGGAGACGGGGATGCCCGCGCAGCAGGTCAATCTCCACGAGGTGGGTCTCGCTGCTGAGGATTGTCTCGCGCTTGGCCAGGTACTGCTCGCGGTCACGCCCCGGTCGCTTGTTGCTGGGACTGAGAAGCTCGATGACAGTCACCACGTGCGCCGTTTGCACGTCCTCAATTTCGATGTAACCGTGCCGCTCGGTGACAACGGCAGGCAACCGGCAAATAACAGGGGCCGACAGCACGGCTGTGCTGTGGGTCGCGGGTGCTGCAAGCGACTCAGCATCCACCACGGCGACATCCGCCTTGCCAGTTCGCGTGGGGTTGGAGTCCTGTTCATGGACGAAAATCGCCAACTCTAAGCGCGCCACGAATCCCGTCGGCAACACGCGATTGAGCTGAGCGCGCAACCGTGCAATATACGTCTGATGGAAATCTTGCCAGACGTCGGCAGACTCCAGATACGGGTCCATTCCCGGAAACGGTGACGGCATCGCGCGGTCCTCTTCCCGGCGATTGTAAGCGACCCATCTCACGAAACGCGACCGCAGGTTGATCAGCCACTCTGCTTGATCCCGAGGCGATCCTCCGATAATATCAACGTTCGCTTATGAATCTCCTGCAAGCTGGGGACCGCGCGATGTTGACGATGCTGGGCAGCCCGCGACGTTGTTGCGATGGTGTGACGCGTCGTGAGACGCTGCAGGCCGGGGCGATCGCGGCGCTCGGTGGGTTGAGCCTGCCGCAGCTCCTCGCCGCGAATGAAGCCGGGGCGCTGGGCCATGGCAAGGCCAAGAACGTGATCATGTTGTTTCTGCTCGGCGGCGCCGCCACGCAGGACATGTTCGACCTGAAGCCGAATGGACCTTCGGAAACCAAGGGGGAGTTCAAGCCCATCCCCACCAATGTTCCGGGGATCGAGATCTGCGAACATCTCCCGCAGATGGCCCAATGGATGCACAAGACGGCGATTGTCCGGTCGCTGAATCATAAAGCGGGGTGCCACAACTGCCTGCCCGTCTACACCGGCGACGAAGTCCCGCGCCCCGATCAGCATCCTCGCGACACCGATCCCCCAAGCATGGGTTCGGTGCTGGAGTATCTGCAGCGTGGACAGCCCGGCTTCCCCGCCTACCATTTTCTGCCGTGCTGGCTCGGCTGGGGACAAGCCTTTCGGCGCTCGGGCCCCTATGCCGGGTTCCTGGGCCAGCGGTTCAACGCGATCACCACCGAATGTTCGCCGACGATGGACGCCGATTCCCATAAGCCTTTGCCGGGGACCCCGGCGATCGTCCGCGGCGCACCGACGCTTCCCAACGGGATCCTGCAGGATGGCGTCACGCTCGATCGGCTGAATGCTCGGCGGTCGCTGCTTTCGCAATTCGATCGCCAGGTGCGCGACCTGGAAACCGCCCGCGTTGTCGACACGTTCTCCCGCAATCAGAGGCAGGCATTCGATATCCTCACCTCTTCAAAACTGCGCGAGTCGTTCGATCTCAGCCAGGAGAGCCCGCAAACGGTCGACCGCTACGGCAAGACCCTATTCGGGAACAGCACCCTCATCGCCCGACGTCTCATCGAACGCGGCGCGAAGTTCGTCAACGTCACCTGGGATCTCTTCTGGGGGCCGGTGCAGATCGACTATGACGCCTGGGACACCCACCAGCGGAACTTCTCGATCCTCAAGACGAACAAGCTCCCGGGGCTGGATCAGACGTATTCGGCGCTCATGCAGGACCTGGACAGCCGGGGGTTGCTGGATGAAACCCTGGTGATCCTGATCAGCGAAATGGGGCGGACGCCGAAGATCAACGCCAACGGCGGCCGCGACCACTGGACCTTCTGCTACTCCTGCCTGTTCGCGGGCGCGGGAATCCGTGGGGGCACCATTTACGGAGCGTCCGACAGCCAGGCAGCCTACGTCCAGGACAAGCCGGTCAGCAATTCCGACGTCGTCGCCACGGTCTACCAGACTCTCGGTCTCGATCCGGAAACCCGCGTACCGGACCACGCCGGGCGACCCGTCTCAATCTCGCAGAGCGGGGAGCCGATCTGGGACATCCTGACTTAGGGAGCTTCGTAGTGCGTACCGCTCCCGACCTCGCCGCACGGCCTAGCCTTCCACTTGCCGACCCGCGTCATGGGCGCGTGCGTGCAGCGTCGCTGCCCGGTCGGTGACCACCTGCACGGCGATCTGGGTCTCACGCAGCAGTAGCGTCGATCCCCGAACCAGCGAGCCGACCGCCACCACTCCCGCGCAGATGCCGCCGAATTCCAGGATCTGCACGAGGAAATCGAGCCGGGCGGGGACCGATGCCGCCCCCAGAAGCGAGAGCAGCGCCGCCAGCGCAAAGCCCCCCAGCGCGACGTAGCAACTGCGGAGCGACTGAACCAGGAGCAACGAGCGGTTTTCTGCGGCGGTCAATTCACAGAGCCTCCGCTGCGCCTGTGCTCCCGAGAGATCCGTCGTGGCTTCCAACTGCTTGGCGAGCTCTCGCGCCCGGTCGACCGCCCGCGCCAAGCGATTGCTGGTGCTCATGATCAGCACCGACGTAGCGTTCGTCAGAATCGCCGGCGCGACAATCAATGACAGCACGGCGAAAGGGTTTTGTTCCATGACGACTTTGCGCAGCGAACGTCCACGCCAGCTTTTGAAGAAATTCGAAATCCCAATACTCAAATCCCAAAGAAGCTCCAAATTCCCAATCTCGAAAAAGCCAAAACACGTGCGTCACAGGTTTGAGATTTGGAGCTTGGGATTTCCTTGAGATTTGGCGTTTGAGATTTGAGATTTCCGCAGCGCACGGTCCCTCGTTCTCTCGGGGACCGTGCCGCCGCCGCATCCCGACTAAGGCAGCAGATCCTTGACCGTGTCCCGTTCCTGCTTCAATTCGTCGACGGTCTTCTGAATCGCTGCACGACTGAAGTCGTCGATGTGGAAGCCGTCGAGCACGCGCCAGTTTTCGCCGTCGCTGGAAATCGGCAGACCGCACATCAACCCAGCATCGATGCCGTATTTGCCGTCGGTGAAGACGGCGGCGCTGACGCAACTGCCGGCAGGGGTCGGGGTGATGATCCCCTTGACGGTGTCCAGGCAGGCATTGGCGGCCGAGGCGGCGCTCGACGCCCCACGGGCCTTGATCACCGCGGCGCCGCGCTGCTGCACACCGCTGATGAAGTCCCCCTTCAACCAGGCATGATCGCTGATGACTTCCGGCACGGGCTTGCCATCGATCTTGGCGTTCACGAAGTCGGGATACTGCGTCGCCGAGTGGTTGCCCCAGATCGCCAAATTGGTGACCGCGGAGACCGGACGGCTCGACTTTTGGGCGAGTTGGGCCTGAGCCCGGTTCTGGTCGAGGCGGGTCATCGCGAACCAGCGGTCCCTGGGAACGTCGGGGGCGTGCGACATGGCGATCAGGCAGTTGGTGTTGCAGGGGTTCCCCACCACCACCACGCGCACGTCTTTGGCGGCGGAGGCGTTAATTGCCTTGCCGGTGCTGGTGAAGATCGGCCCGTTGATGCGGATGAGGTCGCTGCGCTCCATCCCTTGTTTGCGGGGAACGCTGCCGACGAGGAGCACCCAGTTGCAGCCGGCGAAGGCTTGTTCGAGATGGTCGCTGTCGTATTTCTGCACCCCGGCGAGAGTGGGGAAGGCGCAGTCGTCGAGTTCCATGTGAACGCCGTCGAGCGACGGCATGACGGGGGGGACTTCAATGAGGTGCAGCACGACGGGGCGATGGGGACCGAAAACTTCCCCGGAGGCGATGCGGAAGGTCATGGCGTAGCCGATTTGTCCGGCGGCGCCGGTAATGGCCACATGGATCGGGGCGGTCATCGACAAGAACTCCTGGGCGGACGGCAAGGCAGGTTAAGGGGCGGCACCTCCCAAAGGTACTCCGTCGACGGTCGGATCGGCAACCAATCGCGACGAGGATCGTCCGTCGTCATGCCGCCATCAGGCTGGCTCCGCCAATACGCGTCCCCTCCCCACATCGACCCGCCATTCAGACTCTGCCGCCTTTACGGCGGGGGGAACCTGAGATAAGAATGTGCTGATGAATTGTCGATAAGAACCGACTGCCCCGATATCTTCGGTGCGGTGGCTGATTTGCAGGGGGAATCGGTAATGGCGCCGGGTGATCGCTTGCCGCGGAGGAAGTCTCTGATGCCGACTCCGTTCAGCGTGGAACGCCGCAGCGCCCTGAAATTCGGATTCCTCAGTTGCGGCGGTCTTTCCCTGGCTGAGCTGTTGCGGGCTGAAGCGGCTGCCCGTCCCGCCGAAACCCTGGCGCGTAAGACTTCCGTCATCATCCTGCACATGCGCGGCGGTCCCAGCCAGCTCGAAACCTGGGACATGAAGCCCGAGGCTCCAGTCGAGATCCGCGGCGAGTTTCAGCCGATCCCCACCAGCGTTCCAGGAATTGAGCTCTGCGAATTGCTGCCGCAGACCGCCGCGATCATGCACAAATGGTCGATCGTCCGCAGCCTGCAGCATCCGCCCCAATATGGCGACGTCAGCCATTCTCGGGGGGATCAAGTAGTCTTCACCGGATATCCCCCCGGCGTGAGAGAGAACGAAAACTCTCATCCCAGCATGGGTTCGGTGGTCTCGCGGCAATTGCAGTTGCTGGATCCGGCAATGCCCGCCTACGTGATGGTTCCGCGGATGATCCCCGGCACTGCGTCCGCCTACCTCGGCCCCACCCATCAGCCCTTCGAGACCCTCGCCGACCCCGCCAGCAAGAACGGCAAATTCGAAGTTCCCAACCTGCAGACGCCGCAGGGGATCGTCGCCGATCGAATTTCGGACCGTCGCCGGTTGCTGGAGGCGTTTGATGGAATTCGTCGCGACGTCGACCGGGAAGGCATGCTGGCAGCGATGGATGCTTATCAGCGACAGGCCTGGGAGATCGTTACCGGGTCACGGGTGCGCGAAGCCTTTGATCTCGACAGCGAACCGCAGGCGCTGCGCGATCGCTATGGCTATCCCCCGCAGTACACTCCCCGGATGCGTGCCGGCGGTGACAATCCCGGTTGGAATCAACGGCTGCTGTTGGCGCGGCGGCTGGTGGAGGCCGGGGTCCGTCTGGTGACGGTCGACCTTCGCTGGTGGGATACGCACGATGACAACTTCTGGTCGTTGAAGAACGGATTTCTGCCGCCGTTTGACCAGGCTTACTCGGCGCTCATCGAAGATCTCGACGACCGCGGGCTGCTCGACACGACCCTGGTGGTCGCCTGGGGCGAACATGGTCGCACGCCGCGGGTCAACGGCACGGCCGGTCGCGACCACTGGATGAGTGCGTTCAGCGCCGCGATTGCCGGTGGTGGAGTGCGGGGGGGCCGTGTTGTCGGAGCCACCGATTCGCACGCCGCCACGGTGAAGGACAATCCGAAGCATCCTCAAGATGTCCTGGCCACCGTCTACCGTCATCTGGGTGTGGATTCGACGGCACAGTATCACGACCATTCCGGACGACCGCATCCGGTGTTGCCCTTCGGGAAACCAATCGACGAGTTGTTCTAGACGCGGGCCGTGGGCGGCGCACATTCCCAGTCTGGGGCGTCGGACTGCCGCAGCAGGCTTCCGAATTCGACGACCGTCGAACCACCGACGCTCGTTGCGGGAACCAGCAAGGTCAACGCCAGCGGCAGGACTTCCACATCAACCGGAGTGAATCCCGCAGGGTCCCCATCCACGTGGATGGGAACTGCCTGGGCGCTGGAGATGTTTGCCCGGCGGATCCGCAATGCGGTGACGCTCGGCTCCTGATTCAACGTGCCGCGCCAAGCTCTCCATAGGTATCGCACCGTCCAGTGCCGCATGTTCCCTGCGAACAGACGGACATCCAACCAGCCGTCATTTCCCAGCGCCTCGGGGGCCATCTGCAATCCCAGGGCATACCGCGGCAGGTTGAAGATGAGAATCTGCCGGCCGCGGTGCTCGACCCCGGACTCGTCGGTCAACACAAGTTCGTGAGACGGGTACGAGAACAGGAGCCGCAACGTCGGCCACAGGTAGTTCAGCTTGTGAATGTGTCCCTTGCGCGATTGATGCACGGCGCGAATCACGGCTGCATCAAGCCCAATCCCGGCGCACATCAGAAAGCGGGACTGGCCGATCCGACCGACGTCAAGGTGGAGAACCGCCCCGTCGGCGACGATCTCCGCCACCGCGCGACCGGAAAGTGGTATCTGCAACGACTTCGCCAGCAAATTCTCCGTCCCCAACGGCAGCACTGTGAGGGGCACTCCGGGAAAACGGGTCAACAGTTCATTGACGGTGCCGTCTCCCCCGGCGGCAACCAGACACCGCACGCGCGCCCGCCTGGCGTCGTCGGTCATCCACGCGGCAAGACGTCGGCGATGACGAAACAGGCGAGGGATTAATCCGCGAGCTTTCAACTCGCGAACCAGTTCGAGCAGTTCATGACGTCGCCGCCGCGCCCCGGCTTTGGGATTGCGGAGGATGGGAACAAATTGTGGCGGTGACGTCATAACGTCAAATTTTAACGTCCTCGGCCGCATCCTGCGCTCACCCCTCCATCCAAAACCAGGGTCAGGCATCATCGCGCCTGGAATTGTCGCGACTCTTCGGGAACCTTTTTGTGAGACGCGGCGTCTATGGTCTAATCCCCGCGTCAGTCGCTCCGGTCGCGGCCGCAATCCTGACCCTAGGAAATGCACCATGTCACATCCCGTTGTTGGTTCGTTCGCCCGCTGGGGCAGGTGGAGTCGAGTGGCAGTCCTCGCGATGGCAGCGGCCGCGGGGACCGTGCAATCGGCCTGGGCGCTGATTATGGGGGGCGAAGGCCACGACCCCATTCGTGATCCCGGCTGGCCGAAAGGGGCCGCAGAGGTCTTCAACTCGGAATCGCGCGTGGCCTATTGGGAAGGCCCTCCCTTCGGCGGCGGCCAATGGCATGCGGAGTGTCGCGGCGACGCCCTCGCTCTCAGCGTCGTCCTGGAAAATTTTTCCCAAATCGAGACGCCTGACAAACGGGTGGTCCTGCACAACGGCATCGGCAACAGCTTCTGGCTGAACCCCAACCGTGAACCGGAAAAACGTGCCAAGGCGATGATCGATTGGCGCTTGATGGTCTGGCAGCCCGACCGACTCAAGTTTCAGCGCGAACTCCCGGCCGGGTTACGCCCTGTGGACAAAACGGAAAAGACCATCCTTGCCCAGCTCGACGTCTACACCAACGGCTTCGTCCGCTGGGAAGACGTGATCGTGCCCGAGAAACTCGAAGTCATTGATGAACGCCTCGAAGCCCACGGATTCACGGCCGCCGATGGGACCGTTCTGGAAGGCCGGGTGATCGATCTCGCCACGCAACAGCCGCTCAACGCAAAGCTGCGTCTGGAAAAGATGGCATCGCGATCAGAGGGGGGCTCTCTCCATACCAGGCTGGTCGAAGTCGACGCCGACGCTGCAGGTCATTGGGTCGTCAAAAACGCGCCGCCGGAACACTGCCGTCTGGTGTTGACCGCGGACGGCTACGTCCCACGCGTGATCGCCTACGCCCGATACGATGACCAGCCTCGCTGGTCGGAGCACAATTCCGGGCTGTCCAAGCCGGCGTCGGTGACGGGTCGCGTGGTCGACGATCAAGGAAAACCGCTGGCCGATGTGGAAGTGCGCATCGGCGATCTCGCCGCAAAAAATGGCGGGCGCTACGAAATCGCAGCGGATTCCCACGTACAGACCGATGCCGACGGTCGCTTCCGCTTTGATGGGGCGCCCGTTGGAACCGCGAGCGTTTGGATCCATAAGTCCGGCTACGTCCGACCAGGATTGGGACCGACCATCGAGACGCCGGCGACCGATCTCGAATTGGAGATGCGGCCCTCCGCCCAACTGAAGATCACTGTCGATTTCTCTGCCGCCGCGCGTCCCGAGGGCTACATCGTCCACGTGATTCCGGAAGGGGGCGAGAAGGTCGGCAAATGGTCGGGCAGCGGCAACATCGATGCGGAAGGGGGCATCACCTACGAGGACATCCCCCCCGGGCGATATGTTGTTCGTGGTCGCCCCAATCCGGGCAGCGACGCACAACAGACCCCCGACGTCCTTTTAGACTTGAAGGGGGGCAAGCAGACTGAAGTGACGATCAAGGCCCGATGATGCAGGCAACTTG
>JANRLN010000101.1:0-1653 GCA_033762515.1 Planctomycetaceae bacterium
CCCGATCACAATGCCGTTGGTCACGAACGCGAAGTCCCCGAATCGCGCCCACGCGTGGTGAACAATCGACCGGGCCGGCATCCCTCCGGGATGCGTTTGGTTCTCGCCGTTCGTGTCCCGGTGGTGCGCCGCGGACGGCGACCACCGGCTAATGGCCATAGTCCCTCCAGGACACAGACGGGCCTGATGTGCGGCTGGGGCGCAGGGTCATTCTGGGTGGCTGCGGATGTGCCGATGGGGATTGAAGGTGCGCTCCAAGGAGACAGTCACGGCCCCAGTCTCTGTGAGAATCTGTGAGAATTTGTGCTCGACCGATACTGGCGTTTCGGCGAGCGGTGGGACGTCAGTCCCACCGGTGATTCCTCACATACCGACGGAATCACGAAGGGCGCCGGGGTCAGAAGCGGAGCGGATGGCCCCGCCGGCGCTTCACGGGGGGAGACCGAGTCGCCTGGCAGTGTAAGACTCAGAGTCACGCAAACTCACAGGAGTCAGAAACTGTTGGAATACCCTGGCAAACGTTCGCGGGGCCATCCGCTCTGCTCCTGACCCCGGCACCCGGTCATCGACGTAAGAACCGAAACCGTGAGCCTGCATCAGCTTCGAATTTTGACAACATTCGGAGACTGCGATATTGTCCAATTGGTCGAAGTTCTCAGCAGCGAGGGGGAATCATGCACGCGGCGCCACCATCAGCCCTTGAGCAATTCCATCACTTCGTAGGTCAGCAACTGCAATCCGAGGCGGCAGGCAAAATGTCGCCCGAGCAGGCCGTGGCGCTCTGGCATGAACACGTCGCCTCGATGGCTGCGATCCACGAAGGACTCGCGGACCTGGAAGCCGGACGGACTCGTCCAGCAGAAGAGGTGTTGCGGGAATTGCGTGGTCGACTCGGGGAATGACGATGAGGGGGGTGCGACTCACCCGCCGTGCTGAGCGCGATGTTGCCGACGTGCTCACCTGACTGACGGCACGCTCACCAGAGGGTGCGGTCCATTGGTTGGATGCGTTTGAGTTCGCGCTGCAAAGGTTGGGGAGCAATTCCGACCAGTGCCCCCCCGCCGCAGACGCGGATGACATCGGTTGAGACCTGCGCCAGCTCATGTTTCGAACCCGTCGCGGGAACCCGTATCGCCTGGTTTTTTTGATTCAAGACGATCGCGTCCAAGTTCTGGCCGTGCGTGGAAGCGGCCAGGATCTGCTTCGCGCGGACGAACTCGAGATTCCAGAACTGCCGTGAATGATCGTGGCCAAAGCGGAATCCGGGTCGCATCAACCCGGCAGCGTGGCTGGGGTCGAATCTTGGATCCCTCAGCTTGTGGTCACCACCTGGGGATCCGCGACTTGCTGGGGGCGAATGGCCGGTTATGTCGAATGATCATCGCGTTCGATTGCAGCCATTCGACCCCAGCCACCCCGCCGCCCCAGCCTCCAGCCGCCAGGCCAAAGCATTTCGACGGACATTGCGACGGGAGACGCCAGGTTGCCGGGGCGAGTGCGTGCGGAAGACGGATTGAACAATTAACGTGCCCCAGGCAGGCGGGCGCCCAATATTGTTCGGCACGTTGGTTGCGGGCGTGGTCAGGGTGGTGGCTTGATGAGGGCTTCGAGGAGTTCGTCTTCGTCGGCCCAGCCGGACAGGTACAAGCAGAC
>JANRLN010000102.1:0-2886 GCA_033762515.1 Planctomycetaceae bacterium
TCGATCACGTCGCTCGGCAACGTCGCTTCCCCGACCATGAAGGGCCGTAGCGTCGCCCAATCGACGCACGCACGCTCCGGCATGGTCGACAGGAACATCTGTCGTTGACGCACACCGCGAATGGCCCTCCGCAACTCCCCGCCGAACGTCGCCTCGTTGGTCGCGGCGTCGGCCAGACCGCAGCATTCGTCCATTTCAGCACGCTCTGCGGGTGACTCAGCCTCGGCGACCGATTGCTGCCAAGCCGCGCGCTCCGGCTCCGTGAACTCTCACACGATGCGCGTCATTCTCCACGACCTTCCTCAGGTTCAAACGCCGTGACCGGCAGAATCGTGATTCCGTCCGCAGACTCAATCACGCACCTCAGCCGTCGCTGCGACGAAGTCCGGCCGATCACTTCGAACCGCCCGGCAGTTTTGTTCGGGTCCACGCGGTGCGCGCCAGACACAACTTCTTCGAATTCGTCCGATCTGAAGTCGTGGCGGGCGAGGTGCGCGCTGATGTCCGGCGTCCAGATGACATCAAACCAGGGTATCGCACGGCTTCCTTGTCGCGACTCTCCTGGTTGAATCGGAATCGACAGACATCGCAATCGAATTCATCGGCGTAGCCTCGTCCTCAGAGGGACCCGGCCGTCGAGCGCAACACAACACCCCCCGTTGAGAACAACGGGGGGTGTTGCCTGGGGCGTTGACGATCTCAGCGGAGCGACCAGTTAAGGCGCGGGCCGCTCGACCGGCGGCATCGAAGCCGCCGGGGACTCGGTCGGCGGCGGGATGACTGGTCCCGCCAGACGTTCGCCGTCGAAGAGGGAAACCGCGCTGTCAAAGCGCTGCCGGATGAGCTGGAAGTCGTCGACGAGATGGTGGAAGGCGTCGACGATGGGAGGGTCAAAATGAGTTCCGCGGCCTTCCGTGATGATCTCGATCGCGGTTTCGTGCGTGAAGGCGGGCTTGTAGACGCGTTTGCTCGTCAGGGCGTCATAGACGTCGGCGATCGCGGTGATGCGGCCGCTCAAGGGGATGTCCAGCCCGGCGACCTTGTGCGGATAGCCCGAGCCGTCAAAGCGTTCGTGATGAGTGAGCGCAATGTCGCGGGCCATCGCCAGGAACTGGGCTTCGGGGTTCACTTTCGCGACGGCGTCGAGGGTGTTGGCGCCGATCAGCGTGTGCTGCTGCATGATGCTGAATTCCTGCGGCGTCAGCTTGCCGGGCTTGAGCAGCACCTGGTCGGGAATGCCCACCTTGCCGATGTCGTGCAGCGGAGAGGTGAGATACAAAAGTTCGACATAGTCGCCGTCGATCTGATCGCGGTAGGGGCCGGTGCGGCCGAGTTCGGCGCCGAGGAGGCGACAGTATTCACGGATGCGTTCGAGGTGGGCGCCGGTTTCCGTATCGCGCGATTCCGCCAGCTTCGCCAGCGCGAAGATCGTGAGATCGCGGCTCTGCATCCCCAGGATCCGCCGCCCCACCGACAGGCGGACGCGCAGTTCCTGCGGATGAAACGGCTTGGTGAGAAAATCGTCCGCCCCGGCGTCGAGACCTTGTACGATGTTTTCCACGCCGGAGTGCGACGTCAGCAGAATGAAGTAGATGTAGCTGCTCCAGCGGCGCTGGCGGACGCGGCGGCAGAGTTCGAGACCGTTCATCCCCGGCATCTCCCAATCGGAGACGACGAGCTGAAATTTGCCGGTGCGCAGTTGGCGCAGGGCTTCCAGTCCATCGCAGGCGACGGTGACCTCGTAACCAAATTCCGTGAGTGCGGCCTCAAGGAGATCGACGGTGACGTCGTCGTCTTCTGCTACGAGCACATGCATGGTGGAGCCGTTTGTAGACGAGTTTCTGAGCAGGCGCGTTAACTCAGTTGAACTTTCTGGGCGGCTTCGACAAACCGGTCGCGTTCCGCCAGCAGTCCCTTGAAAACAAGGTCGTATTGATCCACGAGTTCGAGCTGCAGGGCCGACTCGAGGTTGTGTGCGTATTCCCGCAGGCTGTGGGCCGCGACATTGGCGGCGGCCCCCTTGAGGCGGTGAGCCACCTCCCGGGCCGTGGAGGTGTCGCCCGCGGCGAGTGCGGCGCCAATCCGGTCGAGGTCGCCGGCCAACTGCTTGTCGAAGCGCTTCAGCACCCGGGCCGCCAGTTCGGGTTTCCCGAGACAGCGGTTCATCAGTTCCCACAGTTCGAGAACGGCGACTTCGTGCTGAATGGTGATCATCGGGCGGACCTCGGATGGGAATGTGCAGGCAGGAGTCAAACACGGTCGCTGCCATCCCGCAGTCCGCGACCTTGTCGTTCCCTTTCGGAAACGTAGGTCCATTCGCCACCGAGTCAAAGCCGAAGACCTTTTGCCGACAAGATTGCCGACAATGAGTCGCCTGGTGTGCCGCGTCGTCGACCTGAGGAGATCCGTTCGTGACGAATGTTCGCAGGGAACGCATCGCACCGCATACGACCGCGGCGCCGAACGCGAGGTTTCGATGAATTCCTGGGATTTGCCGATCCCTGCCGGTTGCGAGGAGCAAATCAATCTGGCAGTTTAAGCGGCTCGGCCCTCCTGCGGTCCGAATCCCCGCGCGTGTCACGATCCATCAGTCTGGGAACATTGATCATGGCGACCACAGTTGTCCTCCACCGTTGTCGAATGGCTGGCTGGTGTGTGGGATTCTTGCTGACCTGCGGGTCATGGGTCGCGCGCGGGGCGGAAGACCTGAAGTGGCTGCCGCGCGACGTCAATGCGGTGATGTGGATCGACGTGGAGGGGATGTACAAGACTCCGCTGGCGATCAAGGAACAATGGTCTAAGAAATCACGCGAAGCCTTTCAGCAGCAGCAGGCAATCCTTCCGCCGGGAGTGAAAACCTTCATCTGTTCGGCGGAACTCGATTAT
>JANRLN010000103.1:0-19731 GCA_033762515.1 Planctomycetaceae bacterium
GGCCTCGAACAGTCTCCGAGCGACGATACCTGCTTGGCGCGTCGTCACCTCCTTAAGATAGGTGGAAGGCACACCATATTTTTCGAGGATTGCCGCCAGCCCCGTCCGGGCGGATTTCAGCTCGCCCCCTTTGCTGAACACTTCAGATTCTTCGACTGGGATCTTCCTGCGAAGGTGATCGAGTACGACCATTCCCGCAGCGACGGTGTTTCGTGACGGTAATGATCCGGATTTCGGTGAGTCGTCGAGCCACCGATCAATCACCTGAATCAGCGGTTCGTTTGGACTTGGCATTGAAGGACCCCATCACTGTCGGCCGCCGGCGGTGCATTACTGAGCCGCAACACGCAGTGCGGGCAGCAGATAGTTGACGGCGATCCATTCAATCACCGGGACGCAGACCGCGTCTCCAAAGCCGAACAAGGCCTGATTCAGCGGTACATCGACTCGATAGCTGTCGGAAACGCCCTGGAGCCGGGCGCATTCACGTGCCGTCAGCAAACGCACCCAACGTCGGCCCTTTCCAGCCTTGAAGAGAATTTGCCTTCCGCTTCCACCCTTCGGAGTGCGCAGACACCCGGCGACTCCATCGGTCCGGAGTTCCGCCATTGAGCGTCCATTTCGTACCCGACGAAACGCAGTCGCATAGCGAAACTCGTCTCCATGGATCATCTCGGCGGCGGTTGCTGCATGCCGGTCGCTCAACTGATTCATGAAATACTCCGTCCGATCTTTGCTCCACCATGCAGGGTCAGATTCGGGAAGGTCTTCGATGATCGACGGCAACAAGGCGCTCGGGGCGGGAAGTTTGGGAAGCGGGCGGATCTTCCACGACAAGTGGGGTGAGTTGTGGATGAATCGCATGAGCTGCGAAGGGCGCGCATCCGACGCATCGACTCCAAAGGGGAATGCGGGCTCAACATCAAGTTGCGCCACGACGAACAGCCGCGCACGACTCTGCGGCACGAAACGTACTGCGTCGATGATCATGGCGTCGCAGACGTAACCCAATTGATTCAGCGCCGCAACGGCAGCCTCAAAATCTTTGCCGTCACGAGACATCAAGAAGCCTGGGACGTTTTCCAGCAAGACGATTCGCGGAAGGCGGGCCCCGGCAGACTTTTGAGACAACAGGCGAATCAGACCCCAGAAAGCGCTCGACTGAGCCCCGCTGAGGCCCGCCATCGCGCCGGCGATCGAGAGATCGTTGCAGGGAAACGATGCTGTATAAACGTCGCAGTCCGGAATCTGGTCTGCTTGGACTTGGTGAATGTCGCCTAACAGAAAGTCATCCGCAGGGAAATTGGCGCGATACATTTCCAATTTCTGCGGGTCAATGTCGTTGGCAAAAGCGACTTTGAATCCACAATTCTCCAGCCCCAGTCGCACCAGGCCGATGCCTGCAAAAAACTCGGCGACCCGAACAGGGGCGGATAATTTCGAAGGTCGAATTAGGTAGTGATACTTCTCCTTCCTCTCGATGACCACTTTGTCTCCCGCCCGGAGCCCATTGGATTCGAAGAACTGCCTCACCCATGAGCGCTTCCGAAAGATCCCGCGCGCCTTGCCCGTCTTGGCATCTACGGGCAAGTCGGTCAGGATCGGCTCCGCGAGCCCCGTGACGTCGAGGTGCAACATACGACCCGACCCGGATTTGGCTGACGACGGTCCAAGCGAATCCAAGGGAAAGAAATCCGTGTGTCCGTTAAGGTACAGATGGCATTGCCGAAGATTGGCCGACGTAATCGTAATTTCGCGTCGAGCTTCGTGAGGATCTTGCTGCATGATATCACCATCCTGGCGAATCTTTAGATTCTACGCGATTCGACAGAGATTGTCGCTGATTCACGTGCGTTGAGGAGAGAACGAGATGACCATGTCACTCCGCGACGCCAAACACCCGCTTCCCTCCCACATACGTTTCCGCCACGGCAATGTCCTTCACCGCCTCCACCGGGCATTCGAGAATGTCCGTCTGCAGCACCACGAAGTCGGCCAGTTTTCCCGGTTCCAGTGAGCCTTTGAGGTGCTCCTCGAACGTCAGGTAGGCGTTGTTGATCGTGTACAGCCGGAGGGCTTCGGCGCGGGTGAGGGCTTGTTCCGGGTGGAGGGGGCCTTCCATCCGGCGGGGTTGGCGGGTGAGGGTGATCCACATTCCCAGGAAGGGGTTGTAGGGGTTCACCGACCGCAGGCTGCCGATCTTCTGCATGTGGTCGCTGCCGCCCCCCACGATCACGCCGGCGTCGGCGAGGCTGCGGTAGGGCTGGAAGTAGGCGAGACGGTCGTCGCCGAACTGTTTCTTTAACGTCGCCCCGTCGAGCCACAACCACGCGGGTTGCAGGTCGGCCACGATGCCGATTTCGGCCATCTTCGCGACGGCTTCGGCGGACATGAAGTTGCAGTGGGTGATGCACGGCCGGCGCTCTTTGAGCGGGAGCGTGGCGTTGATCTTGGCGTAAGCGTCGATGAGCGTATGGACCGCACCGTCTCCAACGGAGTGGGCGGTGAATTGCAGGTCGCGCTCCAGGGCGTAGCGGGCCATCCGTTCGAGGTGGTCGGGCTGCAGAAAGAGGAGGCCGCGGTACTCGGGATCGGTGATCGAATAGATCGAACTGACGCCCCACGGCTGCCGCATGTAGGCGCTGCCGGTGAGCATGCCCCCGTCGAGGAAGACTTTGATCCCGCGGAGCCAGATCCATTCGTTGTATTGGTGGAGCGGATGATCGGCCCCCTTCTGAATCCCCTTTTCCACTTCTTCGATGGGGGCCTGACCGTTGACGCCATACGACAGAAAGACCCGGCAGGTGAGTTCGCCGCGATCCTTGAGGGCCTGATAAGCGGCGATCCCTCCATCGCTCGCGGAGCGGTCGGCGACGCTGGTGATGCCGACGGAATTGTAATCGGCGAACAGCAATCGCAGCCGCTCGCGCTGTTCCTCGGGAGTCGCCGATTTGGCTTTCGATTTCGACTTCACCACGCCCGAGGCGTTGCGCAGGATGCCGGTCGGTTCTCCCGTGGCGGGGTCGCGTTCGATGAGGCCGCTATGTCCCGCGGGGAGTTGGAAGTCCTTATTGATCCCACTGAGCTCCATCGCCAGCGAGTTCAGCGCGCAGTCGGGACCGACGCGGAAGACGACGGGGTTCTTCGGGGCCGCGGCGTCCATCTCCTGCCGTGTGGGATACCGCTGATCGCGCAGGCGGGTGATGAAGACCTGGCTGAGATTGATCCAGTCGCCGTCTTCGAGGAGTTCGGCCCGCGCGGCGATGTATTTGAGGACATCGGCGACGGTGTCCATCTCGGGGATCGGGTGGTCGAACTCATACATCGACGCCCCGGTGGTATGGACGTGGGAATCGATGAGTCCCGGAATGACGGTGCGTCCCTGGGCGTCCACCAGCTTTGTCTGCGGCCCGGCGAGCTGGGTGATCTCGTCGTTGGACCCGACCGCAACGATGCGATCACCCTTGACCGCGAAGGCTTCCACGATGGAGAACTTAGCATCGACGGTGACGACTTTGCCGTGATGGAGAATGAGGTCGGGTGGGTCCGCCGCCAACGCTGCCGATGCCGCCGTCAGGAGGAGTCCGAAGAGCATTCGTTGCATCGTCATGCTGGGTCACCTGGTTTCACAAGCGGAAAGATGGTCGCCATGTAGACACGAAAGGCTCGAAGGAAAAGGACGTTGAAGCTGCGTTTCCGTATTGGAGTTCACGCGCTGCCGGGAGGGCGAGGCTCCTGCCGAGCCGTCTGGCGAGCGGCAAGAAGTCACCCCTCTCAGCGTTTGCGGTTCGGCGGGCGCCTCACTCTCCCTTTTCAAAACAGATTCCGATCCCGGCCTTTGCTTTGTGGTCTCGTGTCTTCGTGGTTGGTGGGAATTTCGAATGCCCAACGGTCACTTGGCGGCGACGTCGGCCTGCGACATCTGGCCGTCGATCATGCGCCAGAGTTTTCCGGTGGGGTTCTTGTCCTGAAGCGCCGCGGGGAGACGGCTGGAGCGGACGCCGTCGTAGCAGGCGAGGCGGGCGAAGCGCTTGAGGGATGCAGGGATACCGACGGCGGTGAAGCCGGGATGTCCGGTCGCGGGGAAGGGGCCGCCGTGGTTCATTGCGGGGACGACGGCGACGCCGGTGGGCATTTTGTCGTTGAGGAGCCGTCCGACCTTGGGACGCAGGCGGCCTTCGAGTTGTGTGTAGAGCGCATCGTCGGAACCGTCGGCGGCGGAGTAGACCGCGCCGGTGAGATTTCCTTCCAGGTAGTTGGCGACCTGCAGCAGTTCCTCGGCGGACTCCGCAACCACGACCAGCGACGAGTTGCCGAAGGCTTCGGTCTGCAGCAGTTGGTGATGACCAATGAACTCCTTTCCGGTGACGCGGAGCAGCGTATTCTCGAAGCGGTAACCGGGACCGGGGACAGGATGTCCGCCGGCGAGGAGCTTGGCTCCGTGACGGTTGAGGGTCTCGACCGCGAACTTCAGGTTTCGCTGCACGCTTTCGCTCAAGAGGACGCCGACGGGGGCGGCGGTGAATCGCTGAGTGATCTCCGCGATCATTGTTTCCGTCTCGGGCCCGGCGACGGAAATGACCAGGCCGGGGTTGGTGCAGAACTGCCCGGTTCCCATCAGGCAACTGCCGGCGAATTGCTCGGCGAACGCAGCCCCGTTGTGTGCGACCGCACCGGGGAGCACGAAGACCGGGTTGATGCTCGACAGTTCCAGGTAGATCGGTTTGCCGACGGCGTCGGCGGCAGCCTTTAGTTGGGATCCGGCCGTGCGAGAGCCGGTGTAGCCGATCGCGCCGAGAAGTGGATGGGCGACGAAGGTGACGCCGTCGACGTGGTTGCAGCGATAGACGAGTTGTACAAATCCGGGGGGCATCTCAGTTTCCGTCGCCGCGGCGTGGGCGGCTTCCCCGAACAGCCGCGTGGTCCCCGGATGCGAAGAGTGGGCCTTGGCGATGACTGGGTTTCCGGCGGCGACGGCGGCGGCGAAGTCCCCTCCGGCGATGCTGTTGAACGCGAAGGGGAAATTGTTGGGACCAAAAACTGCGACGGGGCCGATGGGCTCCAGGACTGAGCGAATGTTGACGGCGGTATCGATCGTGGGGGCGGCCCAGCCTCCGTCGCGCGCCGCGGCGGCGGCCTGGCGGAGTTGGTTGACCGTCCGGGGAAGTTCGGCATCCTTCAGACGCGGAGCGACCGGAAGGCCGGTTTCCTGGTGCGCCATCGCGACCAGCTCGGCGGCACGGGCTTCAATTTTCTCGGCGAAACGATCGAGAAACTTGGCGAATCGCTCGCCCGGCCAGGTGCGGGTGATCTCCGCAGCGGCGGCGGCGTGCTTCAGGCAGGCTTCAAGTTCTGCGGCGGGGCTGATCGGATAGCGTTCCGGGAGTTTTTCGCCGTTGGCGGGGTTGACCGCGGAGAAGCCCTGGTGTTCGCCCTGCGAGGCCAGCCATTGACCACCGATCAACACCGGATGCGTCGCCATGATGTGTCCTGTCGTTCAGAGTGTTCGGGAGCTGATTGTCACCCTATCATCGTCTGACGCCGGCGCGGCGACAACCGTAACGAAATCGCACTCACCGCGCCGGCCGTTTCGCGATTCATGCACTGGGAAGGACGGAATGCCCGAATTTCAACTCGCGAACCCGTTTGCTCCGGCGGGGGATCAGCCCAAGGCGATTGCGTCGCTGGTGCGGGGACTGCGTGAGGGGAAGCAGAATCAGGTGCTGCTGGGCGTCACCGGATCCGGCAAGACCTACACGATGGCGAACGTGATTGCTGAAGTGCAGCGTCCGGCCCTCGTCCTGTCGCACAACAAGACCCTGGCGGCCCAACTCTTCGGCGAGTTTCGGGAATTCTTTCCGCACAACGCCGTGAGCTACTTCGTCAGTTACTACGATTACTATCAACCGGAAGCCTACATCCCGCAGCGCGACATCTATATTGAAAAAGATTCTTCGATCAATGAAGAAATCGATCGCCTCCGCCTGGCAGCGACGAGCGCCCTGGTGAGCCGGCGGGATGTGATCGTGGTGGCCAGTGTGAGCTGCATTTACGGCCTGGGTTCGCCGAAGGATTATCTCGAAGCGATGATCCCCGTTCGCGTGGGGGAATCGATCGACCGGGATGAGTTCCTGCGGATGCTGTGCGACATTCAATACACCCGCAACGATTTTCAACCCTCGCGGGCCCACTTTCGCGTCCGCGGGGACGTCGTCGAAGTCTGGCCGGCTTACGAGGAATTCGCCTATCGCGTGGAACTCTGGGGCGACGAAGTCGAAAAGCTGGCCATGATCAACCCCGTCACCGGCGAGGAACTAAAACGAGTCGACGAGATCTACATCTACCCGGCGAAACACTACGTTCTCCCCGAAGAGCGCATCGGTGCGGCGTGCGAAGAGATTGAAAAGGAACTCGTCCAGCAGCTCGAAAAATTCCGCAAGGAAGGAAAGCTGCTCGAAGCGCAACGGCTCAACGCGCGGACCCGGCACGATCTGGAACTGCTGCGGGAAATCGGGTTCTGCCCGGGGATTGAGAATTACAGTCGGGCGCTCTCGGGACGCCAGCCGGGAGAGCCGCCGTATACGCTGCTCGACTTCTTTCCCGACGATTACCTGATGTTCATCGACGAGTCGCACGTGACGGCGCCGCAGGTGAAGGCCATGTATGCCGGAGATCGCAGTCGCAAGACGACGCTGGTCGAGCACGGGTTCCGGTTGCCGATGGCCCTCGACAACCGGCCGCTGCAGTTCGAGGAATGGAACGCCCGGAGGAAGCAGACGATTTTTGTCTCGGCGACCCCTGACGACTGGGAACTGCAGCAGGCGGGCGGGGAAGTGGTCGAGCAGGTGATTCGTCCCACGGGACTCATCGATCCCAAGATTGTGATTCACTCGGCGCGGGGGCAGGTGCCCCATTTGATCGACGAGATCCGCAAGCGCGCGGCCGTGGGGGAACGCGTGCTGGTGACGACCCTCACCAAGCGGCTCGCCGAGGATCTGACGACCTACCTGCGGGAAGAGGCGATTCGCTGTGCGTGGCTGCACAGCGAACTGGATGCCTTTGAGCGGGTGGAGATCATCCGCGAATTGCGCGAGAACAAATACGACGCGGTGGTAGGGGTGAACCTGCTGCGCGAAGGTCTCGACATTCCGGAAGTGTCGTTGGTGGCGATTCTCGACGCCGACAAGGAAGGCTTTCTGCGGAGTGAAACCAGCCTGATTCAAACCATTGGTCGTTCGGCCCGCAATGTGAACGCTCAGGTGGTGTTGTATGCAGACACGGTGACCAACAGCATGCAGCGGGCGATCGACGAGACCAACCGGCGGCGTGCGTTGCAGGAGGCCTACAACACGAAGCACGGCATCACCCCGGAGACGATCCGCAAGGCGATTCGGCGCGGGATCGAAGAGGAAGTGGAGGCCCGCAAGATCGTCCAGCAGGCGGCGGGAGCCAAGAGCGAGACGCAATTCGTCACGCAGGAATTCCTGGCGGAACTTGAAAAAGAGATGCTGGAGGCGGCTCAGAACCTCGAGTTCGAGCGGGCGGCCAAGCTCCGCGATCGCATCCTGCAACTGCAGAAGCAAGTGGGGAAGATGGTCGCCGCCGAAGACGAACCCGGATTCGTCGAAGGTGGGGCGCCGAAGGGGGGGCGGCGTCGCAAGAAACGCGGCGACGCCGCACGGGGAACTGCGCCGAAGCCGCGGAAGAAGTCGCGTTGACCTCACCAGCCCGCAGTGCCAGCAAGGGTGTCATCGAGCCGAGTCGGGTCAGCAATACGGGCCGGTATCGGCATGTCCACCGCCGTGGTGCACGATGTCACCAAGCGATTGTTGCACGTAGTGGACTGTTTGCTGCATGAGACGTTGACCTCACGCCAGGATGGTGGAAATCACTTCGCCGTTCGTGACTGCCAGCGGGCGACCAAGGGCGTCTCGGACTTGGGTTTCCGGCCCGAAGCCCAAAGACTGCAGGATTGTGGCGGCAAGGTCTTGCGGTTCGACGCGGCCGGAGAGCGGAAAGCCGGCGATTTCGTCGGAGGCCCCGTGGATGATCCCCCGACCGATACCGCCGCCTGCCAGCGCCACCGAGAACACATGGCCCCAATGATCGCGCCCGGCAAGGGTGTTGTGCCGGGGTGTGCGTCCAAACTCACCGATCCAGACGACCAGGGTACTGTCCAGGAGACCGCGCTGCTCGAGGTCTTCGACGAGTGCCGAGTAGGCGGCGTCCATGGGGGGCATCAAGTCGTGCCGCATCCGCTGGGCGTTTTGGGCGTGCGTATCCCAAACCGGAGCATTCGAAGTTTCGTCGCCTGGCACGCGCGGCCAGTTGACCTGCACGAACCGCACGCCGGCTTCGACAAGTCGGCGGGCGAGCAGGCAGCTCTGGCCAAACTTGTGGCGCCCGTAGCGGTCCCGGACTTCGGTCGGTTCGCGAACCAAGTCAAACGCCGATCGGGCGCGGGGACTCTTCAACAACTCCAGGGCTGCCGAGGACGCTTCGTCGAAGTCGCTGCGCTCCGTCAGTGTGAAGTGGCGATTCACCTGTTCGAGGAGCGACAGCCGTCGATCGAGCCTCAATGGGGGGATTTCACCGGGCAACACCAGATCGGGGACCCGATAGTCCGGCGCGTTCGGAT
This sequence comes from Planctomycetaceae bacterium, assembly GCA_033762515.1. Taxonomy (GTDB): domain Bacteria; phylum Planctomycetota; class Planctomycetia; order Planctomycetales; family Planctomycetaceae; genus DSVQ01. The sequence goes on from JANRLN010000103.1 coordinate 8,639, forward strand.
CGCCGGGGACCAGCCACGGATCCCACTTGCGTCCGAGGAACCCTCCATTTTGTCCTGGCCAGACGCGGAAGGGGTTGCTGGTGATTTGCTCGGGCAAGAGGACTGCGGCAGGGAGTCCGCCGGGGCGTTGCGTCAAACGGCGAACAACCGACGCGAGAGCGGGCCAATCCTGCGGACTCAGTTCTCCGGCGGCTTCGACGTTCTGCCCCATCTTGCGATGCTTCTGTCCGGTGAGGAGCCAGAACCCGCTGATGTCGTGAATCCCGCAATCCGTCGCAACCGCCCGCAGAACGCTGATGCGATCCGTCAGCTGCGCCGTTCGGGGCATCAATTCACAACAGCGATAACCTGGAACGGCGGTGGAAATCGCGGCAAATTCGCCCCGGATCTCAGCGGGCGCCGCAGGCTTGGGATCCCACGTCTCCAGTTGCGACGGACCGCCGCTGAGCCAAAGAAAGATGCAGGATTTGGGGACGTTCACTGGGTTATTAGCCGCTGCCACTTGGGCCAGCGACAACCCCAGGGCGCTCACCCCGCCCACCTGCAAGAATTCGCGGCGCGTGCCGTGGCTGGTATCGAGAAGGGAGAACATGGGGAGCACCCGATCACGGAGAAACGGATCGATCCACGTTGACTCCATCCTGTTGGATCTGCCAGCTCGGGTCAAGGAGCTGGACATGATCGGTTCCTGGGAGTCGCGTGAGGACAGCTTGGCATGGGTGGTTCCGGAAGAACCACCAAACTCCGAAGAGACTCCGGCAGCTCAATCTCCAACGTCCCACAAATGGAGTTCTGGATTGGAGATTGAAGCCAGTCTGGAATCTCCCTTTGGAAATAGGGAGATCTTCACGTCGAGATTCGGGCAACGAGTTCTGACGCGAGCTCTACGGCCCTTCCACCACGAGTTTCGGCAGTTCCAGCTTCAGCTTTTCAATCGCGCTGCCGGAGATGTTCAAGCACTGGTTGAGCTTCAGGTTTTCCAGGAGTTTGAATTGCGCCAGGGTGGCCAGCCCGGCGTCGCCGACTTGTGTGTTGGACAGATTGAGCTGAGTGAGTCCCTGCATCCCGGCGAGGTGTGCCAAACCGGCGTCGGTGATGCGGGTGTTGTCGAGATTGAGTTCGACGATCTTCGTCAGGCCGGCGATCGCGGCCAGACCTTCGTCGGTGGTGTTCGTCGACCAGAGGCTCAGTTCCGTCAGGTTGACCAGTCCCGACAACTGCTTCACCCCCTCGTCGCCGAAGATGCCTTCGCTCAGGTCCAGGCGCGTCAACTTCGTCAATCCGGCGACATGCACCAAACCGGCGTCGGTCACGCGCGTATCGCGCAGTCCCAGGTTCCGGAGATCGGTCATGCCGGCGATCACCGCAATCCCTTCATTGCCCACCTGGGTGCGATCCAGTCCCAACTCCTGCAGCTTGGTGAGATCTTTCCACGCCAGCATGCCCGCATCTTTGAGCCGGGTGTCTTCGACGAGCAGCTTCTTCAATTTCGTCAATTGGCCGAGCGGGGCCAGATGCTCATCGGCAAACCCTGCTCCCCAGACCTCCAGGCTCTCCAGGTTCTTGAGTCCCATCACGTGTTGCAGACCTTCGCCCGAGACGCGGCAGCCGCGAAGCTGCAGTTCGACCAACTGCGGCATCTGTGCGACGGCCTGCATACCGACGTCATCGACGTTGGTGTAGCGCACTCCGAGTCGCTTCAGGGTCTTCAGGGGAATCAGCTTCTCGACGGCGGCGCCCGTCAGGTTGCCGCGGCGCAGATAAATGGTCTCCAGGAGCGGCAGTTTGGCGAGGTGGTCCATGCCGGCGTCGCTGATCGAGCTGTTCTCGCAATCGAATCCGCGGAGCTTGGGAAAACCGGCGAGGGCTTTGAGCTGTTCATCGCCGATTCCCGGACCGGAGAGCACGAATCGGGTGATCTCTTTGAACCCGGCGATGTCTGCAAAGAAAGCGTCGGTCTCTTCGGGCGTGGCGAAGCTCTTCGTGCGTTGCCAGTTGAATTCGACCACCTGCTGCTGGGGATTCAGTTTCAGGCTGGCGCCCAGATCCTGGTATTTCTTGATCAGGGCCGAATCATCCGGCTGCGAGGCGACGGCAGGGGCGGCGTGCGCACCGGGGATGTTGGCCGAGGCGGGGGGCGTGATCTTTGGAGCGGCCGTCGATCCCGGAGCTGCCGCCGGAGGGGCGGGGGGTGTGGCGGCGGGGCATCCGGAGAGAAGCAGAACCAAGCCGACCGACATCACACCGCTGCACAATCGCTTCACGAGCACACCCCCCAAGTCATGTCCATCAACGCAGAATCCGCGTTTGCCAGACCACAAGGTAGTCGACGCGAGGGGGCCGATGCAAATCGCCTGGAGCGGTTGGGTCGTTCGGCGGGGCGTGGAGCGTCGCAGCTAGAGGTAGTCGTCCTGATCGAGGAGGTCCCCCTCCGTCACGACGCGTAGTCCGGCCTCTTCCAGCGTGCGGGTCGCGAGGTCGACGTCGTCGACGTACATCGCGACGGCCGAGCGCCCGTCGCGACGATACCGCAAGTACGACGCATGATGGATGTTCAGTTCCGCTTTCAGCAGTGCAGTGCAGATGGCGTCAAACGGTTTGTCGTCTTCGGGGAGTTCGACTCCCACCAGATCGCTTTCGCTGAAGAGGAAACTGGCCAGCTCCAGCCGTTCGCGCGCCCGATCGGCGTTGTTAAAGATCAGGCGAACGTTGGCGCAATCGACCGAATCGACGATGCTTAAGGCCAGCACACGGACGTCGAGCGATTCCACGGCGCGCATCAACTCGCTCAGGCGGCCGACCCGATTCTCGAGGAAGACGACAAACTGCCGCAGGCAGGGCCAACCGCGTCCCTGCATGGTCTCGGGATTGACGACGCTCTCGCCACCTCGGCGGCTGGGCATGTCGAAGTACTCGCGAAGGGCAATGGGGGGGTGTCAGAGACGGGGAGCTTGCGAACGCCGCGACGACAGCGCCGCAGCGGCAACTGTCAACTTGGCAATACTTTAGATGAGATTTCACCGCGATGCAATCCGCCCCTGCCGACCCGTCCCGACTGGCAACCATCGTCTTTGACCTGGGCAACGTGCTGGTTCATTTCAGCCATGATCAGATGTGTGCACAGATTGGAACGGTGTGTGGACGTTCCGGCGCCCAGGTGCAGCAATTGCTGATCGACTCGGGGCTGCAGTGGAGTTTCGAACGCGGACTGATCAGCCCGGTGGAACTTCACGCCCGGTTGGAGACGCTCGTCGAACAGACGTGCGACTACGACGCGTTGCGTCACGCGGCGTCGAACATCTTCCGCCTGAATACTCCGATGCCCGCGATTTTGGATCGTCTTCGAGAATTGAAATACCGGTTGGTGCTGTTGTCCAACACAAGTGTCTGGCATTTCGAGTTTATTCAACAGAACTTCGATCTTTTGAGCCGGTTTGACGACTATGTCCTCTCGTACGAAGTCGGGGCGGTCAAACCAGAGGCGGCCATCTTTCAAGCGACCATCGGGAAACTTCAGTGCGCTCCGGCGGAGGCGTTCTATACCGATGACATCGCGAAATACGTTGAAGCAGGCCGCGGTTTCGGTTTGCAGGCGGAGGTGTTTACCGACGCCGCCACGCTCGTGCGACACTTGAGAATGCGCGGCGTGGACATCGGCGGCTGACGGCGGGAAACCCGGGGACGGCGATCCCCGGGCTTCTGCCATGGAAGACGACACCGGGCGGAACGCGGGTCGTTAACGACTCAGCCACAGCGAAAAGTCATCGGTCCGGATGCCGAACGAAGCGCCGGAACGACGACCGTAGCTTCCGCCGTAGCCGCCTCGGGGTCCGTAGCCGTAGCCCGAACCGTAGCTCGGGTAGGCCGGCACGAGGACTGGCGGGGTGTAAATCGGCTGCGGATAAACCGGTTGAACATAGATCGGCCGGGGGCGGTGGCTGTAAACCGGCGGGTAGATCGGGGCCGGATCGTGGCAACCCGGACGAACAGGATACTGGCTGTAATACGGCGCCGACTGCCCGTAATGGTGGGGACCACCTGCCTGCACCGCTGTGGAACCCCCCACGACCAGTGCGGCCAAGACCGCTCCCTTCAAGACCACTGTGTGTAACATGACTGCGTCCTTCCGCTGGTGTTGATGTCTCTCGGCGATTCGTCGCCGACAACAGCCAGAGTTGCAGCCCACGTGCCGAATCTTGCAAATCGGCTTTCGTTCTCTGAAACAGCGGCAATTTCAGCCGATTGCCAAAACCTGCGCAGCGCCGGAGTGAGTCCGGCGGCTGCTCTCGCGTGTCAAATTGAGCGCAGCGCGCCATCAATGCTGTCGAGACGAAAGTGCGGCGGGACAGTTCTTGAAATCGATCGAATCTCACTTTTCTTGAGTGAGATTCGCGAATTCCCCGACCCGCCGCTGTTCGCCGCCGACTTGTCCCCGCGGTTCCAGGCGTTTCTCGTCGGCCGGTGACGCTCGTGGTCCTCGCCGGCGCGCTCGCATGGATTCCCAGGCATGCTTCAACAAGATCGGATTGACGGTGTCGCGGGAGCAGGGGTATATCCCAACGCACTTCTCCACATCCTTTCGGTCGTAACAACTCGGCAGGCGTCGCGAGTCGGATCTCGCGGACGAACTCCGTCCCTCGGCAGGCATCAAGCACAGTTCAATGACGTCGGCGATGACGCCAGATGGTCCGGGCGGCACTGCGTGTTCGGTGGCGCCCCAGACACCGCCCATCGCCCTTCTCGGTCTCTTTGTGATTTCGCAAGGATGCGACTCCATGTCGTCCACCCGTCTCGCAGTCTGTCATCGGGGTCTGCCGTCGCGTCTGTTATGGGGCGCCCGAACTCTGTGGCTGTGCCTGGCGATCGCCTTTCCGCTGATGCCGATCTGGGGCGACGATGCGCCTGACAGCGATGCGATGGCGGACGAAGCCGAGATGGAGGAAGCGCCGCCCCCTGAGCCGTCTCCGATGCGGCGGGTGCGAAAATCGGTCGTGGAAGATGGCCCAGGCGTGATCGGAAACCTCGGCTTCGCCGGACTCAAGACCTTTGGTCGCGAAGATTCCATTGCGCCCGTGGAAGTCTTGCCGTACATGTTGCTCGACGAAGATTTCCTGTTCAGCGACGTTCGCGGCTTCATCTCCACGGAAGGGAATTTTGGAGGGAACTTCGGCGCGGGTTATCGCCGCCTGGTTCCCAATCAGAATGCCTGGTACGGGATCAACGCCTTCTACGACGTGGACGACACTTCCGGGAAGCTGTTCCATCAGCTCGGTTTCGGCGTCGAAGCCGCCTTCAAGTCGTTCGAGTTCCGCAGCAACGCCTACTTTCCCGTGGGGGACACCAGCCAGTCGCTCGAAAGCGAAGCCGTCAACGCCCGCTTCGTCGGGAACCAGATTGTGTTCGATCAGCGGATTCTGCAGGGCTATGCGCTCCGCGGGGTGGATGCGGAAGTTGGTTACGTGCTCCCGATTCCCAAACTCGGCGAGCACAGCGTCTTGAGGTGGTTCGTCGGGGGGTATTTCTTTTCGGGAAGCGGCAACAGCGAAAGCATCAACGGTTTTCAGACACGGGCCGAAGCCCAGATCGCCACCGCCGTCACGACCCATGTGCAATTCAGCAAGGATGATGAGTACGGCTCGAACGTGATGGTCGGACTGTCGCTCGATCTGCCGTTCGGGGAGTCGCATCCCACTGCGAGCTGGCGGCGCAATACTCCTACGCCGTTCCGCTTCGTGCATCGCAACTACAACGTGATTCTCGATCGCCGGGATGAATCGCAAAACGGCGTGGTGGCGTTCAATCCGCGAACCGGCAGCGCCTATCGCGTGGCTCACGTCAATACATCCGCCGCCGGGAGCGGAGACGGCAACTTCGACAATCCTTACGACAACCTGGCGGCCGCCCGTGCAACCGACGCCGACATCCTGTTTGTCCATGCCGGCAGCGAGATTCAGGAGTCAATTCAGCTGGGGGACGGACAGCGATTGTTGGGGGATTCCGGTAGTCATTGGATCGAGCTGCCGAACGCCGATTCCGCGCGGATGCCCACATTGAATTCCGGTGCTGCGACGCCGCGAATCACAGGGGTCAACGGAACGGCGATCACTCTCGGCAGCGGGTCGCAAGTCGCCGGATTTCAGATCGACCACATTCAGGGGGACGGGATCGTCGGCTCCGGCGTCACGGGGGGGACGATTCGCGACGTCACCTTCGATACGATCAGCGGAGACGCCATTCGCCTCACCAACGCCGCCGGCGAATATCGCCTGACCAACCTCAGCGTCAACAACATCCAGGGGAGCGGTCTGGTTGTCTCCGGGGGAGACGTCGAACTCACGTTACAGACGGCCGAGCTCAATGACATCGGCGGCGACGCCGTGCGGCTGCAAGGGGTGACCGGAGGCCAGCTCAACCTGTTCGCCGTCACGGCGGCCGACATCGGACAAAGCGGTTTGGAACTCGCCGATGTGGACGCCGACGTCACCACGTCCAATTTGACCATCACCGAGAGTGATCAGGCGGGCATTTCGATCACCGGGGGCGCGGGGACCTACGTGTTCGCCGATGATACGGTCCTGGAGAATGTCGCCGGCGGGTTCCGCATGACCGACAGCGCCGCCGCTCTCACGGCCGAGTTCCTGGACGTGTCTACCTCCACCGGGGCCGCCGGCGTCTATCTCGAAGACGCCACGGGGGATTTGCAGTTCGACGCGCTGGTCGTCGAGAGTACGACCGGCCCGGGCGTGGTTGTGCGGAATGTCGATGCTCTAACCATCACCGACGGCGCCGTGTCGACCGCGGGGGCGGCGGCCTTCGATGCACAAGACTCGAACCTCGCCGTCAAGTTTACGTCCGTTTCCGTGGATGACGGCCCCTTCGGTCTGCGACTCGTCGATGTGACGGGGAGCTTCACCGTACAGGGACTCGACAGCGGCGAGATTCAAAAGACCGATGTGGGCGCCATTTTCAACAATGCGGGGACTGTCTTCCTGCAGAACATGAAATTCACGAACAACGCGACCGCGATCGCGTCGCAGAACTCGGAGTTGCTGAGACTCGCTGGACTCACCGTGACGGGTTCAACCGGGTATGCCATCGACTCGCTGAACGACGATCTCCTCTCAGTCCAGAACTCCACGTTCTCCGCCAACGGCGCGATCGACGGCGGGACGATTCGTGTTCGGGCCGACGCCGCGGGGACCTATCGCTCCGAGTTTCTCAGCAACAGCATCAGCGATGTGAATGGCACGCCGATCCAGTTCGCGTCTTCAGGAGCCGCCTCGGTCGCCACGCTCGATACGACCGTTTCCGGGAATACCATCGTCGCCTCGCGCGGCGGCAAGAGCGGCGTCGACGTCAACTGGAACGGACCGACCGGAGTCACGATTTCCGGAAACACGTTCACGCTGACCGGTGGAACGATGACCGGCGTGCGGGTCGAAACTCCGTCTGCCAGCGACAGCCTCTCGGCCACGATCAACTCCAACACCATGAACTTCTCGGGGAGCAGTTCTGTGGGCGTGAATGTGATCGCCGCCGGGGAATCCAACCTGCAGTTGCAAGCCAATCAGATCAGTTTTTCCGCGAGCGGCGGAACCGGGCTGCGGTTTGACCTGTCGAAGACCACTTCGACATGGCTGGCGGTGAACACCATTACTGACACCGGCTCCGGCGCCACAGGGATCAACTTCGTCGAAGTCGCCGATCTGTCGCGCCTGCAGTTCGACGGCAATTCCATCCTGATGCAGTCGTCGAGTTCCGCCATTGATCGCGGGATCGTCTTCGGGACGATCAACGGAACGGTGCAACTCTTCGGAACGGTGGATAACACGGTCTCCGGAGCCACAGATCCCTTCTTTCTGCCGACAGGACGCAGCAGCGGGAGCTTTCCCATCAACGGCGTCCTGGTCCCCTGAATGTCCGTGCTGGCATGAGCTCTTCGTAAGACCGGTCCAAGTGGCTCAATCCGGGGCTCTGAGACGCTCTCAGATCCTCTCGGGCGCGACCCGACTGTCGTAATCGGCGCCCGGCGGCAAACGAACGGCGTCACTCTGGCGTTGTGAAAGTTGACGCCCGCCGGAGTCGCGCAACGGCGCGGTTGTCGGTAGACTCCTGCCAGCCTGCGGCCATCGCGATGCACCGAAATCGCCTGTGACAAGCGGGGGACGGGTCTTTTCCCGTCGCAGCGCCGGACTGAAGGCCCGTCGCGTCCACGTGTCGTCACGGGCGCAGCAATGGCGGGAAAGCGTGGAACTGCTGCCGTGCCGCGAACCGCCGGGCGCCTTCGGCCTTAACGGGCTTTTGAGTTCAGCTCGAAAGTGAACGTCCCGCCCCCAGCCGCCACCATCGCATCCAATGGCGTTCGATCACGTGCAGCGTACACCGCTGGGATCGACTTCGTCGCTCCGGCCGGGACGACGAACTCAGCGGCCAAAGTCGGATCTTCCGGGGGGTGATACGGTTCGACGGTGACTCGGTACTTGCCAAGCGGCAAACCGGTCACTCCCGGCGCCCCGGAACGTTCGATCTTGAACGCTCCCTCGGCATCGGAAACCGTCATCCCGCCAAACCCCTTGGTGGTTTCGACCGGCACGAAGACCACTTGGGCTCCGATCACCGGCTTGCCGTCCATCAGGACCTTGCCCTCCACGACCGCACTGGGTAACGGCGGGGGCGCCGACGACCCGCCGCAGCCCACCAAGCCGAAGAGAACCCCGGACAAGAGCGGTGTCAAACACAGGAAGGGACGGAACGCAGATCCCGAGCTCATGGTCATCGGCGACATTCACGGAAGTATGGCGGGTGAAGTGCACGATCGGATCAACATCGATCCGACCGCCCACCAAGCTCCCACGCGGCGTTCTGCCGGTGCGGCGAGGTGAGGGCAAGGGGTTCGGCCGGACACTTGGGGCCGACTAGAATTCCCCAACGGATTGATTGTCTGCAATCTTGGCCAAGCGATCGAGAACCGTGAAATCGGTGTTCTCGTTGACGAACCGGATCGCGCCATCCCCCATGAGGATGTGCATGCCGCCGGTGTGCAGACTCCCCGTCCAGGCCCAGCTCCCGAGTCGTCCGGGAATGGGCGTCACGCTGCTGTTGTAATACCACCGGTTGATGTTCGTGGCCGCGATGTTGTGTCCCACCTGCACCCACCCGCGATACGTCCAGGCGGAACGCGTTCCGTTGTACACCTCGTAGGTTCCTTCGGTCATGGCCACCGTATTGCTGGTGCCGTCGGAGATCGCCGAGAACTTGGTCTTGCTCCCTTCGCCGAACATGTACCGTGTGTTCACGGCATCGGTCTGCCAAGCGCGAGTCACGTAGGACGACGAAGTGCTGAAGTCGTAGCTGGTTTTTTGAGGAGCTGGACCGGTGTAACCGGTGCCGACTCCGTAGTGGAAGCTGGTCGCTGAGTGAAACGGATTGCCATTGTCAGAGGGACAGGCAAATGCGGCCAGATAGGAACCCACGACGGCGGCGTTTCCGTTGGTGAGCGGACTTCCCGCAAATGTGCCGGTCATGGCTGGAGAGTGCCCGGAATAGAGCGTCATCGCCCCGCTGAAATTGAACTTGCTGTAAAGCGGAGCCTGATCGAGATGCGGGAGCAGCATGACCAGGCCGTTGTGGTTCAACCCGATCGGATTCTGTTGGAAGCCAGTCGGCAAGGCCGAGTTGGCTGATGTCCACGTATAGCCGATTCCCGAATACGGGAGCACGCCGTGCGTGTCATGGTAGTTGTGCAGCGCGAGTCCCAACTGCTTGAGATTGTTGCGGCATTGGGTTCGCCGCGCCGCTTCGCGTGCCTGTTGAACTGCGGGGAGCAGAAGGGCAATCAGAACCGCGATGATCGCGATCACGACGAGAAGTTCGATCAACGTGAAGCCCGTCCGACGGGTTCGAGACATGAAACCGCTCACTGCTAGGGGAGTAAAAACCGCTGAACGATTGCGACGGCCAGGGGGGACATCCCGCGGACGATCCTCAGCCTAATCCAGAGATCGGAGGATCGATCGGAAGCCGTTCGTGAGTTCGCGGACGCAAGCGACGTTCCAAATCGGTGCGGCCGCCGACGCTTTCGCCGCGCTAGCGGAGCGATCCGATGCTTGTCGGCGATCAAAATGCCGTAATTTTCTGCGTTCGGGCGGCATGATGAGAAATTGCGAAGATTTGTGAGCGGGATCTGGCTGCGCCGTCAGGGACTTGGTGTTTGGCTCGGCACTGCATGAGTTTCCGTCGCAGTGCCGGAAGAGATTGCACGATGTTCCCCACCGGAAGTCGGAACGCCTGGGGGCCAATCCTGGACGAATGCTCTCCCGGTCGAGTGGCGGAGAGTTCGTCGAACTGCACCCTGCGGGAAGCAGGAGTACTGACTCCGCGAGCGACGATTGATCTCTGCGCCCAGTCACATCGCTGCTTCCGCCTCGGAGTTGCGGGATGGCGACGAATGTGAGCTTTCTGAGCGGAGCCCGTCTTCGGTCAGGCGCCTGATGTCGGGGGGCTGCGCCGCTCGAATCGGGCGCCCGGTCCGGCGGCGGACAGGTCGCAGTCGCTCAACGAGAGGGTCGCCACCAGGGAAATGGAAGCCGATGAATCTGGCACGCCGCTTGAACCTGCGGATGGCGTAGAGAAATTGCGCGGGGCCGGCCCCGGAAACAAGAAAACCGGCCGGTCTTCAGGGAGAAGACCGGCCGGTCAGGATTGCAGCCGAGAGGCACGTGGCCCGCGATGACTCTTTAGTAGGTCAGGATCGCGTCGACGCCGAAGACCGTCTGGTTGTAGAGGCTTTCAGCGCGGTTGCCGCCGACACCGGTGTAGACGGTGTTGTTGGCGGGGGAGAACATGTGCCGCACTTCCGGACGGATGAGCAGGTTGTTGGTCGGCTTGATGTTCACGCCGTAGGTGATGGTGTTATAGGAAACACTATCAGCCTTGTACCATTCCTGGCGGACACCAGCCTTCAACATGTCGTTGATCTGGTAGAAGGCGTAGTTGATCTGGCCGATGGAGTCGCGGGCGACGCCGTTGACGGCGAAGTCGGTGGCCACTCCCGGAGCCGCCACGAGGTCGGTCCCGAGGATGTCGACCTGGTG
>JANRLN010000104.1:0-5894 GCA_033762515.1 Planctomycetaceae bacterium
GTGCAGCGGCTGGTCCTGGTTGGGGTCCCAGATGCGCAGGTTTCCGGCATAACCTACCGACACCAGGCGGTTGCCGGGAGTGTTGAAGTCGATCCGGTAAATATCGTCCGAATGGCCCTTCAGCGCGCGCACCAGATTGCCCCCGGCAAGGTCCCACAGGAAGATCTGACGATCCAGGCCCGCGGCCGCGAGGAACTGTCCGTTGGGGCTGATCGCCAGCGTGTAGACGGCATCCGTCTGTCCGCTGAATTGCCGGACTTCGGCCCCGTCGGCGGTCTTGTAAAGACGAACCGTTTTGTCGCCCCCGGCGGTGACGATGCTTTGGCCGTCCGCCGTAAAGGAGAGGGCGTAGATCGCCCCGCCTTGCGGCGCGAACGTTCGCACATTCTGTTTGGTGACGGCGTCCCAGAGTTTGACCGTTTTGTCGTTGGATGCCGAGGCGATGAACTTGCCGGTGGGATCCCAGGCGACGGCGTAAACCTGCGATTGATGACCACTCAGCGTGGCGGTGGCGCCGATGGAAGCGATCTTCCAGATGCGCGCGGCCCCGTCGCTGGCCGCGGAGTAAGCGCTCATGTTGTCCGTGGACCAGGCGAGGCTGGTGATCGCGGCTGTATGGCCGTCGGTCACCTGGGCGGGTTCCTGCGACGGCGGCATCGGCGGCTGGGGATTGAGAGGCGTCGGCTCGTAGCTGCGGAGCAGGTTGTCGCTCCCCGCGGCGATCAGCTTTTTGTTGTCGGGGCTGTAGGCGAGCTGAGTCACCTCCGCGGGCGTCTTGATGTCATATTGCGGCTTCGAGGGATCGTTGATGTTCCAAAGGATCAACCTCTGGTCGCTGCCGCCGCTGGCGAGCTGCTGCTGATCGGGACGAAGCGCAATCGATTTCACGGGGCCCTGGTGCCCGAGGAACTGGCGAATGGGGTTGCCGCTGCCGCTGTCCCAGAGTTTCACCTGGCCGTCGTTGCCGGCGGTGGCGTGCCAGGAGCTGTTGGGATGGGCGGCAAGGGCGTTCACGCGCTGTGGATCGGCCTCGTGGGCAAACACCGCCGAGAGGGTGTCGACATACGCCTGGGCGTCTTGCCCGCCGTAAACCAGCGTCCGGTGATCGCCGTTCCAACCCAGGGCGGCGATCGTTCCGCTCGCCGCCGAGAACTGCTGCAGCAGACGTTTCTGCGGCAGGGACCAGACGTGGATGCGGCCGTCTTTGCCGACGAAGGCGAGATGCTGGTTGTCTCGGGTGATTTCGAGCGCGACCACACCGTCGGCGAGTGGTGGAAAGGTGTGCTGCAGGCTGCCGTCGCCGAGGGAGAAAAGTCGAACCAGTTTGTCATCGGCTCCCACCGCGAGGACGCTGCTGTCGGGAGAGATCGACACCCCCCGCGCAGGTTCCGGAAGATCCCATTTGCGAACTTCCGCACCGTCGCCGTTGCTCCACACGCGGACTGCCTTATCGGCCCCAGAGGAAATCAGCCACTGGTGATTAGATGCGTAGTTAAGGCTGAATGTTCCGCCGGGATGTCCGGCGAGGGTGCGGACTTCGGTCGCCTCGTTGATGCGATAGATCTTGATCGCCCCGGAACCATCGGCGACCGCCAGTTCCTGATTGTTGGGGTGGATGGCGACCGCGACGATGGGTGTGGCCTGCTCGGGATAGGCTTTGAAGAGTTGGCCGCTTCCCACGTCGTACAGGCGGGGAGTCTTGTCCGCGCCGCCGGTGAGAACACGCCCGCCGTCGGCACTGGGGGCCACCGCAGCGATCACGCCGGCGTGGCCTTCCAGTCGGCGCTGTTCCTTGGCGTCTCCCAGTCCCCAGATGCGGACGGTCTGATCGGCCGATGCCGTAACGAAGTACTGGTTGTTCGGACTGACTTTCAGGGCCACGATGGGGGCCGTGTGCCCCGCACCCTTTCGTGATGGGGGCAACTGATTGGGAAACCGTCGTACCCAGCCTTCCGCACCGGAACTGAGCACAAAGGCGTTGTTGGGAGGATACGCCAACCCGGTGATTTCGCCCGGGTGAGCGCCGACAACGCCCTGCGCCGCCCCGTCGTTCGGATTGAAATAGCGGATGAAGCCCGCGGCATCGGCCGCGAGGAGTTGCTGTTTGTCCGCCCGCAGGGCGACGCGCGTGATCGGAAACGGCAGGCCGCCGATCTCGCGGATCAACTGCCGATCGGCGGCGTTCCAAAGTCGGAGCGTTTGATCTTGGCCTCCCGTCAGGATCCAGGCACCGTCGGCGCTGGTCGCGAGGGCGGCGGATGATCCGTGGGGCTTCCATTCGGCGATGGGTTGGTTCTTGGGGTAGTCCCAGACCCGCAGGCTGTTGTCGAGCGAACCAGAGACGATCTGAGATTGATCGGGCGAGAGATCCAGACACAAGACCAGCCCGGTGTGACCCTGCATGGTCTTAATGGCGGTCGATGTCTTCAAATCCCAAAGCTTGAGCGTCTTGTCGAAGGCGCCTGTCAGGAGTCGCGACCCATCGGACGTATACAGTGCGCAATACGCCGGGTCCGTGTGTCCCAGCAGGACTTTGGGTTCCTGGGCTACCGATTGTCGAAACGCCGTGCTGAGCACCACACAAGCAACCAGCCAGCGACGCCGTGGAAACATGGGTAGGGTCTCGCAGAGGAGGTCGGTGGGGGCAGCGATGCAGGGTAGTTTCGGAGAACGGGAGTCGCTGTCGATCAACGCATGAAGTGTCGCCGATGTTTGCGGCGAAGAAAAGGGTTCCGTCAGGGGAAATTCCCACATCCGCCGACGCGTCCGATCGCTGCTGACTCTGGGGTTGAGACGCCAGGTCCTACAATATCGCGACGGCCGACGACTCGTTACTTTGACGATCTGCGGTTGTCGGGCCGGCCGGACAGAATGAGAAACGGCCGGTTCGGCGAACCCTGCATGCGTCTAGGGAGACTTCCGAATGGCGACGGTGGAATTCTGAACTACAGTACTTCTGACTCACAAGTTTCTCAGACTGGCCAACCGGTCTCAACATCTCAACTGACAGTGGAACCGAGGCCGTCCATGTCCTCACGATCGATTCTGTTGATCGAAGATAATCCCGACGACGTGGTGCTGACGCTGCGTGCCCTGCAAAAGAACGGGTTGACGAACGAAGTCATTGTCGTTCGCGACGGCGTCGAAGCGTTGGACTATTTGCATGGTCGCGGAAGCTACCTCGGCCGGGACGTGCAGCAACTCCCCGCGCTGGTGCTCCTGGACTTGAAGTTGCCGCGGCTGGGGGGCCTGGACCTGTTGGGGCAATTGCGGACCGACCCGCAGTTGCATCGGTTGCGGGTCGTGGTGCTGACGTCTTCCCGAGAGGACGAAGACATACTCACCAGTTACAGCCAGGGCGCCTGCAGTTACATCCGCAAACCAGTCGACTTCAACGATTTCCTGAAGGCGGTGGGGCACCTGGGCGTTTATTGGTTGGTGCTGAACGAGCCGGCGCCGGTGTGAGCGAGCACTGCAAAAAAGCCCAGCCTTCGCCAAGGCTGGGCTTCCGATGTCCGCTGAATCAGCGATCACGATGAATCACGCGCCGTACTTGTCCAGCCGCCCGGCGTGCGCCATCGCCAGCATCATCAGGTACTTGGCTTCGAATTGGCCCAGGCCGCCGCGGAGACAGGCCGCTTCCCCGAATTCGGTGCTGCCGTCGTAGCGGCAGTTTTCGGCGACGAGCAATGTCGGCACGGGATGCCAGCTGTGCGACATCATCTTGCTCGGGGTGCTGTGGTCGCCGGTGACGATCAGCACGTCGGGCTTGAGCGCCATGATCTTCGGAATGCAGCCGTCGAGTTCCTCGGTCCGCTGCACCTTTGCCGCGAAATTGCCGTCTTCGCCCGTGGAGTCGGTGTACTTGAAGTGGATGAAAAAGAAGTCGTAGTTGTTCCACTCCGCCTGGAGCCGTTCCATCTGGTCGTCGAGCGTCTGCCCGGCGTCGAGCACGCTCATGCTGACCAGTCGAGCCAAACCCCGGTACATGGGGTAGACCGCAATGGCCCCGGCCCGCAGCCCATAGACCTCTTCGAAGGTCGGGATTCCCGGCAGCTTGTCGATGCCGCGCAGCGTGAGGAAGTTCGCCGGCGCGTCGTCCTTCAGAATCTGCCGCGCCTGCCGCAGGAATTCGTTGGCGATGTCGGCGGTCTTCTGTGATCCCGAGTTGCGCGGCATCGCCGCGAGTGGCGGCACGCCCGTGGCCTGCGGATCGGTGTCGTCGACGTCACCCCACAGCCCTTCGCCGCGGAAGACAATTACGAGGCGATATTCCTTCACCGGACGGACGAAGACTTCCACGCCGGGGATCTTGATCTGGTCGAGCTTTTCGCAAAGCTTCTTGCCGATGTCGCTGCCGATCCGCCCGGCCCGCCGATCAGTGATGTTGCCGGCGGCGTCGATCGTGCAGAAGTTGCCGCGGATCGCGACGTCGTTGGGCCCGAGCGCGAAATCAATTCCCAGGGCTTCCAGGACGCCGCGGCCGATCTTGAATTGCAGCGGATCGTAGCCGAACAGCCCCAGGTGACCCGGACCGCTGCCGGGAGCAATGCCCGGCAGGACGGGGATGCTGAGTCCCAGGGTGCCGCGTTGGGCCAGCGCGTCGAGATGCGGCGTCTTGGCGGTTTCGAGTTCCGTCTTTCCGCCGGGGGCCAGGGGCAAGCCCCCCAGCCCATCACCAACGAGCAAGACAATTTTGGAGCCGTTGTTCTTGCGCAGATCGCGGATCAGATCGTGAGTGGTGGTCATCGTCTCGGGCTTGTTGAATGCGCCGCTGTCGCGGCAAATGTGGGTCAGTTTTGAGCATTGTCGGCGGACAGGAACAGGCACGCAAGGATGTGGCGCGTTCCGATCGCGAGGTTTTCATGCGTTGATCGTCAACTGCCGACGCGCAGCCACCATTTGGCGAACCAGGCACATCCCCAGAAATATGCGGAGTACGATGCCGCGTGCACTGCGAGCATCCACAGGATGTCGTGGGCACGCAGCCGGCGCTGTATTCCGTCCCCGATGACGGACAACGGATAGGCCGCGATGAAGCCGCTGAGAAACGACCATTCGATCGCGGCTCCCAGTTGGCGGCAGAGATGAAAGTACAGACCGCAACCGAGGACGAAGAGCAGGATCGCTCCTCGGGCCTGCCAGCCGGCCCAGCGGTTGTGCTGCTGACGGATTGCCCACAGTGATGCCTCGACCGCAAGTTGCATCAATCCCCACAGCGCCAGCGGCCAGGTGAAGACGTAGTCGGCACTCTCGGAGTTCAACGCGGCGCTCCCGCCGACTCCGGCGCCCAGCAGGATCCCCCAGTAGACGACGCGTCCGATTGCGTCAGGCCGCGCGGGGCCGGTTGAAGTTCGCGGCAGCAGCCGCCAGCCGACGACTCGAACGCCGCCGAGTGCGACCCACGCGACCACGATGCCAGCCAACGTCCACAGGTACCACAGTCGGTACTCGCTCCATTCGGGCGTCGTCGCCGGAAACTCCCGTTCGCCGCCGATGAGGATCGAAGCATCGAACCGCGTGCTCTGCGGTATCTCGGCGATCGTTTGCACCGGTTGCTCCGCCTGCAAAGGTTTCCGTCCCACGTACAGACAGGCCGCGCGCGTTTGCGTCCTCAGAAAGACTCGCCCCTCGGAAAGTGCGGGCGGCGTCCAGCAGATCTCGTCGGTGAAGACGGTCGTGGCCCCGAACTCGGTGTACCTTTCGGCAGAGGCCTCGGCGAGACGCAGTTCGCCGCGATCGTTGAACAGGAGCAGTTTGCCGTTAGCGACGATGATGTTGGCATGCCCCGGCTCGGGCGCCGACCACAGCACCCTGCCGTCCGACCAGTTCAAACAGCGGAACTCGCCGCGACTGGGACGATTCAGCCGCGACTGGGCGTCTTTCAGATCGAA
>JANRLN010000105.1:0-6014 GCA_033762515.1 Planctomycetaceae bacterium
TACTGACCGTCCCTTGGCAAATCGATGACCCCCAGCCGATCGTCGCGCACGATCGTCAACCGCACACTTTGATCGACCGGCATCAGGGTCAGCAGGCGGTGCAGATCATCGATTGTCTCCACCACCCGGTCGGCCAGTGCCACGATCAGGTCGCCGGAGTTCAGACCGGCGCGGTCGGCGAGCGATCGGTCGGCGACTTCCAGAACCTCCACGGCAGAAGTCCCCAGCAAGTCCAGCTCGCGCACCAGTGAGCGCGGCAACATCGTCACGCGGGCCGCAATCCCGAGTTGACGCCGGCGAACGCCCCCGTGCATCCGGATTTCGCCCAACACCCATTCGGCCGTGCTCGCGGGCACCGCCAGACCCAAGCCTTGCGCCAGGGCGATCATCGCCGTATTGACGCCGATGACCTGTCCGCGGGTGTCCACGAGGGGGCCGCCGGAATTGCCGGGATTGATGGGTGCGGTGTGCTGAATCACCTTGTCGATGAGTCGACCATCGCGTCCACGCAGGCTGCGCCCCAGCGCACTGACAATCCCGGTCGAAACGGTCGACTCCAGGCCGAGCGGACTTCCCATGGCAATGACCAGTTGGCCAACTCGCAGCACCTGCGAATCCCCCATGCGAGCGTACGGGAGATCCGACGCAGCCACTCGCAGCACTGCCAGGTCCGTCGCCGGGTCGTCCCCAACGACGCGGGCCTGCAGCCGATCGCCATCGGTGGTCGTTGCCAGCAGTGCTTCGCGACCGGCAACCACGTGGCTGTTGGTGATGGCGTAACCGTCCGCCGAGACAAGGAACCCGGACCCTGCCCCCCCTTGACCCTGCAGACCCGTCAGACTCAGCACTGCCGGAGACGCCGCCTCCACCACCTGAATCACCGCCTGGGAGTAAGCGTCCAGCAATTGAGCATCGGTCTTCGGAACCGAGGGTTCGCGAGCCGCGGCAGAGGATCCATCGGGCGAGTCTGCGGCCAGAAGCATCGGCCGAAAGACGTGAGTCGACATGGCGTCGTTCCGTGAAGCGTCGTTCGCTGAAGTTCTTGTGATCTGAGCCAGACCCGGCGACGTTGATTGATCACAGAACGGTCCGCACCGCGCCGACGGGTGTTCAATGGATACTCCCGTGATTGCCGACTCTTTCAGAGGAAATTGAATCCCTGCGCATGCAAGTCTCCGCCCCGTGGCCTGAAAGACTTGGCGTGAAACGGAGTAATTCAGGAAACGAGTGCTCCGTTTCCGAAGTTTGCGAACCCAAGCGGGAGTGCCGGGTCAATACTGGGAAATTCCGCCGATTCCGGTCCCTTCCATGTAACGCGGGGACGGCAGGCGCCTACAACTGAGAAACACCGAGAGTGAATTCGAGTCTGCGACGCGTTTCTCAAGGAGTTAAGATGTCGGAAACCCAACAATTCGAGCTGGAAGCTCGCCGCGAAGCCGTCGCCGATCTGCTCCGCGTACGTTCCGCGGCATGGTGGAGCATGTTGGCGCTGGTTGCAATGTTCGGCATCGCCGTCGTGGTCTTACTCAGTGTGGTGGGCCGCTAGTCGGCCGTCATTTCCCGGTCGGACACGCACCACGGCTGGGTGCTTTCATCAACGTCCTCGGGCACACTCTCCAAGGGCGCGGCGCCATTGCGAAGATGGCCAGCTGCAGCCAGCGTCCCGTGAAGTGGCGTCAATTGGACTTGGCGAGGCCGTTTGGAGAGGGCGCGATGCGTCGCTCGAACGATCGCACCGGAATCTTCACGCGATGCGATGAGTTGCGCACGATTGGCTGAAGGTTCCGAGCGACTGCGGACACGCTCCGCGGCGCGCATCCTGGCCCCGCCGCGCCATCAATCCGGCCGAGAGAGACCGTTCGGGGAGGCGGGCGCTCCTTTTTTGAAATCGCGTCCCAACGCCGTTGGGGTGAGGAAGGGTCTGCGCGACTACCACGCGGCCGGATTGCGTGCCGTTCGCAATTGGAAGTCACGCACCTGCGTGGGCACAGGCTGACCCGGACGACTCAACCAGCGTTCAAAGTCGGCCTCGGAGGGAAGATTTCCATGCGAGGCGCTGAATTGCGGGTCGGTCCGAAAGAGATCGCGCGACGGAGATCCCTGCCAGGCCATCCCCGGGAACAATTCGGCATTCCGCCGCTGGACTTCAAAGAGGGCCACCGAAACCAGCAACAAACAGGCCGCCGCCGCGACGGCCGTCGGCACCCAGACGTTCAGGCGCGCGAATCGCGCGGTTCGCTCCCCTTCCGAAAGCCGCGCCGCCACACTGGGCCAGACCCGTCGCCGAAAGACCACCTGCAGCCGCGCCTCCTGCAATACGGCCTGGGAAACCTGCAAGTCCTGGTGAAACTTCTGACACGCGGCACAATGCTCGACGTGCCGTTCCAACCCGTCCACCGACGGCGAGTCGCCGTGATCCTGCCCCACAATCAATGCCATCAGCGATTGTGCCTGCCGACAATCCATCACTTGCACCCCACACCTGGCCATTGAAAAACTTGTTTGCAGCAAATCCTGGTCACCACCCCTGCCAATCGAACCGGGCCAATCGAACCGGGCCGACCGAACTGGGTCAATCGAACTGGGTCGATCAGACTTCAAGATTCCTCGTCCGCAGGCGCGAGGCCGGTTGGAACATCCACGGTCGTCGATCCGGCGTTGAGCCGTTTCGTCCACAGATGCTGGAACCGCGAACGCGCCTCCGCCAGCCGCCAACGGATCGTGGCTTCCTTACGATTCAAAATCGCGGCGATTTCCGACGTCGAAAAGTTCTCCAGGTCCCGCATCACGAGCACGGTGCGGTACGTCTCCGGCAATTGTTCCAACACGCGGTGGACCTCCTGGCTGAGATCCAGCGCTTCTCGCGGGTCCGCAGCTTCCGGGTCGGGGAGCCGCTCCCCATTGGATTCGCTGAACAGAGACCACCAGCCGCGGCGCTTCCGCCGCCGCAGGTAATCCAGCGTATGGTTCACGCCGATGCGAAACAGCCAGGGACCAAAGCGCCGCGATGGATCAAACTGATCCAGGCGCTGATACGCTCGCACAAACGTTTCCTGGGCAAAATCTTCGGCGAGGTCTTCGTCGCGCGTGAATTGCAGAAGCAGACGCAACAGCCGACGTTCGTACCGCAGGACCAGTTCCCCGAACGCCGCCTTGTTCCCACGGCGCGCTTCGTCCACCAGACGGGCCTCGTTGCCGATGCCCCCCGTATCCATTTCCAAGGCAGCGTCCGTGTCGGGACGAGTCATAAGTTGCTTCATGCTTCGCTCCACAGGAACTTACGTCGCAGGGGAGCCAAGTGTTGGGACCGATTCGGCGGCGTGACGGATCACCCGGGAAGCGCCGCATCCCCCGCGGGGGTCTCCACTGGGATTGTCCGGCGCAACCCTTTTTCCTGATATCGTTTGCGCTGCAAGCCGAGGCTGCCGTCGCAGGCGGACTCGCCTTCAGAAGTCAGGATAACCCCCTTCCCTGCGCTCGCCAACACCGATTCCAGCCAAGTCGTTGCGACTCGACAGACTCCATTGCCCGAATGGGTTACGATTCCGCGAACTCCGGGCTGCTTCGCCGCGTTTTCCCCACGCCGACGATCCCCGTTTTCCCTGGGCGCGAGTCTCATGGCATTGGTCTGGTTGTGTCTGGCGGCCTTCGCGGCCGGAGCGGTGAATTCCGTCGCCGGTGGAGGAACGCTCCTCACCTTTCCCACGCTGATCTGGGTCTTGGGGGGAACCCCAATTGCCGCCGTGACCGCCAATGCCACCAGCACCGTGGCGCTGCTTCCGGGATCGGTCGGCAGCATGTGGGGCTATCGACGGGAATTCCGCGGCACCGGCCGCTGGATCAAATGGCTGCTGGCCCCGTCGTTCCTCGGCGGCATCGTCGGCTCGTTCCTCCTCATCCGCCTGTCGGCCGAAACGTTTGAGGCCCTGGTGCCGTGGCTGATTCTGACGGCGACCTCGCTGCTCGCCCTGCAGCCCACGATCGCCCGCTGGACCGGCGTTGGCCAGCCGCACCAGCAACCCTCCGCGCGGACGATCTGGGGGATCGTCGGGTTTCAGTTTCTGGTCGCGATTTACGGCGGCTACTTCGGTGCAGGGATCGGCATCTTGATGCTCGCCGCACTCTCGATGATCGGAGTCGACGACTTTCACCGCATGAACGCCCTGAAGTCGCTGTTCGGCACGGCGATCAACCTGGTCGCCGCGGTGATTTTCGCAACCAGCGGCCAAGTTTCATGGGTCCACGCGTGGCCCATGACCATCGCCGCCGTCTGCGGAGGGTTCCTCGGAGCCGCACTGGCCCGCCGGCTGGATCGGACGCTGGTGCGGCGATTCGTCGTGGGGTTGGGGTTCGCGCTGGCAGGCTACTATTTTCTGCGGGTGTACGGGCTGGGATAGGCCGCGTTTCGAGTTGCGTTCGCTCCACGGATCGACTCAACTGGGACGGGGTGACGTCGGCAACGCCGTTGCCAGGCGTGGTTCCCCAAGGAGAGGTATTTTGTCCGCATTTGACGCGTTCGACAATGAACGCCGGTTTCGACAGGCGTGGGAATCGGTGACCATCGCCCGCAACGTCCCTTACGGGTTGTTTACGTTCGGCGAAACGGAACTTCCCTACTTCCTGGTCCTCGCCGGGAAAAAGCCGGGGGACATGGTCTCCCTGCGCGAGGGGCTGGTGAAAATCACCCGCCCGCTGATCATCACCCCCGACAACATCGAACCCGAGTTCGAAGATTTTTTTGACTCCGACGACGACGAGGAAGATTCGGGCTTCGCCCGCTTTCTGCTGGCGCGCTCGGCCTCATTCTCCCACCTGCGGTTGAAGAATCGCGGCTTGTCGCGAAAGTTGACGTCCGACAGCGTGGAAGAAACCGTGGACCGTTTGAACCGGCGGCTCGACCTGGAAGACGAAGAACGCGTCGCGATCCTCACCGCCCCGGCCGGTTGCGCGGGCCTGGCCGTGATGCGCTACGCCACCGAGCGGGTGATGCAAAGCGCGGCGGATAATATCACCGAACTGCGCGAACGCGGGTTTTTGCCGTAGGGGGGCGGTCAAGATTCAACAGACTCTGTGTCTCGTCGGGATGTTCAAGGTAGCCGGGGTTGAGTCTGTGGTCCCATCACCCGAGTTTGGAAAATGCCTCTCCGACCTGCCGGGGACGATTGCGGATTCTGGCTCGGACGCACTTCGGTAATGAACGCATCGCCGATGGAAAGCGTTGCACAGCGCCCGCTCATCACGCGGAGCGTGATGGCTGCTTTGTCAGATGGCTACATTACGTTGATGGGCGGCCCCAACCGCCGCCGCCGGGGGATTCGAGGGTGAGGACGTCTCCCGCCTCGACGTCCAGCGACGCCTTGCCGCCGAGGTCTTCTGTGACTCCCGCCGCTCGCAACAGCGTGTTGCTGCCGCATTGACCGGGTGCGCCGCCGTGCGAGCCGTAGGGAGCAAATCGACCCCGGCGTTCGGTGAGAATCGAGACCCGCACGGGTCGCAGGAATTCGATCACCCGCCGAATGCCGTCGCCCCCGCGATGGGCGCCCGCACCACCGGATCCCCGCCGAATGGTGAATTCCCTTAACCTCACCGGATAACGGCGTTCGATGATCTCGGGATCGGTCAGCCGCGTGTTGGTCATGTGCGTGTGGACGGCGTCGGCGCCGTCGGCGTACGAAGTCGCCCCGCTTCCGCCGCAGATCGTCTCGTAGTAACCGAACGTGGCGTCGCCGAATGTGAGGTTGTTCATCGTCCCCTGGCTGGCGGCGGCGAGATCGAGCGCCCCCAGGAGCACATCGACAACGCGCTGCGACGTTTCGACATTCCCCCCCACCATCGCGGGACACAACGCCGAGTCGGCATGCTCCGGCGGATTAAGCAGGCATGTCGGGAGCAAGATGGTGATTGGTTCGAGGACGCCGCCGTTGAGGGGGAGTCCAGAGTCGAGAGTCGAGAGTCGAGAGCCAGCGGCACCCCTTGCTAGTCCGCCGCGCGACACGCCACTCACGACACACCAC